>DATFEJ010000242.1:0-28319 GCA_035251235.1 Burkholderiales bacterium
CGGACGCCCGCGCCGCCGCCTCCGACGAGATCGCGCAGTCCTTCCTCTGGGTCACGCTGATCCTGGTGTGCGCCAAGCTTGGCGCGCTGGTCGGGCGGCTGCGCCTGCCGGTCGTGCTCGGCGAACTGATCGCGGGCATGGTGCTCGGCAACCTGGCGCTCGCCGGAATGGGTTTTGGCGCACTGATCGAGGCCGACGCGGTGGTGCAGTTCCTCGCGCAGCTGGGCGCGGTGATCCTGCTCTTCCAGCTGGGCCTGGAGTCGAGCGTTTCCTCCATGCGCCGCGTGGGCGCGCGCGCGTTCTGGGTCGCCGCCATCGGCGTGGCACTGCCTTTCGCGCTCGGCACCTATGTGGTCGGCCCGTGGCTCCTGCCGGACATGCCGTTCGCCGCGTACCTGTTCCTCGGTGCCGCGCTGACCGCCACCTCGGTGGGCATCACCGGGCGCGTGCTGCGCGACCTCGGCGCGCTGCGCTCGAACGAAGCGCAGATCGTGCTCGGCGCAGCCGTGATCGACGACGTGCTCGGCCTCATCATCCTGTCGGTCGTCGCCTCGATTGCCGTGAAGGGCTCGGTGGCGGCCGCGGACGTGGCATGGATCGTCCTGCAGGCGGTGGTGTTCCTGGCGGGTGCGCTGGTCATCGGCCAGCGGCTTGCGCCGCATTTCAGCCGCCTGTTCGCGCGCATCCATGCCGGCGAGGGCATGAAGCTCACGTTCGCGCTCGCGCTGTGCCTGCTCTTTGCCTACCTGGCGCACCTCATCGGGCTGGCGCCCATCGTCGGTGCCTTCGCGGCAGGGCTGGTGCTCGAAGAGGTGCATTTCACGGCCTTCGACGCTCCCAAGATCAAGCAGGAGGTGCTCGACGCGGTCGCCCAAAACGACGCGCAGACCCGGCGCCGCGTGGCCAAGGTCCTGGACGCGCATTCCGGCCGCCATCTCGAGCACCTGCTCGAGCCGGTCGGCCATCTGCTGGTGCCGATCTTCTTCGTCTACGCCGGCATGCACGTGAAGCTCGAGGCGCTGCTCGACCCGCAGGTCGTGCTGATCGCGGCGGCCATCACGCTGGCCGCCATTCTCGGCAAGCTCGCCTCCGGCCTTGCGGCGGGCGACGCCAACCGCTGGCTGGTCGGCTGGGGCATGGTGCCGCGCGGCGAGGTGGGCTTGATCTTCGCCTTCGTCGGCAAGTCGCTCGGCGTGGTCGACGATGCGATGTTCTCGGTGATCGTGGTGGTGGTGATGGCCACCACGCTCGTCACGCCGCCGATCCTCGCCTGGCTACTGCAGAAGCGCGCCGCGCCGCTCGCGGACGTCGCCGCGCGCGCGCCCGTCACTCCACCGTAACCGACTTCGCCAGGTTCCTCGGCTTGTCCACGTCGGTGCCGCGCGCCAGCGCCGTATGGTAGGCGAGCAGCTGCAGCGGCACCACGTGCAGGATCGGGGAGAGCAGGCCGTAGTGCTCGGGCAGCCGGACAACGTGCATGCCCTCCTGCGCCGCGATGCGCGTATCGGCGTCGGCGAGCACGTAGAGCTCGCCGCCGCGCGCGCGCACTTCCTGCATGTTCGACTTGAGCTTCTCCAGCAGCGCGTCGTTCGGCGCCACGGTCACCACCGGCATCTCCTGCGTGAC
The DNA here is from genome assembly GCA_035251235.1 of Burkholderiales bacterium. Classification (GTDB taxonomy): domain Bacteria; phylum Pseudomonadota; class Gammaproteobacteria; order Burkholderiales; family SG8-39; genus JAABQT01. Next base: position 1,627 of record DATFEJ010000242.1, read on the forward strand.
GAGCGCCAGCGGGCCGTGCTTCAACTCGCCCGCCGGGTAGGCCTCGGCGTGCACGTAGGAGATTTCCTTGAGCTTCAGCGCACCCTCCAGCGCGATCGGGTAGTGCAGCCCGCGGCCGAGGAAGAGGGCATGCTCTTTCCTCGCGAAGCGTTCGGCCCAGGCGATCAGCTGCGGCTCCAGGGCGAGCGCCGCCGACAAGGCCTGCGGCAGGTGGCGCAGCCGCCGCAGGTGCCGCGCCTCCTCGCGCGCGGGCAGGCGCCGGCGCAGCTTGGCGAGCACCAGCGCGAGCAGGAATAGCGCGGTCAGCTGGGTGGTGAAGGCCTTGGTCGACGCTACGCCGATCTCGGTGCCGGCGTGGGTGAGGAACCTGAGCCGCGTCTCGCGCACCATCGCGCTCGAAGCGACGTTGCAGATGGCAAGCGTGCGTTTCTGGCCCAGCGCGCGCGCGTGGCGCAGCGCGGCCAGCGTATCGGCGGTCTCGCCCGATTGCGACACCACGACGACGAGCGTGGCCGGATCCGGCACGCTGTCGCGGTAGCGGTACTCGCTCGCGATCTCCACCTGCGTCGGCAGGCGCGCCAGGGACTCGATCCAGACTTTTGCGGTGAGCCCCGAGTAGTAGCTGGTGCCGCAGGCGAGTACCAGCACCTGCCGGACGCCTCGCAGCGTGCGCGGCGCGTCCTTGCCGAAGAGCGCCGGCGATATGGCCTCGACGCCCTCCAGCGTGTCGGCCACGGCGCTCGGCTGCTCGAAGATCTCCTTCTGCATGTAGTGCCGGTAGGGGCCGAGTTCCACGGTGGCGTTGCCCGCCTGCACCGTGCGCACTTCGCGCTTCGCCTCGCGATCCGCTGCGTCGCGCACGCGGAAGCTCTCCAAGTCGATTTCCGCGACGTCGCCCTCCTCGAGGAAAGCGATGCGATCGGTGGTGCCGGCGAGCGCCAGGGCGTCCGAGGCGAGGAACATCTCGCCCCTGCCCACGCCGACCACCAGCGGGCTGCCCGCGCGCGCGCCGACCACGCGATGCGGCTGGCCCTTCGCCACCGCCGCGATCGCGTAGGCGCCGGTGACGCGCTTCACCGCGCGGCGCACGGCCTGGAACAGGTCACCCTGATAGCAGCTGTGCACGAGGTGCGTGATCACCTCGGTGTCGGTCTGGCTGTCGAACTCGTAGCCCTTGCCCTTGAGCTCGGCGCGCAGCTCCTCGTAGTTCTCGATAATGCCGTTGTGCACCAGCGCGATCTCGCCGTGCGACATCATCGGGTGGGCATTGCGCGTCACCGGCGCGCCGTGCGTCGCCCAGCGCGTGTGCGCGATGCCCGTCTCGGCTGCGAGCTTCTGTTTGCGCACCTGGCCGGCGAGGTCCTCTACGCGCGCCACGCTGCGCACGCGCTCCAGCCCGCCCGCGCGCAGGGTGGCGACGCCGCAGGAGTCGTAGCCGCGATACTCCAGACGGCGCAGGCCTTCGATGAGTACCGGTACGATGTCGCGCCGCGCAGCCGCTCCTACGATCCCGCACATGGCGCTATTTCTTTTTCGGCTTCCAGTTGGGCAGCGACACCTGCTTGGCGCGCGCCACCGTAAGCTGCCCGGCGGGCGTGCTCTTCGAGATGGTCGAGCCCGCGCCGATGTAGGAGCCCCTGGCGATGGTCACGGGCGCCACGAGCGTGGCGTCCGAGCCGATGAAGCAGTCGTCCTCGATCACCGTGCGGTGCTTGGCCGCGCCGTCGTAGTTGCAGGTGATGGTGCCGGCGCCGACGTTGACGCGCGCCCCCACCTCCGCGTCGCCGAGGTAGGCAAGGTGGTTGGCCTTGGAGCCGGCGCCGATGCGGCTCGCCTTCACTTCGACGAAGTTGCCGATATGCACTTCCTCGGCGAGCCGCGCGCCCGGTCGCAGGCGCGCAAACGGGCCGACGCGGCAGCGCCTGCCGACCTCGGCATCCTCGAGCAGCGAAAAAGCATGGATTTCCGTGTCGGCATCGACTGTCACGTTGCGCAGCACGCAGTTCGGGCCGATGCGCACGCGGTCGCCGAGCCTCACCGTGCCCTCGAAGACGCAATTCACGTCGATCGACACGTCGCGGCCGCAGGCAAGCTCCCCGCGCACGTCCACGCGCCACAGGTCGGCAAGCGCCACGCCCGCCTCGAGCAGCCGCCTTGCCTGCGCGTTCTGGTAGGCGCGCTCGAGGATTGCCAGCTCGTGGCGCGAGTTGACGCCCGCGACTTCCCAGGGGTCCTGCGCCTTCACCGCGGCGACAGGCACGCCGTCTTTCGCGGCGAGCCCGATCACGTCGGTGAGGTAGTACTCCTTCTGCGCGTTCGCGGGCTTCACCTGCGCCAGCCACTTCGTCAGTCGCGCCGCGGGTGCCGCGAGGAACCCCGCGTACCACTCGCGGATGCGCAATTCGTTCGCAGTGGCATCCTTGTGCTCGACGATGCGGCGCACGCGCTTGCGCGCGTCGCGCACCACCCGCCCGTAGCCGGTCGCGTCCGTGAGCTCGGAAGTGCAGATGGCGAGGCCGGCGCGCGACGCCGCCACGAGGTGCTGCAGCGTCTCGGCACGCACCAGCGGCACGTCGCCGTTCAGCACCAGCACCTGTGCGCCGCGCGCCACCCTGGGCAGCGCCTGCGCCAGGGCGTGCCCCGTGCCGAGCTGCTTCGCCTGCTCCACCCACTCGAGCTTCGCGCCCTCGAATGCCGCGCGCACATCGGCGCTGCCGTGGCCGTGCACGACCAGGATCTGCTTGGGCTGGAGCGCTCGCGCGGCATCGAGCACGTGCGCGAGCAGCGGCCGGCCGGCCAGCCGATGCAGCACTTTCGGCAGCGCCGAGTGCATGCGCTTTCCCTGCCCGGCGGCGAGCACGACCACGACGAGGCTCATGGCGCCGGATTTTAGCACCCGGACTCCGGCGAACTCCTTGAAAGATCATGGAAAAGCGCCGTAACATGACGGTCACATGTCCATGCCCCAAGTGAGCAGCGAGGTCCTTGAGATCGTCTTCCGGCTGGTGGCGGCGCTCGCCGCCGGCGGGATCATCGGCCTGGAGCGCAGCTTCCGCGGCCGCGCCGCGGGCTTTCGCACGCACGCGCTCGTTTGTCTGGCTTCGAGCCTGCTGATGCTGGTTACGGTCTACGAGCACCAGTGGTTCGTAGCGCAAGGCGGCTCGCGCGTGGTGGTGGATCCCACGCGCATGGCGCAGGGCATCATGACGGGCATCGGCTTCCTCGGCGCCGGCGTGATCGTGAAGGAAGGCTTGACGGTCCGCGGACTGACGACGGCGGCGTCGATCTGGGTGACGGCGGCGATCGGCATCCTCACCGGCATCGGCTTTTACTTCGCCGCGGGCATCGGCGTCGTCCTGACACTGGGCACGCTGTCGGTGTTTCGCTGGATCGAGAGCAAGATCCCGGCCGAGTACTACGCCAACTTCTCGGTGCGCTTCGCGCGCGATGCAGTGATGCCCGAGCCCGAGCTGCGCGAGCTCGTAGCGCAGCACGGCTTTTCCGTCTACAACCTGAACTACCGGCTGAGCGCGGAAGGCACCCAGTTCGAATACCGTATGGTGCTGCGCGCGGTCGGCGCCGGCGGCGTGCGCGGGCTGTCCGATGCTCTGAAGTCCAGCCGCGAGGTGCTCGAGTACCGGATCGCCCCGGCGAGCGACTAGCCGCCGTCAGCGCGGCAGTTCGGAGAACCCCATCAGGAACTCGTCCACCGCGCGCGCGGCCTGGCGCCCTTCGCGGATCGCCCAGACGACGAGCGACTGGCCGCGGCGCATGTCGCCCGCGGTAAACACCTTCGGCACGCTGGTGGCATAGCAGCCCGCGCCTTCCGTGTCGGCCTTGGCATTGCCGCGCGCGTCCTTGGCGACGCCGAGGGCGTCAAGCACCGATTGCACGGGTGAGACGAAACCCATCGCCAGCAGCACGAGGTCGGCGGGAATCTCGAACTCCGAGCCCGTGATCTCGGCGGGCTTGCCGTCCCGCCACTCGAGCTTGACCGCGCGCAGCGCCTTCACCCTGCCGTTCTCGCCGATGAAGGCCTTGGTCGCGACCGACCAGTCGCGCGCCGCGCCTTCTTCATGCGAGGAGGACGTGCGCAGCCGCGTGGGCCAGTAGGGCCACACGGGGTTGTTCTCCGGGTCCGGCGGCATCGGCAGCAACTCGAACTGGGTGACCGACGCCGCTCCGTGCCGGTTCGAAGTCCCCACGCAGTCCGATCCGGTATCGCCGCCGCCGATGATGACGACGTGCTTGCCGCTCGCCCACAGATCGTCGACGTTCTTGTCGCCCGCCACGCGGCGGTTCTGCAACGGCAGGAACTCCATGGCGAAATGCACGCCATCCAGATCGCGCCCCGGCACCGGCAGGTCGCGCGGCGCTTCGGCACCTCCGGCAAGGACCACGGCGTCGAAGTCCTTCAGCAGCTTCTTCGCGTCCACGGGTCGCGCCTGCCGGTTGCCCGCGCCCACGGGTGCCGGTCCGAGCACGTGGTTGACGCGGAACTCCACGCCCTCGGCCTGCATCTGCTCGATCCGTCGGTCGATCAGCCACTTCTCCAGCTTGAAATCCGGGATGCCGTAGCGCAGCAGCCCGCCGAGGCGATCGTTCTTCTCGAACACCGTCACCGCGTGCCCCACGCGCGCGAGCTGCTGCGCGCAGGCGAGCCCCGCCGGACCGGAACCGATCACGGCGACCTTCTTGCCGGTCTTCGCCGCGGCCGCGAGCGGCGCCACCCATCCGGCCTCCCAGGCGCGGTCGATGATCGCGTGCTCGATCGACTTGATGCCCACCGGGTCGTTGTTGATGCGCAGCACGCACGCCTCTTCGCAGGGCGCCGGGCACACGCGGCCGGTGAACTCCGGAAAGTTGTTGGTCGAGTGCAGCGTGTCGATGGCGAGCTTCCAGTCGCCGCGGTAAACCAGGTCGTTCCAGTCCGGGATGATGTTGTTGACCGGGCAGCCGGACATGCAGAACGGCGTGCCGCAATCCATGCAGCGCGCGCCCTGGACCTTCGCTTCCTCGTCCGTGAGGTGCAGGACGAACTCGCGATAGTGCTTCCTGCGCGCATCCGGCGCTTCCGCAGCCTCCGCCAGGCGCTGATACTCGAGAAAGCCTGTGACCTTGCCCACTAGGCGGCCGCCTTCTTGTGCGCCGCGGCCAGCTCGCCCAGCGCGCGCCGGTACTCCTTCGGGAATACCTTCACGAAGCGGCCGCGCCAGCTTGCCCATTGATCGAGGATCTGCTGCGCGCGCTTGCTGCCCGTGTGCCTGGCATGGCTCTCGATCAGGCGCCGCAGGATGAGCTCGTCGGCCTCGCCGTGGTGCCAGTACTCGCGGCCGAGCTTGCCCTGCTGCTCCGACTCCGCCAGCACGGGCTCGAGATCGACCATCGCGGCGTTGCAGCGCTTGACGAAGTCGCCGTCCGCATCGAGCACGTAGGCAATGCCGCCGGACATGCCGGCCGCGAAGTTGCGTCCGGTCTGGCCGAGCACCGCCACCGTGCCGCCGGTCATGTACTCGCAGCCATGGTCGCCGACGCCTTCCACCACCGCCGTGGCACCCGAGTTCCTCACGGCGAAGCGCTCGCCCGCGACGCCGCGGAAATAGGCCTCGCCCGCGATGGCGCCATAGAGCACCACGTTGCCGGTGATGATGTTCTCGGTCGGCTCGCCGCGGAACTTGGGCGAGGGCTGCACCGAGATGCGCCCGCCGGAAAGTCCCTTGCCGCAGTAGTCGTTGGTATCGCCGATCAGGTCGAGCGTCACGCCGCGCGCGAGGAACGCGCCGAAGCTCTGGCCCGCCGAGCCGGCGAAGCGCACGCGGATCGTGTCCGCCGGCAGGCCGTCGTGCCCGTAGCGCCTGGCGATCTCGTGCGACAGCAGCGTGCCGACCGTGCGGTTGATGTTGCGGATCGGCATGTCGATGGCGACCTTCTCGCCGCGCTCGAGCGCCGGCCGGGCGAGCTCGATCAGGCGGTTGTCGAGCGCCCTGGCAAGGCCGTGGTCCTGCGCTTCGCTATGAAAGCGCGCCACATCGGCGGGCATCTCCGGCATGCGGAAGACGCGCGAGAAGTCCAGGCCCTTCGCCTTCCAGTGCTCGATGCCCTTCTTCATGTCGAGCAGATCCGTACGGCCGATCAGCTCGTCGAACTTGCGCATGCCGAGGCTCGCCATCAGCTCGCGCGCCTCCTCGGCGACGAAGAACATGTAATTGACCACGTGCTCCGGCTTGCCCGAGAACTTGCGCCGCAGCACCGGGTCCTGCGTGGCCACGCCTACCGGGCAGGTGTTGAGATGGCACTTGCGCATCATGATGCAGCCGCTCACCACCAGCGGCGCAGTGGCGAAGCCGAACTCGTCGGCACCGAGCATGGCGCCGATCACCACGTCCCGGCCGGTCTTGATCTGCCCGTCGACCTGCACCGCGATCCTGCCGCGCAGCCGGTTGAGCACCAGCGTCTGCTGGGTCTCCGCGAGCCCCAGCTCCCATGGCGTGCCCGCATGCTTGATCGAGCCCCAGGGCGAGGCGCCGGTGCCGCCGTCGTGCCCGGAAATGGTCACGTGGTCGGACTTGGCCTTGGACACGCCCGCCGCGACCGTGCCGACGCCCACCTCGGACACGAGCTTCACCGAGATCGAGGCTTCCGGGTTGGCGTTCTTCAGGTCGTGGATCAGCTGCGCCAGGTCCTCGATCGAGTAGATGTCGTGGTGCGGCGGCGGGCTGATCAGCTCCACGCCGGGCGTCGAGTAGCGCAGCTCCGCGATGTACTCGGACACCTTGCGTCCCGGCAGCTGCCCGCCTTCGCCCGGCTTGGCGCCTTGCGCCATCTTGATCTGGATCTGCTCCGCGCTCGCGAGATACTCGGCGGTGACGCCGAAGCGCCCCGAGGCGACCTGCTTGATCTTGGACTTGAGCATGTCGCCTGCGCGCAGCTCGATGTCCTTCGCGACGCGCGCCTTGCCCAGGCGCGACTGCAGCGACTCGCCGGCCTGCACGGGCGCATAGCGATTGCGGTCCTCCCCGCCCTCGCCGGTGTTGGACTTGCCGCCGATGCGGTTCATCGCCACCGCGAGCGTGCTGTGCGCCTCGATCGAGATCGAGCCGTGCGACATGGCGCCGGTGGAGAAGCGCTTGACGATCTCGGCGGCCGGCTCCACCTCCTCGAGCGGCACGGGCTTCGCCTTGTCCAGGCGGAACTCGAACAGGCCCCGGAACGTCATATGCCGCTTGGACTGGTCGTTGATGAGCGCCGCGTATTCCTTGTAGGTCGCGTAGGACTTCTGCCGCGTCGAGTGCTGCAGCTTGGCGATCGCGTCCGGCGTCCACATGTGCTCCTCGCCGCGCACCCGCCAGGCGTACTCGCCGCCCGTATCCAGCATCTCCCGGAGCACCGGATCGCGCTCGTCGAAGGCCGCGCGGTGGATGCGGATCGCCTCCTCGGCCACCTCGAACAGGCCGATGCCGCCGACATTGGACGCGGTGCCGGTGAAGTACTTGTCCACCAGCGTCTTCGCCAGCCCCACGGCCTCGAAGATCTGCGCGCCCGTGTATGACATGTAGGTCGAGATGCCCATCTTGGACATCACCTTCTTCAGCCCCTTGCCGACCGCCTTGACGAAATTCTTGATCGCCTTGCTGCCGGCCGCCGGGTCCCCCGGATGCATGGCGAGCAGCGTTTCCAGCGCGAGATACGGGTGCACGGCCTCCGCCCCGTAGCCGCCGAGCAGCGCGAAGTGATGCACTTCGCGTGCCGAGCCGGTTTCCACCACCAGGCCCGCGCTGGTGCGCAGGCCCTTGGCCACCAGGTGCTGGTGGATTGCCGAGAGCGCCAGCAGCGCCGGGATCGCCACGCGCTCGCGGTCGACGAGCCGGTCGGAGATGACGATGATCGAGGCGCCCGCGCGCACCGCGTCCTCGGCCTGCGCGCACAGCGACGCCAGGCGCGCCTCGACGGCATCGCGTCCCCAGTCCACCGGGTAGGTGATGTCGAGCTCGAGCGCCCTGAACTTGCCGCTCGTATAGCGCTCGATGTGCCGGATCTTCTCCATCTCGTAGAAGTCGAGCACCGGCTGCGACACCTCGAGCCGCAGCGGCGGGTTCATCTCGTCGATGCCGAGCAGGTTGGGCTTGGGGCCGATGAACGACACGAGCGAGGTCACCAGCTCCTCGCGGATCGGGTCGATCGGCGGGTTGGTGACCTGCGCGAACAACTGCTTGAAGTAGTGGTACAGCGTCTTGTCCTTGCCCGAGAGCACGGCGAGCGGCGAGTCGTTGCCCATCGAGCCCACCGGCTCTTCGCCGCTCTGCGCCATCGGCGCCATCAGGAACTTGACCTCTTCCTGGGTGTAGCCGAAGGCCTGCTGCCGGTCGAGGAGCGGCACGGCGCTCTTCAGCGGCGCCGTCTTCTCGCTTTCCACCTCGTCCAGCTTGACGCGGATGCGCTCGATCCACTCCGCGTAGGGGCGCGCGCCCGAAAGCGCGTCCTTCAGCTCGCCGTCGTCGACGATGCGGCCCTTTTCCAGGTCGACGAGGAACATCTTGCCCGGCTGCAGGCGCCACTTCTTGACGATCCTTTCTTCCGGCACCGGCAGGCAGCCGCACTCCGACCCCATGATGACCAGGCCGTCGTCGGTGACGATGTAGCGCGACGGGCGCAGGCCGTTGCGATCGAGCGTGGCGCCGATCTGTCGGCCGTCCGTGAAGGCGATGGACGCCGGGCCGTCCCAGGGCTCCATCATCGCCGCGTGATACTCGTAGAAGGCGCGCCGCGCCGGATCCATGAGCGTGTGGTTCTCCCACGCCTCAGGGATCATCATCATCATGGCGTGCGCCACCGAGTAGCCGCCCATCACCAGGAGCTCGAGCGCGTTGTCGAATGACGCCGAGTCCGACTGCCCGTCGTAGATCAGCGGCCAGATCTTGCCGAGATCCTCATCGAGCACGGGGCTGGAGATGGCGCCCTGGCGCGCACGAATCCAGTTCACGTTGCCGCGCACCGTGTTGATCTCGCCGTTGTGGCAGATCATGCGGAACGGGTGCGCGAGGTCCCAGGAAGGGAAGGTGTTGGTGGAGAAGCGCTGGTGCACGAGCGCCAGCGCGGATTCGACGCGCGCGTCCTTGAGGTCGAGGTAGTACTCGCCGACCTGGTGGGCGAGCAGCATGCCCTTGTAGACGAGCGTGCGCGCCGACATCGACGGCACGTAGAACTCCTTGCCATGCGCGAGCTTGAGCGCCTGGATGGCGTGGCCGGAGCTCTTGCGGATGATGTAGAGCTTGCGCTCCAGCGCGTCGGTGACCGTCACCCCGCGCCCGCGCCCGATGAAGATCTGGCGGATCACCGGCTCGAGCTTCTTCGCCGACTCCGCCAGATCGCTGTTGTCGACCGGGACATCGCGCCAGCCGAGGATCCCCTGGCCTTCGTCCTTGACCGCGCGCTCGATCTCGTACTCGCACGCCTGCCGGCTCGCCGGGTCGCGCGGCAGGAACACCATGCCGACGCCGTACTGGCCCAAGGGCGGAAGCTTCACCCCCTGGCGCGCCATTTCCTCGCGCAGGAATCGGTCCGGGATCTGCAGGAGCAGCCCGGAGCCGTCGGAGAGCTTCGGGTCCCAGCCGACCGCGCCGCGGTGCGTCAGGTTCTTCAGCACCGTGAGCCCCTGCTCGACGATGGCGTGCGACTTCTTGCCCTTGATGTGCGCGACGAATCCGACGCCGCAGGCATCGTGCTCATTCCGCGGGTCGTACAGTCCTTGGGCGCTTGGCGGGAGAGGCAGCTCCACTGTTAACCCTATGATTAAGCAGGTAGTTCTATAATTTTCGCCGCTCTGCACAAAAACCGCGGTCCAGCGGTCGAATATACCTTCGGAACCCAGCCGCAACAAGGGCTTCCAGGGTTGCCGCGCTTACCGCGACGCAGCAGCTGGCGACTTGGGGCTGGCAGCGGCGATTGCCGCGCGCACGTCGGACTCCTGAAGGTCGTGGCGCAGGACTGCCTGTCCGACCCCCTGCAGCACCACGAAACGAACACGACCGGCGGCCGCCTTCTTGTCGCCTGCCATCAGCTCGAAGTAGCGCTCCCAGGCGAGCGGCGGCCCTTCGACGGGCAATCCCGCCCGTTGCAGGAGCTGCTTGAGCCGCGCCGCGTCCGCCGCCGCCAGCATGCCGGCGCGCACGGACAGCTCCGCCGCCATCACCATTCCGGTGGCCACGGCTTCGCCATGCAGCCAGACGCCGTAGCCTGCGCCCGCCTCGATGGCATGGCCGAAGGTGTGACCGAAATTGAGCAGCGCCCGCGACCCCGCCTCGCGCTCGTCGGACGCGACCACTCGTGCCTTCAGCTCACAGGAGCGGCGCACGACGTGCGACAGCGCCTCGGCATCGCGCGCGAGCAGGCGCTCGACGTTCGACTCCAGCCAGGCCACCAGGTCTGCGTCGAGCGCGAAGCCGTGCTTGATGACCTCGGCGATTCCCGAACGCAGCTCCCGCTCCGGCAGCGTGGCGAGCGTGGCGACGTCCGCGATGACCCCGACCGGCTGATGAAAGGCGCCGATCATGTTCTTGCCGCGCGCATGGTTCACGGCGGTCTTGCCACCCACGGACGAATCCACCTGGGCCAGCAGCGTGGTGGGCACCTGCAGGAAATCGATGCCGCGCTGGTAGACCGCGGCGGCGAATCCCGCCAGATCGCCAATGACCCCGCCGCCCAGCGCGACCAGCAGGCCGTCCCGGCCGATCCGCGCGTCGAGCAGCGCGTCGAACACGCGCTCGAGCGTCGCCCAGCTCTTGGCCGACTCGCCATCCTCCACCAGCACTTCCGTCGCCACCGACCCCCCGGCGCGCGTCAGGGCGGCCCTCACCCGCGCACCGTACAACGGCGCGACCACGGTGTTGCTGACCACGGCGACGCGCCCCCCGTGCAGGTACGGGCGGTAGAGCGCCTCTGCATCGAGCGCCCCGGCGCCGATGTGGATCGGGTAGGCACTCCGGCCGAGCTCTACGCGGACAGTTTCCATGTCTGCCTCAGCCGCCCCAGGACCTCGCGCGCGAGGTCCTGCACGCTCTGCCGCCCGGTGTCCACCACGATGTCCGCCACCTCGCGGTACAGGGGGTCGCGCATCGAATACAGCTCGCGCATGCGCGCCAGCGGGTCGGGCGTCGCGAGCAACGGCCGGTTCCGGTCCTGGCGCACGCGCTCATAGAGCGCGGCAGGCGGCGCGTGCAGGTAGACAACGCTCCCGCCGGCCGCCAGCAGGCGGCGATTCGCCTCGGCGAGGACGGCGCCGCCGCCGGTCGCCAGCACCACGTCCTGCTGCGCCGCCAGCTCGGCGAGCACGGCCGACTCGCGCGCGCGAAAGCCCGCCTCGCCCTCGATGTCGAAGATCACCGCGATCTTCACGCCGCAGCGGCGCTCCACTTCGTGGTCGGAGTCGAAGAAGGCACGCTTCAGCCGGCGCGCCAGCAGCCGCCCCACGGTGGTCTTGCCGGCCCCCATCATGCCGACCAGGAATACATTGCGCGCGCCGTGCATGCGCTATTGTACGGACGCCACAAACAAAAACGGCCAGGCGAGCCTGGCCGTGGGTCCCAGAAGGAGACCGGGCAAAGAATTCAGCGCACCGTGACCCGCTCGTTGACGATGCGCGGCGTCACGAACATCAGCAGCTCGGTCTTCTGCGAGCTGGTCGACCGGTTGCGGAAAAGGAAGCCGAGGACGGGCACGTCGCCGAGGAACGGCACCTGGGTGACGTCGGTGCGCTCGTTCTGCTCGAAGATGCCGCCGATCACGACGGTGCCGCCATTCTCGACCAGCACCTCCGTCTTCACGTGCTTGGTGCTGATCTGCACGCCGGCCGGCGTCAACGCGCCCGGCGCGTCCTTGTTGACGTCCAGCGTCATGATCACGTTGCCGTCCGGCGTGATCTGCGGCTTCACCTTGAGCGACAGGTTGGCCTTGCGGAACGACACGCTGGTCGCGCCCGAGGACGTGGCCTGCTGATACGGGATCTCCGTGCCCTGCTCGATCACTGCCTCGACCCCATCGGCGGTCAGCACGCGCGGGCTGGAGATGATCTTGCCCTTGCCATCCGCCTCGAGCGCCGAAAGCTCGAGGGTCAGGAACCGGGAAATCGCGCTGTTGAACAGAATGAACGACAGCTGCCCCGCGTTGAATGCGTTCAGGCCCGCGGCGGGCAGGTTGGTGTTCAGGCCGGGCCCGTTGATCACCGGGTCCCCCTGCACGATGCCCATCGCCTGTCCGGTATTCACCAGCTCGGCGCCGATGTTGGGGCCGCGAATGCCGCCGCTGGGCGAGCGGTTGGACAGGCCATCTTCGATCAAGCCCATGCGCACGCCGAGGTTCTTGCTGAAGGAGTCGCTCGCCTCGACGATGCGCGCCTCGATCATGACCTGGCGCACGGGCACGTCGATCTTCGCCAGCAGCTTCCTCACCTCCTCGAGCCGCGACGGCGTGTCCTGCACGAACAGCGTGTTCGTGCGCGCGTCCACCACCGCGCTGCCGCGCTTGGACAGCAGCGGCTGGGACTTGTCCGAGAGCAGCTTGGCGACGTCGGCGGCCTTCTGGTAGTTCATCTGGAAGGCCTCGGTGCGCGTCTGCTCGAGGTCGTTGATCTGCTGCGCGGATTCGAGCGCCAGCTTCTCGCGCGTCGCCAGCTCGTCGCGCGGCGCGATCCAGATGACGTTGCCGTTGCGCCGGCTGTCCAGGCCGCGCGTCTGCAGGATGATGTCCATCGCCTGGTCCCACGGCACGTCCTTCAGGCGCAGCGTGATGTTGCCGCCGACCGAGTCGCTGGTGATGATGTTCAGGTCGGTGAAGTCCGCGAGCACGTTGAGCACGGCGCGCACCTCGACGTTCTGGAAGTTCAGCGACAGCTTCTCGCCGACGTACTGCCCCTTCTTCGGCGTGGCGTCCGGAACGACCGGCTTCACCTCGACGACGAACTGCGTGTCGGACTGGTAGGCATTGTGGTCCCACTGCCCGCGCGGCTCGATGACCATGCGCACGTTCTCGCCCTGCTGGAAGGTGCTGATGTTCTGCACCGGGGTGGCGAAATCGACGACGTCCAGTCGCCGGCGCAGGTTGTCGGGCAGCGCGGTCTTGAGGAAGTCGACGATGATGTTCTGGCCCTGTTGGCGGATGTCGATCCCGGTCGCGGTGTCCGAGAGCTCCACGACCACGCGCCCCTCGCCGGTACGCCCGCGGCGGAAGTCGATGTCGCGGATGGCGTGCTTCGATTCGCCCCGGCCTTCGGCGAAATGGGCCACCTTGTCCCCCGCCGGCGCGGCGGCGGCCGACAGGGTCACCACGACGCTGCGGCCGTCGAGCGCCACCTCGTGCGCCACCGGGCGGCGCAGATTGAGCACCAGGCGCGTCTTATCGGCTGCCTGCACCACGTTCATCGAGCGCAACTCCCCCTGGGCGATGTCCTGCGTGGAGCGCCCGAGCGCGTTCACCGTGCCAGCAAAATCGAAGGCGATGCGCGCGGGATTGGCGACCGCGAAGCTGGGCGGCGGCGCGCGCAGCGGCTCCTTGGTGGTGATGCGCAGCACCACCTTCCCGCCCTGCTGCGACACGTCGAGCGCCTCGATGCTGTTGGACTGGGCGATCGCCATGCCGCACGCCGCCAGCCAGATGGCAAGCACGCGCAGCGTGCCGCGCGCGATCTGATGGATGCTCATTTCTTGACCTCCTGCAGTTGCAGCGAGCTCGAGCGCTCGATCCATTCGCCGCTGCCTTCCTGGATCAGCTCCTTGAGGCTGATCTGCACCTCATCGATGCCGGTGATCACGCCGAAGTTCTGCCCCATGTAATTGCCCTTGCGCACGCGGTACAGGTTGGGTCCGGCCTTCACCAGGCCGAAGCTCTCCCCGCCCTGCGTGAGCGATCCCACCATCTGGATCGACTCGAGCGGGAAGGCCTCGAGCGGCTCCTTGGGCCGGTCGAGGTCGGGCTGCTTGCCCCCCGCCTTCGCCGCCGCGCCGGGCGCCGCCGCCACCTCGATGCGATCAGGCCGGAACGGGTCGACTTCGCCCTCGGCCTGGTAGGGCACGGGCTCGTAGGGCCGGACCTGCGGCAGCGGGTCGACGCGACCGCGAAGATCCTTGGTCAGGTCGTTCAGCTCGTTCTTCAGGTCGCTATGCTGCTCGCCCTCGCAAGCGGCGAGCAGGGCGACGCAGGCGAAGGCCAGGACGCGCCTCACTTGCGCCCCTTCTTCGCGCCCGCGGCCGCCTTGCGCTGCGCCGCGATCTCTTCCTCGTCAAGGTAGCGGAAGGTCCGCGCCGTGACCTCCATCACCAGGTTGCCGTCCTTCGCCGCCGTCATGTTGACGTTGTTGAGCGTCACGATGCGCGACAGCTGTCCCACGTCGCTCGCGAAGGCGCCCATGTCGTGGTACACGCCGACCACCTTGAGATTGATCGGCAGTTCCGCGTAGAACTCGCGCACCGTCTCGCGGCCCGCCGGCTTGAACAGCTCGAACTGCAGGCCGCGCCCCAGGCCGGCCTGGTTGATGTCCACCAGCAGTGCGTCCATCTGCGACTTGTTGGGCAGCTGCTTGAGCAGCGCCCCGAACTGCGTGTCGATCTCGCGCAGCTGCGCCTTGTGCAGATCGAGGTTGACGGCCTGCGCCTTCTTCTTGACGTAGTCCTGCTTGAGCGTCTGCTCGGTGCTCCTGCCCGTCTCCAGCTCCTCGAGCTGCCCCTGCCACAGGCCAAAATAGCCCAGCACGGGCAGCGCCACCAGGATCGCGACCAGGACCACCGCCTTGGGAATGATCGACCAGGTGCCCGGGTCGCGCCAGTTGGTGGCCCGGAAGTCCTCGACGATCTTGTTGAAGTCGATGGCCATTGCCATGGGTCAGCCCTTCTTCGCCGGCGCCTTGGCCGGCGCCTTGGGCGCTTCCTTGAGCGTTACCGGCTTGAGCTGCATGGTCAGGTTGAACTCCGACAGGCGCTTGTTGCCGACCTTCGAGGCCTTGATCTCGATCAGCTTGGGATCGGTGAGCCAGGGCGAAGCGTCGATGTTGCGCATGAGCGTGGATACACGCGCGTTGGATTGCGCGTAGCCGTGCAGAGCAACCGCCAGGCCCTTTTGCCTGACGCCCTTCAGGTACACGCCTTCGGGCATCTGGCGCACGAGCTGGTCCATCAGATGCACGGTCTGCGCGCGGTCGGCCTGCAGCGTCTCGATGATCTGCTTGCGCGCGAGCAGCGCTGCGATCTCGTCCTTGAGCTTCTTGATCTCGGCGATGTCCTTGTCCAGCACCGCGATCTGCGTCTTGAGGTAGCTGTTGCGGTCGTTCTGGATGTCGATCAGGCGGCTGATGTACAGATATCCCGCCCCGACGATCGCCAGGCCGAGCACGGCGGTCAGGCCGCCGAGCACCGCGAAATGCTGCCGGCCGCGCTGGCGCCGCTCCTCGCGGTGCGGCAGCAGGTTGATGCGCACGCTCATCAGTCGAACCTGCGCATGGCCAGTCCGCAGGCCACGATCAGCGAGGGCGCGTCCACCATGAGCTTCTTCATCTGGATGCGCGGGGAGGTCTGCATGGCCGCGAACGGGTTGGCCACCATCGTCGCGACCTGCGTGCGGGTCTGCACGACTTCGTCCAGGCCCGGAATCACCGCCGAGCCGCCGGCGAGCAGGATCTGGTCGACGCTGTGGTACTGCGTCGAGGTGAAGAAGAACTGCAGCGCGCGCTGCACCTCCATGGCGAGGTTCTCCATGAACGGCCGCAGCACCTCGGACTCGAAGTCGTCCGGCAAGCCGCCGGAGCGCTTGGCGCTTTCGGCCTCCTCGGCGCTCATGCCGTAGCGGGCGACGATATCCTGCGTCAGCTGGCTGCCGCCAAACGCCTGTTCGCGCGAGTACACGGATTGGTCGTTGCGCATCACGCTCACGTTCATCACGTTGGCGCCCACGTCGACGATGGCGACGTTCAGGTCCTTGCCGCCGCCGGGCAACTGGTTGACCACGAGACCGAGCGCGGTCTGCTGCGCGAAGGACTCGATGTCCATCACCGCCGCCTTCAGCCCGGCGGACTCGGCGACGGCGACCCGGTCTTCAACCTTCTCCTTGCGCGTAGCCGCGATCATCACTTCCTGCTCGTCGGGCGACGTCGGCGAGGGACCGACCACCTGGAAATCGAGATTGACTTCCTCGAGCGCGAACGGGATGTACTGGTTGGCCTCGGATTCGACCTGGATCTCGAGCTCGGTCTCGCGCAGGCTCGCCGGCACGACGATCTTCTTGGTGATGACGGCGCCGGTCGGCACGGCCATGGCCACGTGCTTGGCGCGGGTGCCGAGGCGCTTGTAAGCGCGCTTCACCGCCTCGACGACCATCTCCAGGTTGCTGATGTTGCCGTCGACGGTGGCGTCCCGCGGCAGGGGCTCGATCACGTAACGCTCGACGCGATACGCGCCCTTGCCCGCGTCCACGATCTCCAGCATCTTGACCGACGATGAGCTGATGTCCAGACCGAACAGCGGCGGCGCCTTCGGGCTGAAGATGTCCAGTTGCATCGTTATTTCCCTTTTTGTATCGGCCCTTAGGCACGATACGTAGAATTTGCGTTAAATGCTAGCAACAACTCCCACCGGTGTCTAGCGAATCTGTCACCCTTTGGGGGACGGCTATAATCCGTTTTCTTCTCGCTGCGCGCAAATGCGGCTTCCGTAGTGCCGCAATGGTTGCTTAATCCTTGATCTGGCTTCGTTTTTTGACGTTTCCGCTGGCCCTGCTGGGCGGCCTGTTCGCCGCGGGCCTGTTCGTCGTCGGGCTGGTGGTCGCGCTGGCCTACCCGAATCTGCCTTCCCTGGAAACGCTGACCGATTACCAGCCCAAAGTCCCCCTGCGCGTCTACACGATCGAGGGGGAGCTGATCGGCGAGTTCGGCGAGGAGCGCCGGGTGCTCGTGGATATCAAGGACGTCCCGCCGGCGCTGACCAATGCCATCATCGCCACGGAGGACGAGCGCTTCTACCATCACTCGGGCATCGACTACATCGGGGTCGCGCGGGCCGCGTATGCCAACCTGCTGACGGGAGGGCGGCGTCAGGGGGCGAGCACGATCACCATGCAGGTGGCGCGCAACTTCTTCCTGTCGTCCGAAAAGACGCTGACGCGCAAGCTCTATGAGGTCCTGCTGGCGCTGAAGATCGAGCACAACCTGACCAAGGACCAGATCCTCAGCCTGTACGTCAATCAGATCTACCTCGGGCAGCGCGCCTACGGCTTTGCCTCCGCGGCACACACCTACTTCGGCAAGAGCATCGGCCAGCTGACCCTCGACGAGGCCGCCATGCTCGCGGCTCTGCCCAAGGCGCCTTCCAGCTACAACCCGATCGCCAATCCGCAACGCGCGAAGCAGCGCCAGGTCTACGTGCTGCGGCGCATGCGTGACCTGGGCTACATTACCCAGGAGCAGTTCGACCAGGCCGCGCAAGCGCCGATCGTCACCCGCAAGGCCGCGGAGACGACGTACGCGGTGCGCGCCGAGTACGTGGCCGAGATGGTGCGCCAGGCGGTGTACGAGCAGTATCCGGACGACGCCTACAGCCGCGGCTTCCGCGTCTACACCACGATCCGCAAGGCCGACCAGGAAGCCGCCGTGGCCGCCCTGCGCTACGGCCTGATGGAGTACGACCGCCGCCTCGGCTATCGCGGCCCCGAGGCCTTCGCCGAACTGCCGGCCAAGGCCGGGGAGGACGAGTTCGAGGAAGCGCTCGCGGACCACGACGACGACGACGACCTGCTGGTCGCGCTCGTGCTCTCGGCCAGCCCGCGCGAGGTCAAGGTGGTCCTGAAAAACGGGCAGGAAGCCGTGATCAAGGGCGACGGGCTGAAGTTTGCCGCGCCTTCCCTGCAGCGCGTGCCCGCGCAGCGCCGCATCCGCCGGGGCGCGATCGTGCGCGTGCGGCAGTTCGGCGGCAAGGACTGGGAGATCGTGCAGCTGCCGGAAGCCGAGGCCGCGTTCATCGCCATGAACACGACGGATGGCGCCGTGCGTGCGCTGGTCGGCGGATTCCAGTTCTTCCGCAGCAAGTTCAACCATGCCACCCAGGCCTGGCGCCAGGCGGGCTCGGCGTTCAAGCCGTTCATCTACTCCGCGGCGCTCGAGCGCGGCTTCACGGCCGCCACGGTGGTGCCCGACGAGCCGATCGCCATCGAGGCCGATGTCACGGGCAGCCAGCGCTGGGAGCCGAAGAACTTCGACGGCAAGTTCGAAGGCCCGATCCGCCTGCGCACGGCGCTCGTCAAGTCGAAGAACATGGTGTCGATCCGCATCCTGGACGCCATCGGCCCGAAGTACGCGCAGGACTACGTGACGCGCTTCGGCTTCGAGGCCGAGCGCCATCCGCCCTACCTCACGATGGCGCTCGGCTCGGGCACGGTGACGCCCTGGCAAATGGCGCGCGCCTACGCGGTATTCGCCAACGGCGGCTATCTCGTGCAGCCCTACTTCATCCACAAGATCGTCGACGATCGCGGCAACCTGCTCGGCGAGGCGCGCCCGCAGCGCGCGGGTGACGAGTCGCTGCGCGTGATCGACACGCGCAACGCCTTCATCATGGACTCGCTGATGCAGGACGTGGCGCGTGTCGGCACGGCGGCGCGCGCGGCGAGCCTCGGCCGCAAGGACGTCGCCGGCAAGACCGGCACGACGAACGAATTCATCGATGCCTGGTTCGCCGGCTACATTCCGTCGCTCGTGGGCGTGTCCTGGGTAGGGTTCGATCAGCCGCGCACGCTGGGCAGGAACCAGACCGGCGGCCTGGTGGCGCTGCCGATCTGGGTCGGCTACATGCAGAAGGTGCAGAAGGCCGTGCCGGAGATGCAGCGCGTCATGCCCGAGGGCGTGGTCACCGGCGAGACCTTCGATTTCGATCCGAGCGGGCAAGGCGAAACGAAGCAGCTGCCGGAGTACTTCTACCGGGAGTTCGTGCCGAAAGACGACACGCCGCCGTTTCCCCTGCTGCCGGTGTTCGTGCCACCCACGGACGAATCGCTCACGACGGAGCCGCCCGCCGGCTCCGGCCTGGAGCCGCCTCCACCTCCGCCCGGGCCTGCCCCTGCGCCCGTCACGGCGCTGCCACCGGCCCCGCGCTAGCCCGGGGCGAGAATCACCGGCGCGCCGCCTTGCGCGGAGACGATTTTCGAGAGCGCCGCGAACAGTTCCGTGCCGTCGCGCGTGTCGCGCCAGGCACCGTCGACGCGACGGAAATGAAATCCGCCCGAGCGCGCCGCGACCCAGATTTCGCGCGCCGCCGCGTGGCGGTTGACGATCGCCTTCGAGCCGTCGGCGAACTCGATCTCGAGCACGCCCGCGCCCTTGGGCTGCACGTCCAGGTCGAGGTCCGCGCGCTCGAGCGCGCGCTCCACGGCCGCCAGCGCGGCGTCGGTGAGGGTCTCGAATTCAGCGTCCGTCATGGTTGCCTGGCTTCCCTGCTACCATGGGTATTTTAGCCGCCGCATGCGCGCCCTCGCGTTGATCGCCTCCGCCCTGCTGCTCGCCGCGGGCTGCGGCCAGCGTGGCCCGCTGTACCTGCGCGACCAGCCGCCGCCTGGCGTCAAGGCGCGCAAGACCGATACCTACCAGCCGGTGCCTTACCCTGCGGAGGACGCGGAGCGCGCCTCCGAGAAGAAGTAGCGCCCATGGCATTCGCGTACCGGCATGGCGTGCTGTGCACCGAAGAAGTGCCGCTCGACGAGATCGCGCGGCGCGTCGGCACGCCGTGCTACGTCTACTCGCGCGCGGCGATTGAACGCGCCTACGGCGAGTTCGCCCGCGCGTTGGCCGCACGGCGCGCGCTCATCGCCTACTCGGTCAAGGCGAACTCCAATCTCGCGGTGATCGCCCTGCTCGCCCGGCTGGGCGCCGGCTTCGACATCGTCTCCGGGGGCGAGCTGGCGCGCGTGCGCGCCGCCGGCGGCGACCCGCAGCGCACCCTGTTTTCCGGCGTCGGCAAGACGGAAGACGAGATCCGCCAGGCGCTCGAAGCCGGTGTGCGGTGCCTCAATCTCGAGTCCGAAGCGGAGCTCGCGCGGGTGGCCGGCGTGGCGACACGCATCGGCGCGCGCGCGCCGATTGCATTTCGCGTCAACCCCGACGTCGACGCGAAGACGCATCCTTATATTTCCACCGGCCTGCGGCAGAACAAGTTCGGCGTCGCCTACGGTGACGCCGAGCGCCTGTACCGCGAGGCGGCGCGCATGCCGTCGGTCGAGGTCGTGGGCGTCGGCTGCCATATCGGCTCGCTCATGACCAGCGCTGGCCCCTTCGTCGACGCGGCGGGACGCATCCTCGCGCTGGTGCAGCGCCTCGAGCGCGGCGGCATCCGCCTCGCGCACATCGACCTCGGCGGCGGCTTCGGCATCCGCTACCGCGACGAGACGCCGGCGTCGATCGCCGAGTTCGTCGACGGTGCGCTCGGCGTGCTCGCCGGGCGCACGGAGACGCTGATCGTCGATCCCGGCCGCGCGATCGTCGGCAACGCGGGCGCGCTGCTCGCGCGCGTGGAGTACGTGAAGCCGGGAGAGTCGAAGAACTTCCTGGTGGTGGACGCGGCGATGAACGATCTTCTCCGGCCGGTGCTGTACGACGCGTGGCACGAGATTCGTCCGGTGCGCGAGCCGGATGCGGCGGCGCGCGCGCCTGTTTACGACGTCGTGGGTCCCGTGTGCGAGAGCGGCGACTTTCTCGCCAGGGATCGCGCCCTTGCGGCCGCGCCCGGCGACCTGCTGGCCGTCATGTCGGCCGGCGCCTACGGCATGGTGATGAGCTCGAACTACAACACGCGCCCGCGCGCGGCCGAGGTCATGGTGGACGGCGCGCGCATGCACGTGGTGCGCGAGCGCGAGCGGCTCGCGGACCTGTACACTGGGGAGAGCATCCCACCATGGTGAGGGCTTGAGCACGAGGCACAAGATCTTCGCGGCAGGCTCGCTGCTGGTCGTCGCGGCGGCGATCGTGGTCGTCCTCTACTTCGCGCGCGACGGCGGCGCGAACGAAAGGCGCGCCCCCCGGTCCGCTCCCGCGGTGGCGGTCACGGTGGCCACCGCGGAGCGGCGCGACGTGCCCGTGAACTTGCGGGCGATCGGCAATGTGGAAGCGTTTGCCAGCGTTGCCGTGCGCGCGCGCGTCGACGGCCAGATCGTGGCGGTCGAGTTCACCGAAGGGCGCGAGGTAGGCAAGGGCGCGGTGCTGTTCCGCATCGATCCACGCCCGTACGAAGCGGCGCTGCGCCAGGCGCAGGCCAATGCCATGCGCGATGCGGCCGCGCGCGACCAGGCGCGCTCGCAGGACAGGCGCTACCAGGAGCTGCTGGCGAAGAACTTTGTCTCCAAGGAGGCGTACGCGCAGATCGCCACCAACGCCGCCACCGCCGAAGCGACCGCGCGCGCCAGCCAGGCGGCGCTGGAGAATGCGCGGCTCAACCTCGAGTACTGCACCATCCGGGCGCCGCTCGACGGTTTCCCCGGCAAGGTCCTGCTGCAAGCCGGCAACATGGTCCGGGCAAGTGACGCCAACCCGCTGGTGGTCATCAACCAGGTGCGCCCGGTGTACGTCAACTTCGCCGTCCCCGAGCAGGCGCTGCCGGAGATCCGCCGCCATCAGGCGGCTGCACCGCTTTCGGCCGAGGCGCTCGACGCAGCCACCGGCGCCGCGATCGCGACCGGCCGCCTCGTGTTCGTCGACAACGCGGTGGACCCGGCCACGGGGACGATCCGGCTGCGCGCACAGTTCACGAACACCGACGCCGCGCTGTGGCCCGGCCAGTTCGTGAACCTGCGCCTGAACCTGTATCGTCAGGCGGGCGCCGTCGTCGTCCCCGCGCAGGCGGTGCAGAACGGGCCGGACGGACAGTACGTCTACCTGGTGGGCGCAGACATGACCGCGCAGGTCCGGCGCATCGGGGTTCAGCGCACCGAGGGCGAGATCGCGGTGGTCGCCGAGGGCCTCGCCGGCGGCGAGCTCGTGGTGACCAGGGGCCAGCTGCGCCTGGGCCCGAACGTCAAGGTGCAGATCGCGAAGCCCGCACCCGAGAGGCCGACGTGAATTTCTGCGAGCTCTGGGTCCGGCGCCCGGTCATGACGGTACTCGTCATGGCCGGCATCCTCATCTTCGGCTTTGCCGCCTACCGGCTGCTGCCGGTGTCCACGCTGCCGAACGTGGACTTCCCCACCATCCAGGTGACGGCCGAGCTCCCGGGCGCGAGTCCCGAGACCATGGCTTCGTCGGTGGCCACGCCGCTGGAAAAGCAGTTCTCCACCATCGCCGGCATCGACGAGATGACCTCGGTGAGCGGGCAGGGCGTGACGCGCATCACCATCCAGTTCTCGCTGGACCGCGACATCGACGCCGCGGCGCAGGATGTCAATTCGGCCATCGCTTCGGCGGCGCGCCAGTTGCCGGCGACCATGCCGGCCCCGCCCGCCTTTCGCAAGGTGAACCCGGGCGATTTTCCCGTGTACTACCTGGCGCTCACCTCGAGCACGGTGCCGCTGTCCACGGTGAACGAGTATGCCGAGACCTACCTGGCGCAGCGCATCTCCACCATCGACGGCGTGGCGCAGGTGCAGGTCTTCGGCCAGCAGAAGTACGCGGTGCGCGTGCAGCTGGACCCCAACGCGCTCGCCGCGCGCGGCGTCGGCATCAACGAGGTCGAGCAGGCCGTCGCGCAGGCCAATGTCAACATCCCGACGGGGACGCTGTACGGCAAGGAGCGCATCTTCGCCGTGCAGTCCACGGGCCAGCTGCACGACGCGGCCGCATTCCGGCCGATCATCGTCGCCTACCGCAATGGCTCGCCGGTGCGCCTGCAGGAGCTCGGCCGGGTGATCGACGGCGTGCAGAACGACAAGCTCGCGGCCTGGTTCAAGGACCGGCGGGGCATCGTGCTCGCCATCCAGCGCCAGCCCGGCGTCAACACCGTCGAGCTGGTGGACCGCATCAAGGCGCTGCTGCCGACCTTCCGCGCCGAGGTGCCGCCCTCGATCGAGCTCGAAGTGCTGTTCGACCGCTCGGTATCGATCCGCGCGTCGGTGAACGAGGTGAGGTTCACGCTGTACCTGGCGCTCGCGCTGGTGGTGCTGGTGATCTTCCTGTTCCTGCGCAAGCTCACCGCGACGCTGATTCCCGCCATCGCGCTGCCGATGTCGATCATCGGCACCTTCTCGGTGATGTACCTGTTCGGCTTCAGCCTGGACAACATCTCGCTCATGGCGCTGACGCTGTGCGTCGGCTTCGTCGTGGACGACGCCATCGTCATGCTGGAGAACATCACGCGCCACCTCGAGCAGGGCAAGAGCGTCCTGCAGGCGACGCTCGACGGCTCGAAGGAGATCGTGTTCACCATCGTCTCGATGACCATCTCGCTCGCGGCGGTGTTCATCCCGGTGCTGTTCATGGGCGGCATCCTCGGCCGGCTGCTCAACGAGTTCGCGGTGACCATCATGGCGGCCGTGCTGATCTCCGGCTTCGTCTCGCTGACGCTGACGCCGATGATGTGCAGCCGCCTGCTCGAGCCGCACCGGCCCGACGAGCGCCACGGCCGCCTGTACCTGGCGTTCGAGCGCGGCTTCGACGCCCTGCGCGATGCCTACGACGCGAGCCTGCGCTGGACGCTGGCGCACCAGCGCCTGGTGCTGCTCGCCTTCCTCGGCATCTGCGTCGCCACCGGCGTGCTGTTCGCGCGCGCGCCCAAGGGTTTCCTGCCGAGCGAGGATTCCGGCCAGCTGTTCTGCTTCGTCGAGGGACCACAGGACATCTCGTTCGAGGCGATGGTGCAGCTGCAGCGCCAGGTGTCCGAGATCGTGCGCCAGGACCCGAACGTCGAGGCGGTGATGTCGTTCGTCGGCGCCACGGGCTTCTCGCCGTCGCTCAACGTCAGCCGCATGACGATCACGCTCAAGCCGTTCGGCAAGCGCAAGAACGCCGACCAGGTGGTGCGCGAGCTGCGGCCCAGGCTGGCCAACATCCTCGGGGCGAAGGTGTTTCTGCAGAACGTGCCGGCGGTGCGCATCGGCGGGCAGCTCACCAAGAGCCCCTACCAGTACGTGGTGCGCGGCGCGAGCGCCGACGAGCTGTACCAGTGGGCGCCGCAGATCGAGCAGCGTCTGCGCGCGCTGCCCGGGCTGGTCGACGTGACCAGCGACCTGCAGATCACGCGGCCGGAAGTGACCGTGGAGATCGAGCGCGAGAAGGCCTCGGCGCTCGGCGTGAGCGCGCAGCAGATCGAGATGGCGCTCAACAACGCGTACGGCTCGCGCCAGGTATCGACCATCTACACGTCGACCAACCAGTACTGGGTGATCCTGGAGCTCGCGCCGCGCTACCAGACCGACCCTTCCGTGATGCCGATGCTGTACGTGCGCTCATCCACCGGCGCCCTGGTCCCGCTCAGCGCGGTCGCCAGGCTTTCCCATGGCGTCGGCCCGCTGCAGGTGACGCATCTCGGCCAGCTCACGTCGGTGACCTTCTCCTTCGACCTGCGGCCGGGGGTGGCGCTGTCGCAGGCCATCTCCCAGGTGCAGGCCGACATGCGCGATCTGCAGGTGCCGGCGACCCTGAGCGGCGCGTTCTCGGGCACCGCGCAGGCCTACCAGAGCTCGCTGCAGGGCATGGGGCTGCTGATCCTGCTGTCGATCGTGGTCATCTACCTGGTGCTCGGCGTCCTGTACGAAAGCTTCATCCACCCGCTCACCATCCTCTCGGGGCTGCCGACCGCGGGCCTGGGCGCGCTCGTCACGCTGCTCGCCTTCGGCGTCGAGCTGAACATGTACGCCTTCGTCGGCATCATCATGCTGATCGGCATCGTCAAGAAGAACGCCATCATGATGATCGACTTCGCCATCGAGGCGCAGCGCAAGGACGGCGCGTCGCCGCAGGAGGCGATCCACCACGCGGGCATCGTGCGCTTCCGCCCGATCATGATGACCACCATGGCGGCGCTGATGGGCAGCCTGCCGATCGCCATCGGCTTCGGCGCCGGCGGCGGCGCGCGCATGCCCCTCGGCCTGGCCGTGGTGGGCGGGCTGGTGCTGTCGCAGCTGCTCACGCTGTACATCACGCCGGTGATCTACCTGTACTTCGAGCGGCTGCAGGAACGCCTTGCCGGCCGCCGCGCGCCGCGCGATCCGCGCGCTGCGCCACGCACCATCCCGGGAGCGACATGACCGAGACCCAGAACCTCGCCGTCTTCTGCGACTTCGAGAACGTCGCCCTCGGCGTGCGCGACGCCAAGTACGAGAAGTTCGACATCGGCCGCGTGCTGGAGAAGCTGCTGCTCAAGGGCTCGATCGTGGTGAAGAAGGCCTATTGCGACTGGGACCGCTACAAGGAATTCAAGACCACGATGCACGCCGCGGCGTTCGAGCTGATCGAGATTCCGCACCGCGGCCAGTCCGGCAAGAACTCCGCCGACATCCGCATGGTGGTGGATGCGCTCGACCTGTGCTACACCAAGCAGCATGTCGACACCTTCGTCATCGTCAGCGGCGACTCGGACTTCTCGCCGCTGGTGTCCAAGCTGCGCGAGAACGCCAAGACCGTGATCGGCGTGGGCGTGAAGAACTCGTCTTCCGACCTGCTGATCGCCAACTGCGACGAGTTCATCTATTACGACGACCTGGTGCGCGAGGACGAAGCCAAGCGCCGCGCGGCCAAGAAGCGCCGCGAGGCGCGGCCGGCCGGCGCCGCGCGGGAGGCCGCGCCCAGCGACGACAAGAAGCAGGAAGCCTTCGACCTGGTGATCGAGACCCTGCAGGCGCTCGTCGCCGAGCGGGGCGAGGGCGAGAGAATCTGGGGCTCGATGGTGAAGCAGGCGCTCAAGCGCCGCAAACCGGGGTTCAACGAGTCCTATTACGGCTTCAAGGCCTTCTCGGACCTGCTCGAGGAGGCCGAGGCGCGCAAGCTCGTCGGCCTGGAGCGCGACGAGAAGTCCGGCGGCTACCTGATCCGGCCCGCCGCGGGCGCATGAGCGGTGGCGAGCTCGCCGAGGCGCTGCGCCTCGCCGAGCAGGGGGACTGGCACGGCGCGCACGACATCGTGCAGCGCGACGAGTCCGACCCCTTGTCCTGCTGGCTGCACGCCGTGCTGCATCGCCAGGAAGGCGACCTGACGAACGCGCGCTACTGGTATGCGCGCTGCGGCCGGCGGTTGCGCAAGGCCATTGCGCCCGGGGACGAACTGGCCCAGATCCGCGCGGCGCTCAGGGATTGAGCTGCCGGTACACCAGGTTGGCGAGCCGCAGCAGCTCCTCGCGCTCCAGGTCGGCCGAGGAGAGCGCGTAGCCGAACTTGCGGTCGATCCAGTAGAAGACGCGCACGTTGCCTTCGCGCGAATAGCGGAAGGCCGTCTCGCGCTGGTCCGGCCCTTCGCTGCGCACGTAGAGCGTGGCGCGCCGGCCCTGGGCATTCTGGTACATGAACTGCGCCACCGGCCCGGGATCGCGCGGCAGGAGGCGCCCGCCGACCAGCGACATGCCTTCGGATTCGAGCTTGGGCGCGCGCACGTCCCCGCCCAGCCGCTTGGACAGCCAGGCGACGAGATGCTGCTCCTGGTCCGCGCCCACCTCGACCGGATGGCGCACTTCGGGCGCATAGGTCGCGTGCGCCAGCGCGGCGCGGTGCGCGAGCACCGGCGCCCCGGGCTTGGCGGCGACGGCGGCCGGCGCGCG
>DATFEJ010000177.1:0-12991 GCA_035251235.1 Burkholderiales bacterium
CGCCGGCGTCCAGCCGCGCGAGCGCCCCGTACGGCGTCGCCGACACCGCGCCGCGCGCGCCGGTGGTGCGCTCGAGCGTGCGGTCGTGGATCAGCACCGGCACGCCGTCGCCCGCGAGCATGACGTCGATCTCGATGCCCTTGAAACCCATGTGCGCGCCGAGGCGGATGGCGGCGAGCGTGTTCTCGGGGGCGAGCGTGCCGCCGCCGCGGTGCGCCACGATCCTCGGGTAGGGCCAGCGGCTCATGCAGGCGCGGGCGGCGCCCTCAGTCCTCGATGCGCCGCGTGCTCTCCGGGTCGAAGAGGTGCATGTGCTCGGCGGCGAAGCGCAGCGGCAGTTGCCCCTCCTTCGCCAGGATCGAGGTGTGCAGGCGCGCGGCGACGCGCGCGCCCGTCTTGTCGGCGCCGAGGTGCCCGTAGACCAGCGAATCCGAGCCGAGCAGCTCGATGAAATCGATGTCGGGCTTGAGCAGCGCCGCGGCCTCCTCGCAGATCTCGAAGTGCTCCGGGCGCACGCCGAGCAGCACGTTGCGCCCGTCGAGCGCCGGGCGCGGCGCGGGCAGGCGCACGCCGACCGCGCCGTCGGTGGCGAGGACCCTGCCGCCCTCGGCGATGCGCCCGGGGACCAGGTTCATCGGCGGCGAGCCGATGAAGGCGGCGACGAAGGTGGTGGCGGGCTTCTGGTACACCTCCAGCGGCCGGCCGATCTGCTCCGCGCGCCCGGCGTTCATCACCATCATGCGGTGCGCGAGCGTCATCGCCTCGAC
Source organism: Burkholderiales bacterium (assembly GCA_035251235.1). Classification (GTDB taxonomy): domain Bacteria; phylum Pseudomonadota; class Gammaproteobacteria; order Burkholderiales; family SG8-39; genus JAABQT01. The sequence continues at coordinate 768 of DATFEJ010000177.1, forward strand.
CTGGTCGTGCGTGACGTACAGCGTGGTGGTCTTCAGCCGCGCGTGCAGCGCCTGCAGCTCGCTGCGCATCTGCACCCTGAGCTTCGCGTCGAGGTTGGACAGCGGCTCGTCGAACAGGAACACCTTGGGCTCGCGCACGATGGCGCGCCCCATGGCCACGCGCTGGCGCTGGCCGCCCGAGAGCTCGCGTGGCCGGCGCTTGAGAAGCTTGTCCAGCTCGAGGATCTCGGCCGCGCGCTGCACGCGTTTTTCGATCTCCGCCTTCGGCCGGCCCTGGATCTTCAGCCCGTAGGCCATGTTCTGGTACACGCTCATGTGCGGGTAGAGCGCGTAGTTCTGGAACACCATGGCGATGTCGCGGTCCTTGGGCTCGAGGTCGTTCACCACGCGCTCGCCGATGGCGATCTCGCCCGAGGTGATGGTCTCCAGCCCCGCCACCATGCGCAGCAGCGTCGACTTGCCGCAGCCCGAGGGACCCACCATGACGACGAACTCGCCGTCCTGGACGTCCATGGAGATGCCCTGGATCACCTTGACGGGCCCGAAGGACTTGGTGACGTTGCGGATCGATACGCCGGCCATTATTTCTCGGTCTCCACCAGTCCCTTGACGAACCACTTCTGCATGAGCAGCACCACCAGCGCGGGCGGCAGCATGGCGAGGATCGCGGTCGCCATCACCAGCTGCCATTCGTTGGCGGCGTCGCCGCCGACGATCATGCGCTTGATGCCGATGACGACCGTGTACATCTCCTCCTCGCTGGTGATGAGCAGCGGCCACAAGTACTGGTTCCAGCCGTAGATGAACTGGATGACGAAGAGGGCCGCCATCGTGGTCTTGGACAGCGGCAGCACCACGTCCCAGAAGAAGCGCATCGGCCCCGCCCCGTCGATGCGCGCGGCCTCCGCCAGCTCGTCCGGGATGGTCATGAAGAACTGGCGGAACAGGAACGTCGCGGTGGCCGAGGCGATGAGCGGCAGCGTCAAGCCGGCGTAGGTGTTCAGCAGCCCCAGATCCGCCATCACCTTGTAGGTCGGGATGATGCGCACCTCGACCGGCAGCATCAGGGTGACGAAGATCATCCAGAAGAAGAAATTGCGCAGCGGGAAGCGGAAATAGACGATGGCGAACGACGACAGGATCGAGATGGTGATCTTGCCGATCGGCACCACCAGCGCCATGACGGTGCTGTTGATCAGCATGTCGAGCACCGCCGCCTTGGATCCCTTGGTCGAGCCGGCGGTCAGCACCTGCGTGTAGTTTTCGACAAGCCGGTCGCCGGGCAGCAGCGACATCGGCATCTGCAAGACCTGCTCGAGCGTCTGCGTCGAGGCGATGAAGGCGACGTACAGCGGGAACGCGATGATGAACGCGCCGGCGATCAGCACGGCGTGCGAGATGAAGTCGAGGACCGGCCGGCGCTCGATCATCAGTAGTGCACCTTGCGCTCGATGTAGCGGAACTGGATCGCCGTGAGCGCGATGACGATGATCATCAGGATCACCGACTGGGCCGAGGAGCCGCCGATGTCCGCCGACTTCACGCCGTCGTGGTAGACCTTGTAGACGAGGATCTGCGTGGCCTGCGCCGGCCCGCCCATCGTGGTGGCGTCGATGACGCCGAAGGTCTCGAAGAACGCATAGACGAGGTCCACCACCAGCAGGAAGAACGTGACGGGCGAAAGCAGCGGCACCATGATGCTCCAGAAGCGGCGCGCCGGGCCCGCACCGTCGATGGCCGCCGCCTCGATCAGCGACTTGGGGATGGACTGCAGCCCGGCGAGGAAGAACAGGAAGTTGTGCGGGATCTGTTTCCACACCGAGGCGATGACCACCAGCAGCATCGCCTGGTCGCCCTTGAGGACCCAGTTCCAGTCGATACCGAGGGCCTTGAGGTAGAAGGTAACGATGCCGATCGAGGGCGCGAACATGAACGACCACAGCACGCCGGCGACCGCGGCGGCCACCGCGTACGGCCAGATGAGGATCGTCTTGTAGACCAGCGCGCCGCGAATCACGCGGTCGGCCATCACCGCCAGCAGCAGCGAGATGATGATGCTCAGCGCCGCGACCGAGAAGCTGAAGATCGCCGTGGTGCGGAAGGAGGCCCAGTAGTTCGGGTCGCGGAACAGCTCGATGAAATTGTCGAACCAGACGAACTGCGTCGACAGCCCGAAGGCGTCCTGCAGCTGGAAGGAGAACCACACCGCCTGGCCGGCGGGCCAGAAGAAGAACACCACCGTGATGGCGAGCTGCGGCGCCACCAGGGCGTAGGGCAGCCACGCCGAGCGGAAGGTGACGCGCTTTTCCATCCCGCCCGGTGCGGCTGGTGCTGCGGCGCTAGGCTACTTGTTGGCCGCCTGGAACTTGCGCAGGATCTCGTTGCCGCGCTTCACCGCGTCGTTCATCGCGGTCTTGGCGTCCTTCTTGCCCGCGAACACGGCTTCCATCTCCTCCTCGATCACCTCGCGTCCCTGCACGAAGTTGCCGAAGCGCAGGCCCTTGGAGTTCGCCGTCGGCTCGTGCAGCGTGAGCTGCTTGACGGGCATGTCCCTGCCCGGGTTCTTGTCGTAGAACCCGGAGGAGCGCGTCAGCTCGTAGGCGGCCTTGGTGATCGGCACGTAGCCGGTCTTGATGTGCCACTCCATCTGGATCTCGGGCTGCGAAAGGAAGTTGAAGAACTTCGCCACGCCCTTGTACTCCGCGGCCTTGCGGCCCGACATGACCCACAGGGACGCTCCGCCGATGATCGAGTTCTGCGGCGCGCCCTTCACGTCGTCGTGGTAAGGCAGGAAACTCAGCTCCCAGTCCGTCTTGCCGAGCTTGATGGTCTGCCCCAGCGCGCCGGCGCTGATGGTGGCCATCGCGCACTCCCCGTTCTGGAACTTGCCGTCGGCCTGGTTGGTGCGCCCGGCGTAGGTAAACAGGCCCTTCTTCGCCATGTCGCCGAGCATCTGGACGTGGCGTACGTGCAGCGGCGAGTTGATCTGGAACACGGTATCGAAGCCGGCCATGCCGTTCTGCTTGGTGCCGATCGGCACGTTGTGCCAGGCGCTGAAGTTCTCGATGTGCACCCAGGACGGCCAGCCGGTCGTGTACACGCAGTCCTGCCCGGCGGCCTTCAGCTTCTCGGCGACGGCGATCAGCTCCTTCCAGGTCTTGGGCGGCACCGGCGGCAGGCCCGCGGCCTTGAACTTGTTGCGGTCGATGTAGAACAGCGCCGTCGAGCTGTTGAACGGCAGCGACAGCATGTTCCCTTTCGTGTCCGAGTAATAGCCGGTCACCGTCGGCAGGTAGGCCTTCGGATCGAACTTCTCGCCCGACTCCTTCATGAGCTGGTAGACGGGCTTGATGGCGCCCTTGGCCGCCATCATGGTCGCGGTGCCGACCTCGAACACCTGCACGATATGCGGCGGGCTCTTCGCGCGGTAGGCCGCGATGGCCGCGGTCATCGACTCGGGATAGCTGCCCTTGTAGATGGCATTGACCTTGTATTCCTTCTGGCTCTCGTTGAACTTGGTGGCCAGGCCATTGACCGCCTCGCCGAGCGCTCCGCCCATCGAGTGCCACCATTGGATCTCGACCTGTGCCTGCGCCGGAAGGGCGAAGGCGCCCGCGACCACGGTGGTGATCAGCTTGATTCGCATCGATATCTCCTTTGTTCTGTGTGCGGCCCGCGGCTCCTGGCCGCAGGCCCCGTCCCATCTCACTCTTGCCGCGGTACCTTCGTCTTGACCTGGATCAAGCCCGGCCGCATGCGAACGATACCAGAGCGTGCATTGCAGGACGAGGACAGGCGGGCTCGCGCAGCGAATTGCCCGCCGCGCGCGCCGCCGCGGGTTGCTATAGTTGGCCGGCCATGGCCGACCTCCACGAGCTGAGCGCCGCCGAGCTGGCCGCCAGCTACGAAGGGGGGGAGCTCTCCCCCGTCGACGTGACGCGGGCGCTCCTCGAGCGCATCGACGCCCGGGAGCCACGCCTCAACGCCATGTACCTGATTCGCCGGGAGGCCGCGGTCCGGGAGGCCCGCGACTCCGAGAAGCGCTGGCGCGTGCAGGCGCCGCTCTCCCCCCTGGATGGCGTGCCGCTGACCATCAAGGAGAACATCTACACCCGTGGCGACCCGGCGCCGATCGGCACCGCGGCCAACCTGCCGGCCGCGCCGCAGGCCGAGGACGCGCCCCCGGCGGCGCGCCTGCGCCAGGCCGGGTGCGTGCTGCTCGGCAAGACCACCATGCCCGACTACGGCATGCTCTCCTCGGGCGTGTCGAGCGCCCACGGCGTGACCCGCAACCCCTGGAACACGGCCCGGAACACTTCGGGCTCCAGCTCCGGCGCGGGCGCCGCCGCGGCCGCCCGCTACGCGCCGCTGCACCTGGGCACCGACATCGGCGGCTCGGTGCGCCTGCCCGCGACCCATTGCGGCATCTTCGCCCTCAAGCCCAGCCTCGGGCGCATCCCGATCTACCCGCCCTACCTCGGGCGCGTGACCGGGCCAATGACGCGCGACGTCGAGACGGCCGCGGCGATGATGAACTGGCTCACGCTGCCCGATGCGCGCGACTTCATGAGCCTGCCCTACCGGCCGGTCGACTACACCGCGGCGCTCGACGAGCTCGACCCGAAGAAGCTGAGGATCGGGCTGCTGGCCGACATGCGCGTCGGGCTGCCGGTGCACCCGGAGGTGCGCGCAGCGCTGCAGTCGGCGGCGCGCGCGCTGGCCGGCGCCGGCGCGACCGTGGAGGAGATGCCGGGCTTCCTCACGCGGTCGATGCTGGACGGCATGTGCCGGTTCTTCGAGGCGCGCTCGCACAACGACTTCGTGCAGCTGCCGCCCGAGCGGCAGAAGAAGGTGCTGCCGTTCGTCGCCGAATGGTGCACCTGGCGCGCCGGGGAGTTCAGCGGGCGCGACGTGATGCAGGCCTACGGCCAGGTAATGGCCATGCGCGAAGCGGCGGTCGCGGCGTGCGAGCCTTTCGACTTCGTCCTCTCGCCCACTTCCCCCATCCTGCCTTACGAGGCCGAGCTGCCCAGCCCGAACAACGACCCGCGCGACGCGCTGCCGCACATCGCCTTCACCTTGCCCTTCAACATGTCGGAGCAGCCGGCCGCGTCCGTCAACTGGAGCTTCAGCGCCGAGGGGCTGCCGATCGGCGTGCAGGTGGTCGGCCGGCGGTTCGACGATGTCGGGGTGCTGAGGCTGTCACGGTTGATCGAGAATCTGCGGCCCGAGCAGAGGGCGTGGCCGGAACCGGCTTGAAAGCGGGCGATATCGCGGGTTTGATCTTCCATGGTCTCGTGTTTTTTTGGCCGGGTGAATCTTCCGGCCAAAAAAACACGAGATCGTTTTTAAATGCGCAAACCCGCGCTCACCCTTGATACGCGGGCCCCATCGGCCTCAGCCGCACTCCCTTCCTCAGCTTCGTCCACCTGAACTCCGTAGGGTCGGCGAGCGCCGGGCCCGGCGACTTCACCACCAGCACTTCCTTGGCGATCGGCTCGAAGTCGGCGCGGAAGTGCACCGAGCTCTTCAAGGCCAGTATCCGTTCCCTCACCGGCTCGATGCCCACGTGCCGGAACATCTCCTGGTCCGCCGCCTGCACTTTGCGCGATGCCAGCACCACGCGAACTCCGGGAGCGGACTTGCTGCGCAGCAGCGCCATGTTGCCCAGGGTCATGCGGAAGCCCTTGAACATGGGGCCGGTGCACGTGAACTTCCCGTCTCCGAGCTTTTCCACGGTGAACTCGCCCTGGAACGACGCATCCCCGGGGATGCGCGACAAGCCGCCCAGCGAGAAGCCGAGCGTGGCTCCCAGCCCCGCCTCGTGCGCCTTTGCGGCGGACGCCTTGTCGATCAACAGGCCCAGCACCGCGCCCTCGGCTCGCTGGCGCACCAGGGCGGCCAGCAACCCCGTGGTGTCGCCGTTGCCGCCGGCGCCGGGGTTGTCCTGCGTGTCGGCCAGCACCATCGGCCGGCCGGGCTCGCCGCGGCTGCGCGCGCGCGCTACCGCGTCGTCCGGCGCGTGCAGCTCGAGCGCGAACTCCTTCTCCACCCCCGCGACGCGCCGGCGCAGCTCCTCGACCGCCGAGTCCACCTGCCCGGCATCCGCCCCGTAGCCGAACACCGCCATGCCGCACTCGGCGAAATCGGCCATCGGGAAACCGGGGGTGAACGACAGCACCGAATCGTGATCGCGCTCGAGCTTCGCCATGTCGGCGTAGATCCCCTTGCAGGGCTCGATGAACGAGCATTGCGAGGGCAAGCCGGTGAGGAAATCCAGGCTGCGCCAGGCCCCGGCGAGCCGCGTGCCGCTGCGCAGCATCCGGTCGAGCAACTGCGCGGCGCGCGCGCCGGTTTCGGCCATGTCGACGTGCGGGTACGTCCGGTAGGCGACGAAGGCGTCGGCGCGCTCGAACATGGCGCGCGTGAAGTTGCAGTGCAGGTCGAGGCTCACCGCCACCGGCACGCGCGGGCCGACCGCCTCGCGCACGCGGCGCAAGAGCTCCCCTTCGCCGTCGTCGAAGTGCTCGGCGACCATCGCGCCGTGCAGGTCGAGATAGACCCCGTCCACCGGCAGCGCCTCCTTCAGCCGCTTGATCATTTCCCCGGCGATGCGCTCGTAGGCGTCACGGGTCACCTGCGCCGACGGGCTGGCCGCCGCCCACGCCGTGCCGACGAGCTGGTGCCCGGCGGCGCGCAGGGCGTCGATCGCGCCGGCGGCGGGGATATTGGCCCCGGCGACCGCAGCAAACAGGGGCTCCCCGTACTGCACCCCCGGCCAGCCGCCACCCGCCTCGAAAGCCGCGTAATCCGCCGGCGAAGGCGCGAACGTGTTGGTTTCGTGCTGAAAGCCGCCGATTGCGATGCGTGCCATGGCCTGCTACCCTTTTCGCGCCAATCCGAGCGCAAAGGATACCCGCATGAACCGCAAGTTCGTCGCCGCTGTTTTGCTCGCCGCTGCCGGCGGGATTGCCGTGTCCGCGTCAGCCCAGGAAAAGGTGCTGCGCGTCGTGCCGCACTCGAACCTGTCGATCCTCGACCCGATCTGGACCACGCAGTTCATGGCGCGCAACCACGGCTACATGATCTACGACACCCTGTTCGGCACCGACGAGAAGAACCGCGTGCAGCCGCAGATGGTCGACACCTGGACCGTGAGCCCGGACAAGCGCCTGTGGACCTTCAAGCTGCGCGACGGGCTGGAGTTCCACGACGGCAAGCCGGTGACGGGCGAGGACGTGGCCGCCTCGATCGCCCGCTGGGGCAAGCGCGACGCCATGGGCCAGAAACTGATGACCTTCGTCGAGCGCATGGATGCGCCCGATGCGAAGACCTTCCGCATCTTCCTGCGCGAGGCCTGCGGCATCATGCTCGAGGCGCTGGGCAAGCCCTCCTCCAACGTGCCGTTCATCATGCCCAAGCGCGTCGCCGACACGCCGGCCGACAAGCAGATCGAGGAGCACATCGGCTCGGGCCCGTACATCTTCGTGCGCGACCAGTTCAAGCCGGGCGACAAGGCCGTGTACGTGAAAAACACGAAATACAAGCCGCGCAAGGAAGCGCCCTCCGGCACGGCCGGCGGCAAGCACGTGTATGTCGATCGCGTCGAGTGGAACCTCGCGCTGCGCGACGGCCAGGCGCAGGTGAACGCGCTCGCCAAGGGCGAGATCGATGTGCTCGAGCGCCCGGCCTTCGAGAGCTACGAGCAGCTGAAGAAGGCCGACGGCGTGGTCCTGGTGACCAAGGACCCGCTCGGCTTCCAGTACATGGGCCGCTTCAACCACCTGCACCCGCCGTTCAACAACCCGAAGATCCGCCAGGCGGCGATCGCGGCGATGCAGCAGGAGCCGTTCCTGCGCGCGCAGGTCGGCATCAAGGAGTTCTACAAGCCCTGCGCGTCGATGTACACCTGCGGCACGCCGTACGGCAGCGCCAAGGGCAGCGACATCCAGTCGAAGTCCAGCATGAGGAAGGCGCAGGAGCTGCTCAAGGCCTCCGGCTACGACGGCACGCCGGTGGTGATCCTCAAGCCGACCGACCTCGCCGCGATCCAGAAGCTGCCCGATGTCGCCGCGCAGCTGCTGCGCCAGGCCGGCTTCAAGGTGGACCTGCAGGCGATGGACTGGAACACGGTCGTGTCGCGCCGCGCCAAGAAGGACCCGCCGGCGCAGGGGGGCTGGAACATCTTCCTCACCGCCTGGCTCGCGCCGGACGTGTGGAACCCGCTCACCAACGCCGCCCTGGGCGCCGCCGGGGAGAAATCCTGGTTCGGCTGGCCCACCGACGAGCAGATCGAGAAGCTGCGCGACCAGTTCGCGCGCGAGACCGACGAAGCCAAGAAGAAGGCGCTCGCCGAGGCGATCCAGGTGCGCGCCTTCGAAGTCGGCACGCATGCGCCCCTGGGCGAGTACGTCAACCCCTATGCGGTGCGCAAGAACATCAGCGGCCTGGTGATCGGCAGCGGCGACACCTACTGGAACGTCAAGAAGAACTAGCTTGACGGAAAACTAAACGAGGGCCCCGCGCGGGGCCCTTTTGCCGGGGGGATCTGAAGGGGGGCGAAGGCGTCGGGACGCAGCCCCCCTTTCTTATATGTACACGTTCATCGCGCGCAGGCTGTTATCGACGATCCCCGTCCTGCTGATCGTCGCGGTGCTGGTGTTCCTCATGCTGCGCCTGACGCCCGGCGATCCGGCGGCGATCCTCGCCGGCGACGCTGCAAGCTCCGAACAGATCGCCGCGATCCGCGCCAGCCTGGGCCTGGATCGCTCGATCGTGGTGCAGTTCGGCATCTGGGCATCGAATCTGCTGCAGGGCGATTTCGGCAGTTCGTACTTCTACAAGATGGAGGTGACGCAGCTCATCGGCCACAGGGTAGAGCCGACGCTCGCGCTCGCCACGCTCACCATCCTCATCGCGGTGGTGATCTCCGTACCCCTCGGCGTGATCGCCGCCTGGCGCTTCGGCGGCTGGTTCGACCGTGCGCTGATGGGCTTCTCGGTGATGGGATTCTCCATCCCCGTGTTCGTGCTCGCCTACATCCTGATCTGGATCCTGTCGCTCAAGCTGGGCTGGTTCCCGGTGCAGGGCTATCGGCGCCTCGCGGACGGCTTCTGGCCGTTCCTGCACCACCTCGTCCTGCCGGCGATCACGCTGTCGGTGATCTACATCGCGCTCATTGCGCGCGTCACGCGCGCATCCGTTCTGGAGGCGCTGGGCGAGGACTACATCCGCACCGCGCGCGCCAAGGGGCTACCGGAGTCGCGTGTGCTGGTGCGCCACGCCCTCGCCAACGCCGCGGTGCCGATCGCCACCGTGATCGGCATCGGCGTCGCGCTGCTGATCGGCGGCGTGGTGGTCACCGAGTCGGTGTACGCCATCCCGGGCCTGGGACGGCTCACCGTGGACGCGGTGCTGGCGCGCGATTTTCCGACCATCCAGGCGGTGATCCTGCTGTTCTCGTTCGCCTACGTGCTGGTCAACCTGCTGGTGGACCTGTCCTACGTGTTCTTCGATCCCCGCATCCGCTACTGATGGACCTGCAGACACTTTCGGTCGAGTCCGCCAACATCGCGCGCCGCGAGAGCGCCTGGCAGCGGCTGCACCGCAACTGGTCGGTGCGCGTGGGCGGCTGCGCGCTGCTGCTGATGATCATGGTGGCGGGCGCGGCGCCGCTGCTTGGCACGGTGGATCCCGCGCTGTTCGATGCCGCCAGCCGCGACCTGCGCCCCGGGCAGGCCGGCGAAATCATGACGCTCGATGGCGAGCTGCTGAAGCACGAGTTCATCATGGGCTCGGACTCGTTCGGGCGCGACATCTACAGTCGCGTGATCTACGGCACGCGCGTGTCCCTGCTGGTGGGCATCGCCACGGCGCTGCTCGCGCTCGCCTTCGGCATCGTGCTCGGACTCAGCGCGGGCTACCTGCGCTGGATCGACGGCCCGCTGATGCGCGTCATGGACGGCCTGATGGCGATTCCTGCCATCCTGCTCGCCATTGCGCTGGTGGCGCTGTGGCGCGCGAGCGTCCTCACGGTCGTGCTCGCCATCGCCATCACCGAGATCCCGCGCGTGACGCGCCTGGTGCGCTCGCTGGTGCTGTCGATCCGCGAGGAGCCCTACGTCGAGGCGGCGATCTCGCTGGGCACGCCGAGCTGGCGAATCATGTTCGGCCACATCCTGCCCAATTGTGTCGCGCCGCTGCTGGTGCAGGGCACCTACATCTGCGCCTCGGCGATCCTGGTGGAGGCGATCCTTTCCTTCCTCGGCGTGGGCCTGCCGCCCGATATCCCGACCTGGGGCAACATCATGGCCGAAGGCCGTGTGCAGTTCATGGCCTATCCGCACAACCTGTTCTTCCCCGGCGTGTTCCTTGCCGTCACGGTGCTCGCGGTCAACATCCTCGGCGACGGCCTGCGCGATACGCTCGACCCGAAGATGGCGAAGCGGGTGTAGCGCTCATGAGTATCCTTGACGTCCGCGACCTGACCATCGCGCTGCCCCGCGGCAGCGACCGCACCGAGGCCGCCGCGCGCGTCTCCTTCAGCGTCGAGCGCGGCGAGATCGTCTGCCTGGTGGGCGAATCCGGCTCGGGCAAGTCGGTGATCGCGCAGGGCGTGATGGGGCTGCTGCCCAGGAGCCTGCCGGTCACCGGCGGCACGATCCTCCTGCAGGGCGAGGACATCACGCACGCCCCGCAGCAGCGCCTGCGCGAGCTGCGCGCCACGCGCATGTCGATGGTTTTCCAGGAACCGATGACCGCGCTCAACCCGGTGATGAGTTGCGGTGCCCAGCTCGACGAGGTGCTGCGCGAGCACACGCGCCTGTCGCCCGCCGAGCGCCGCCGCAAGATCCTCGACGTCGTGCGCGAGGTGCGGCTGCCCGATGCCGAGCGCATGATCGCCTCCTACCCGCACCAGCTCTCCGGCGGGCAGCGCCAGCGCATCATGATCGCCATGGCGCTGGTGCTGGAACCGGCGCTATTGATCGCCGACGAGCCGACCACCGCGCTCGACGTCACCACGCAGGCGCAGATCCTCAAGCTCATCCAGGACCTGCAGGCGCGCCACGGCACCGGGGTGCTGTTCATCACGCACGACTTCGGCGTGGTGGCCGAGATCGCACACCGGGTCGCCGTGCTGCGCCTCGGAGAGCTGGTAGAGCTCGGCGCGAAAGACGAGGTGCTCAAGCGCCCGCGGCACGACTACACGAGGATGCTGATCGGCTCGGTGCCCACGCTCAAGCCGCACGCGCGCGCGGCGCACGGCGCGGGCGCCGTGGTGCTCGCCACGCGCGGGCTGTCGAAGACCTATCGCGACCGCGGCTGGCTCTCCCGGCATCGCGAAGTGCAGGCCGCGGCGGACGTGAACCTCGAGGTGCGCAAGGGCCAGACGCTGGGCATCGTCGGCGAATCCGGCTCGGGCAAGTCCACCGTCGCGCGCTGCATCGTGCGCCTGATCGACCCGAGCGGCGGCGAGGTGCTGCTGGACGGCGAGGACATCGCCACGATGTCCGCGCGCCGGCTGCGGCCGCTGCGGCGCCGCGTGCAGATCGTGTTCCAGGATCCCTATCGCTCGCTCAATCCGCGCCGCACGGTGCTGCAGGCGATCATCGAAGGCCCGCTCAATTACGGCACGGCGCGCGCCGCCGCGGTGCAGCGCGCGCGCAAACTCATGGCGCTGGTGCGCATGGACCCGGATTCGCTCGAGCGCTACCCGCACCAGTTCTCCGGCGGCCAGCGCCAGCGCATCTGCATCGCGCGCGCGCTCGCCATGGACCCCGAGCTGCTGGTCGCCGACGAGGCGGTGTCGGCGCTCGACGTCTCGGTGCAGGCGCAGGTGCTCGAGCTGCTGGAGGAGATTCGCGAGCGCCTGCACCTGGCGATGCTGTTCATCACGCACGACCTGCGTGTCGCGGCGCAGGTCTGCGACCACGTCGCCGTGATGTCGCAGGGGCGCGTGGTCGAGTACGGCCCCGCAGCCGAGGTGTTCGGCACGCCGCGCCACGCGTACACCCGCGCGCTGTTCGAGGCGGCGCCGGGGCGTGATTTCGACTTCGCCGCGGCGTAGGCCGGCGCAGATCGTAAACTATCGCCATGGACCGTCTCGATGCGGACGCGATTCGCGTGCCCGGCGCCGTGGTGCAGGTGCTCGAGCGCTGCACTTCGACCAACTCGCTGCTCCTCGCGCGCGCAGCCGCACATGCCGTGCTGCTCGCCGCGGACGA
>DATFEJ010000218.1:0-2509 GCA_035251235.1 Burkholderiales bacterium
TCGGCGAGCAGCGCCACCAGACGCTCGACCCCGGCGGCGAAGCCCACGCCGGGCGCCGGCTTGCCGCCCAGCTGCGCGAACAGGCCGTCGTAGCGCCCGCCGCCGCACACCGTGCCCTGCGCGCCGAGCCGGTCGGTGATCCATTCGAAGACCGTCAGATTGTAGTAGTCGAGCCCGCGCACCAGGCGGAAATTGAGCTCGAAGGCGACGCCGCTCGCGCGCAGCAGGCGCTGCAGGCCCTCGAAGTGCGCCAGCGTCGCCTCGCCGAGGTACTGCTGCATCGCCGGCGCCGTGGCCACCACTTCCTGCACCGCCGGGTCCTTCGAGTCCAGGATGCGCAGCGGATTGCTGTGCAGGCGGCGCCGCGCGTCGGCGTCCAGGCGCGACTCGTGCGCGCTGAAGTGCTGCACCAGGTCCTGGCGGTACGCCGCGCGCTCCTCGGGCGAGCCGATGGTGTTCAACTCCAGGCGGATGCCCTCCAGGCCGAGCTCCTTCCACAGCGCCGCGCACATGACGATCAGCTCCGCGTCGACGTCCGGCCCCTCGTAGCCCAGCGCTTCCGCGCCGAACTGGTAGAACTCCCGGTAGCGGCCCTTCTGCGGCCGCTCGTGCCGGTACATCGGCCCTTCGTACCAGAGGCGCTTGGGCCCGTCGTGCAGCAGGCTGTGCTCGATCGCCGCGCGCACCGCCGACGCCGTCGCCTCCGGGCGCAGCGTGAGGCTCTCGTTGTTCAGCGCGTCGGTGAAGGTGTACATCTCCTTCTCGACGATGTCGGTCGCCTCGCCGATCGCGCGGCGAAACAGCCCCGTGTGCTCGAGCAGCGGCGTGCGGATCTGGCGGTAGCCGTAGCGCGCGAACCATCTCGCCACCACGCCCTCGAGCCACAGGCGCGCCTCGGCGGCCTCGGGCAGCACGTCGTTCATGCCGCGCACGGCCTGCAGTCGCGTGCTCATCGCTCAGGCAGCCTTGATCGGCACGGTGCGCGCGCGGGCGCGCCGGGCGCCCGGCGAGAAGTTGCGGCGCACGTAGTCCTCGACGATCGCCTGGAACTCCTCGGCGATGCGCTCGCCCTTGAGGGTCACCGTCTTCGCGCCGTCCACGTACACCGGCGCCACCGGCACCTCGTTCGTCCCCGGCAGGCTGATGCCGATGTCGGCATGCTTGGATTCGCCCGGGCCGTTGACCACGCAGCCCATCACCGCCACGCGCAGCTCCTCGACCCCGGGGTAGCGCTCGCGCCACTGCGGCATCTGCGCGCGCAGGTAGGACTGGATGCGCGCGGCGAGCTCCTGGAAGACCGTGCTGGTGGTGCGCCCGCAGCCCGGGCAGGCCGCCACCATGGGGGCGAAGGAGCGGATGCCCATGGTCTGCAGGATCTCCTGCGCCACCAGCACCTCGCGCGTGCGCTCGCCGTTCGGCTCCGGGGTGAGCGACACGCGGATGGTGTCGCCGATGCCCTCCTGCAGCAGCACGGCGAGCGCCGCGCTCGAGGCGACGATGCCCTTGGAGCCCATGCCGGCCTCGGTCAGCCCGAGGTGCAGCGCATACGCGCAGCGGCGCGCGAGCTCGCGGTACACCGCGATCAGGTCCTGCACCTGGCTCATCTTGCAGGACAGCACGATGCGCTCCGGCGCGAGGCCGAGCTCCTCGGCGAAGCGCGCCGATTCCAGCGCCGAGCGGATCACCGCCTCGCGCATCACGGCGCCGGCGTCCAGCGGCGCGCTGCTGCGCGCGTTCTCGTCCATCAGCCGCGCCAGCAGCTCCTGGTCCAGGCTGCCCCAGTTCACGCCGATGCGCACCGGCTTGCCGTAGCGCAGCGCCGCCTCGATCATGGACGCGAACTGCTCGTCGCGCTTCGCGCCGCGGCCGACGTTGCCCGGGTTGATGCGGTACTTGGCGAGCGCGCGGGCGCAGTCGGGATACTGCGCGAGCAGCTTGTGGCCGTTGAAGTGGAAATCGCCGATGAGCGGCACGTCGCAGCCCATGGCGTCGAGCCGCGCGCGGATCGGCGCGACCTGCGCCGCCGCCTCCGGCGTGTTGACGGTGATGCGCACCAGCTCCGAGCCCGCGCGCCACAGCTCGGCCACCTGCGCGGCAGTGGCCGCCGCATCCGCCGTGTCGGTGTTGGTCATCGACTGCACGACCACCGGCGCGCCGCCGCCAATGGCGACCGGCCCGACCAGCACGCGACGGGACATGCGGCGCTCGGTCATGGCTACTCGAGCGTGAAGCGCGCGACCTCGACCTTGACGTGCGGCATCAGGTCGACCGGCCGGTCGTTGTAGGTGAGCTGCACGTGCTGCGCGTTGCCGATCACGACCGAGAAGGGCGGGACGCCGGAGACCGACCGCTCGGTGCCCGCCGGATGCAGGTGCGAGATGAGCAGCGCGCCGGTGCCGCTGCGGATCTCGACCCAGGCCTCCTCCTCGAAGCGCAGCACGATCCTGCGCCGCGGGCCGCTCGGCGCGCTCTCGGCCACGGGCGGCGCGCTTGCCGCGGGCGGCGCGCT
>DATFEJ010000254.1:0-3459 GCA_035251235.1 Burkholderiales bacterium
CGCGCGCCCGCGACCTCGCCGCCGAGCGGCTGGAGGCGGCGGCGGCCGACCTGGTCTTCGCCGGGGGACGCTTCAGCATCGCCGGCACCGACCGCTCGGTCTCGCTCGCCGAAGTCGCGGGCGGCGCGCGACTCGACGAGCGCGCGAGCTTCGCGCCGGCGCAGGAGAATTTCCCCAACAGCTGCCACGTCTGCGAGGTGGAAGTCGATCCCGACACCGGCGTCGTCGAGCTCGCCTCGTACGCCGTGGTGGACGATGTCGGCACGGTCCTCAATCCGCTGACGCTCAAGGGCCAGGTGCAGGGCGGCGTCGTGCAGGGCCTCGGCCAGATCCTGATGGAGCGCATGGCCTACGACCGCGAGTCCGGCCAGCTGCTCACGGCGTCGTTCATGGACTACGCCATGCCGCGCGCCGCCGACCTGTGCGCCATCGAGGTCGGCAATCACCCGGTGCCGACCGCGCTCAATCCCCTGGGCGTCAAGGGGGCGGGCGAGGCGGGCACGGTGGGCGCGCTCGCCGCGTGCATGAACGCCATCGTCGATGCGCTGGCGCCGCGCGGCGTGCGCGAGATGGACATGCCGGCCACCCCCGAGGCGGTGTGGCGCGCGCTCAAGGCGCAATAGTGGCAAAGCCCTGATTTTTTCGGGACGCGCGAACCGCGCGCGCGGGGCCGCGGTCGAAGTGTCATGCGTACCCTATCGCTCGTTCTCGTTGCCGCCGTTTCGCTCGCCGCCTGCGATGCCGCGGAACCTCCGAAACCCGCCGCCGTCACCGAGCCGATGAAGCCCATGGTGCAGGCGCCGGTCGCCGCGACGGCACCGGCCGCCGTGCCGCAGCCCTCCCCCGACGAGGCGCTCGCCGCGCGCGTGCGCAGGGCACTCGCCGAGACGCGCGCCGTGAGCGGCCAGGGCGTGGAGGTCACCGCCAAGGACGGCGTCGTCACGCTGTTCGGCACCGTGCCCGAGAAGGCAGAAGGCGCCAAGGTCGAGAAGTTCGTCGCCGGGCTGGACGGCGTGCGCTCGGTGGTCAGCAAGCTGGTCGTCGTGCGCGGCTCCTGAACGAGGCGCGGTAGGCCGCGCGCCGCTCCTCGGCGCTGCGGCCGAGCGCAAAGTACGCGGCATGCGGCGTCACCAGCTCGTCGGGCTCGCCGAGCGCGTTGGCGCGATAGCTCGAGCCGCGGAAGTCCGCCGGGTGCCGGACCAGGCCGGCGCGCACCGGGTTCAACTCGATGTAGCGCATGCAGGCCAGCAGGTAGCGGCGCGCGATCACCGGCGAGGCGTCCAGGTCGCTCGCGTGCAGGCGCTCGGCGAGCAGCGACGCCCCGTCCGCGCGCAGCGGCGTGAGCAGCAGGTGCAGGTGCGTCGCCATGAAGGCATAGGCATGCAGCACGCAACCCGCCGCCTGTAGGGCCGCCGGCAGTTCCGCCCGCGCGCCGCGCAAGACGACGTGCAGGGGATCGCCGGGCGGTTGCGGGCAAGCAAGCCGGGCCATGCCCGAACAACGCCGCGCGCCGCGCGGCGGTTGACGTCAGCCGAGGTGCTCCCGGGCGAGGGCGAGGAACTTCGCCACGCGCGCGCCGTAGGCGCCCTGCAGCCGCTCGCCGTGCCGCTCGACGAAGGCGCGCAGCTCGTCGAGGGACTTGCAGGCCTCGAGCTGCATGACGATGGCGTCGCCTGCCGGGCCCATGGCGTCGGTGAGCGCCTGCGCCAGACGCAGGCGCAGGTCCTTGAACCCGGCGCCCGGGGCGCCGCCGGGCGCCTCGCGCACGAAGCCCTGCGCGATCAGCTGCTCGAGCATGGGCGAGATGTCGCCCACGGCCTCGAACTGCTTCGCCAGCTCGGCGCCGGTCACCTTGCCGTTCACGACGATCAGCAGCATGCGCAGTCGCTGCTCGAGCTTGTGGGCGCGCGTCTTGATCTCCTCCACGCCCTTGTCGGTCTTCTGCAGGACCGCTTGCAGGTTCATGCCCCGTCCTCCCGGATGCAGGCAATGCTTGCAAAGCCTAACGCCGGAACGCGTTCCGTGCAAAAGGGCGCCGCGGTAGGATGGCGGCCTCGATTCACGCGAGGATCGCCATGAGCGCCCCCGAGAAGCCCGCGGCCCAGCCGCACCACGACCCAATCGAAGAGCTCGCCAGGACGCTGTACATCGACCTTTGCGGCCGCATCTATTCCGCCGGCGGTGAGAAACCCCAGCCCAAGGCCGTGGCGCAGCTCTCCTTCAAGCTCGCCGAGACCTTCATCGCGGCCAACCTCGAGTTCAACCCGACCGCCATTGCCGCGCGCGAGGCGAAGAACAAGGCCTCGGTGAAGCTGGACTCCGTGCAGATCGATTTCGGGGCGGCGGGCAATAGCTGAGGCCGCAAGGCGCTGTTTGCGCTCGGAAACTCGGCGCCGCATCGCCTGTCAGAGGGAGATGGCGCAACCCTCCCGCAAGCTCCTGGAATCGCTCGACGAGCGCGAGCGCGCATTGCGCGACAAGATCGCCGAGCGCCGCGACGCGCTGGACGTGGCCGCGCGCGTGCCCGATCCCGCGGGCGACGATGCCGACAAGGCGTTCGGCCGCGTGCGCGCCGAGGTCGAGCACGACCTGATCGAGATGTCGCTCAAGGAGCTCGCCGGCATCGCCGCGGCGCGCGAGCGCGTCGCCAACGGCACCTACGGCGAGTGCATCGACTGCGGCGAGCCGATCGCCGCGGCACGGCTCGCGGTCAATCCGACGGCGCGGCGCTGCGCCGCCTGCCAGGCGCTGCACGAGAAGACCTCCGGCGCGCCCTAGCGCTGCACCCGTCCGGCGTTTGCGCTACATTGCGCTCCGCCTTGACGAAGCGCGTCTTCCACGGCTGGCGCATGGTGGCGGCCGGCGCCGGCATCCAGTTCCTGCAGTCGAGCATGCTGCTGCAGGCCTTCGGCGCCTACGTCGCGGTGCTGCGCGACGACCGCGGCTGGTCGAAGACCGAGCTGTCGCTCGCCGCGGCGCTGCACCAGCTGGAAGCGGCGATCCTGGGCCCCTTGCTCGGCTGGATCATCGACCGCTTCGGCACCCAGGGCGTGCTGCGCGCCGGCGTGCTGCTGCTCGGCGTGGGCTTCATGCTGCTCAGCCAGATCGAGTCGCTCGCCGCCTTCTACGGCGCCTTCATCGTCATCGCGCTCGGCTCGAGCCTGTGCGGCTTCTTCCCGCTCAACGTCTCGCTCATCTACTGGTTCGAGAGGAAGCGCGCGCGCGCGCTGTCGATCGTCGGCCTGGGAGCGGCGCTGGGCGGCATCGCGGTGCCGCTGGTCGCCTGGGCGATCGCCGCCTTCGGCTGGCGCGCCACCGCCTTCGGCTCGGGCGTGCTGTTCATCCTGCTCGGGCTGCCGCTCGCGCTCTCCATGAAGGGACGCCCGCACCTCTACGGGCAGGCGGTGGACGGCGAGCCCCCGGCGGCGCCCGCGCCCTGTCCACGCTGGGCCTGGGCCT
>DATFEJ010000108.1:0-5596 GCA_035251235.1 Burkholderiales bacterium
CGCACCTGCGGCGGCACCTCCCGCGCGCGCACCGCCTCGAGCTCGCGCTTGGCCGCCGCGCGCTCGCCGGTCGCCATGTAGGCGCGCGCGATCTCCGCGCGCGCCTGCAGGTTGTCCGGCTGCACGGCAAGCACGCGCTCCAGGGCGAAGATGGCGCGCTCGGCGTCGCCGGCATCCAGGGCGGCGATGCCGAGCAGGTAGTCGAACTCCGGGTCGCCGGCGCGCTGCGGCTCCAGGGGCAGGAGCAGCTTGTAGGCCGCGACGGGGTCGTTGCGCTGCAGGAGGGACTTCGCGCGATCGGTGACGGCATCGGCCCACGCCCAGATCGAAACGCAGAACAGCAGCAAGGCAAGCAGCGAGCGGCTCGCAAGGCGCAACATGGTTCGATCCCCCTCCCGACGAATGGCGGTGGGAGTCTATCAGGGGCGGCGCTGGGCGCGCCACACCCGCGCCGCTAGCCTTCGAAGAACTCCTTGACCTTCTCGTACCAGGACTTGCTGCGCGGATTGTGGCGCGCGACGTCCCGGCCGCTGATCTCCTCGAACTCCTTGAGCAGCTCGCGCTGGCGCGCGGTCAGGCTGACCGGCGTCTCCACGACGACGTGGCAGAACAGGTCGCCCGGCTGGTGGCTGCGCACGCCCTTGATGCCCTTGGCGCGCAGGCGGAAGGTCTTGCCGGTCTGCGTTTCCACGGGCACGCGGATGCGCGCCGAGCCGTCCAGGGTGGGGATCTCGATCTCGCCGCCGAGCGCAGCGGTGGTGATGGAGATCGGCATCTCGCAGTGCAGGTCGTCGTGGTCGCGCTGGAAGACCGGGTGCGGCTTGATGTGCACCTGGACGTACAGGTCGCCCGAGGGCCCGCCGTTCACGCCGGGCTCGCCTTCCCCGGACAAACGTACGCGATCGCCTTCGTCGACGCCCGCCGGAATCTTCACCGACAGCGTCTTCTGGTGCTTGATCCGGCCACTGCCGCCGCACGTGGCGCACGGATTGGGGATGATCTTGCCCGATCCGTGGCAGCGCGGGCAGGTCTGCGCAATGGAGAACGGGCCCTGCGAGACGCGCACCTGGCCGGCGCCGCGGCAGCTGGGGCAGGTCTGCGGCTGGGTACCGGGCTTCGCGCCGCTGCCGTGGCAGGTGTCGCAGGGCGCCATCGTGGGGATGCGGATGCGCGTCTCGAAGCCGTGCGCCGCCTGCTCCAGGGTGATCTCGAGGTTGTAGCGCAGATCCGCGCCGCGGAATACGCCGCCGCGCCCGCCGCGGCTCGCGCCGAAGATGTCGCCGAAGATGTCGTTGAAGATGTCGCCGAAGCCGCCCATGCCCCCGGCGGCGCCCGCCGCGCCCATGCCCGCTTGCGGATCGACCCCGGCGTGGCCGAACTGGTCGTAGGCGGTGCGCTTCTGGGCATCGGACAGCACCTCGTAGGCTTCCTTCGCCTCCTTGAAGTGCTCCTCGGCCTTCGGATTGTCCGGATTGCGGTCCGGGTGCCATTTCATGGCGAGCTTGCGGTACGCCTTGCGGATGTCGTCCTGCGACGCGTCCCGGTTCACTCCCAGCACTTCGTAGAAATCGCGCTTCGCCATTTGCCTTCCCGGACGGCAAAACGGGCGGCGCGCACCTGGCGCGCCGCCCGCCTGCCATCAATGATATCGAGTGATCAGCCCGCCTTCTTGTCCTTTACTTCGGTGAACTCCGCGTCGACGACGTCGCCCTCGGGCTTCTGGCCGCCGCCGCCCGCTTGCGGCTGCGCCTGGCCGCCTTCCGCGGCGCCCTGCGCGGCCTGCTGCTGCTGGTCGGCGTACATCTTCTCGCCGAGCTTCTGCGCCGCCTTGGCCAGCGCCTCCGCCTTGGCCTCGATCTCGGCCCTGGACTCGGACTTGAGCACGCCTTGCGCGTCCTTGAGCGCCGACTCGATGTTCGCCTTTTCGCCCGCGTCGATCTTGTCGCCATACTCGCCGAGCGACTT
Organism: Burkholderiales bacterium; assembly: GCA_035251235.1. GTDB lineage: Bacteria > Pseudomonadota > Gammaproteobacteria > Burkholderiales > SG8-39 > JAABQT01. The sequence continues at coordinate 1,966 of DATFEJ010000108.1, forward strand.
CTTCACCGTGTGCACCAGCGCCTCGCAGGCGTTGCGCGCGTTCACCAGCTCCAGCGCCTTGCGGTCCTCCTCGGCGTGCGCCTCGGCGTCCTTCACCATGCGCTGGATCTCGGCCTCGTTCAGGCCCGAGCTCGCCTGGATCTTGATCTTGTTCTCCTTGCCGGTGGCCTTGTCCTTGGCCGACACATGCAGGATGCCGTTGGCGTCGATGTCGAACGCGACCTCGATCTGCGGCATGCCGCGCGGCGCCGGCGGGATGTCGGTCAGGTTGAACTGGCCGAGGCTCTTGTTGCCGCCGGCCATGTCGCGCTCGCCCTGCAGCACGTGGATGGTGACCGCCGTCTGGTTGTCGTCGGCCGTGGAGAACACCTGCTGCGCCTTGGTCGGGATGGTGGTGTTCTTGTTGATCAGCTTGGTCATCACGCCGCCCAGCGTCTCGATGCCAAGGGACAGGGGCGTGACGTCGAGCAGCAGCACGTCCTTCACGTCGCCCTTCAGCACGCCCGCCTGGATGGCGGCGCCGATGGCCACCGCCTCGTCGGGGTTGACGTCCTTCCTCGGCTCCTTGCCGAAGAATTCCCGCACCTTGTCGACGACCTTCGGCATGCGCGTCTGGCCGCCGACCAGGATCACGTCGGCGATGTCGCCCGCGCTCACGCCCGCGTCCTTGATGGCGATGCGGCAGGGCTCGATGGTCTTCTCGATCAGCTCGTCGACCAGCGCCTCGAACTTGGCGCGCGTGATCTTCATCGCCAGGTGCTTCGGGCCCGAGGCGTCCGCGGTGATGTAGGGCAGGTTGATCTCGGTCTGCTGCGAGGAGGACAGCTCGATCTTCGCCTTTTCGGCCGCGTCCTTGAGGCGCTGCAGCGCGAGCACGTCCTTCGCCAGGTCGACGCCGGCCTCCTTCCTGAATTCGGTGACGATGTGGTCGATCAGGCGCTGGTCGAAGTCCTCGCCGCCCAGGAACGTGTCGCCGTTGGTCGACAGCACCTCGAACTGCTTCTCGCCCTCGACGTCGGCGATCTCGATGATCGAGATGTCGAAGGTGCCGCCCCCCAGGTCGTACACCGCGATCTTGCGGTCGCCCTTTTCCTGCTTGTCCAGGCCGAAGGCGAGCGCCGCCGCCGTGGGCTCGTTGATGATGCGCTTGACCTCCAGCCCGGCGATGCGGCCCGCGTCCTTGGTCGCCTGGCGCTGCGAGTCGTTGAAGTACGCCGGCACCGTGATCACCGCCTCGGTCACTTCCTCGCCCAGGTAGTCCTCGGCGGTCTTCTTCATCTTGCGCAGGATCTCGGCCGACACCTGCTGCGGCGCGAGCTTCTTGCCGCGCACCTCGACCCAGGCGTCGCCGTTGTCGGCCTTGACGATCCTGTAGGGCATGAGGTGGATGTCCTTCTCCACCTCTTTCTCGCCGAAGCGCCGGCCGATCAGCCGCTTCACGGCGTAGATCGTGTTCTTCGCGTTGGTGACCGCCTGCCGCTTGGCCGGGGCGCCGACCAGGATCTCGCCGTCCTCCGCGTACGCGACGGTCGAGGGCGTGGTGCGCGAGCCCTCGGAGTTCTCGATCACCTTCGGCTTGCCGCCTTCCATGATGGCGACGCAGGAGTTGGTCGTGCCCAGGTCGATGCCGATGATCTTTGCCATGGTGGTTCCTTCAGTTCGATTCCAAGTTATTGTCCGAGATGGGGTTTCCCGGCCCGTTTTCAACCGCTTTCGCCTTGGCGACCGTGACCAGCGCCGGCCGGACGACCCGATCGTGCAGCGCATAGCCCTTTTGCAGCACGGCAAGCACCGTGTTGGGCTCCTGGTGGCTTTCCACGGCCGCCATGGCCTGGTGGCGGTACGGGTCGAACCTTTGGCCGGGGTCCGCGCCGATCGCGGATACCCCCGCTTTTTCCAGCGCGCTCTGCAGCTGCTTGCGGGTCAACTCGACCCCCGCCCGGACCGCGGCCGGGTCGGCGGCGTCCTGCGCGATGGCCGCCTCGAGGCTGTCCATCACCGGTAACAGGTCCTCGACCACCCGCTCGGCGGCGAACTTGCGCGCCTGGGCGACCTCGGCCTGCGCGCGCTTGCGCGCATTGTCCGCATCCGCCAGGGCCCGCAGCCAGGCTTCGCGGTGCTCATCGGCCTTGGCGCGCGCCTGCGCGAGCGGGTCCTGGGCTGCGGGCCCGGACTGGGCCTCGGCAGCGGCGGTCTCCGGAGGCGTTTTTTCGGACTGCGGCTCGGCTTCGGACATTTCGTAACAATCGGATTCTTGAAGGCTTCTATATTGGGGGCGGGCAGGGCTGCTTCAACCCGGCCACGCGATATTTGCCGCTGCCTGACAAGCGTGGCCAATCGCAGGTATCATTCCACATTAAGTCGGCGAGATAAAAGACTGACGGATAAAGACTAAATTTGCACCTTCGGCATTGGCGGGAGACGGAGGCCGGGTGGAGAGCGACAAGGCGCCAGGACCGATCAAGATCCTGGTCATCGATGACAGCAACACCATCCGGCGCAGCGCGGAGATGTACCTGCGCCAGGCCGGATACGACGTCATCCTTGCCGAAGACGGGTTCGACGCGCTGGCCAAGATCAGCGACCACCAGCCCAGGGTCATCTTCGTCGACATCATGATGCCGCGGCTCGACGGCTACCAGACCTGCGCGCTCATCAAGCAGAACCCGCACCTGAAGGCGACGCCCGTCATCATGCTGTCCAGCAAGGACGGCGTGTTCGACCGGGCACGCGGCCGGCTCGCCGGATCGGACCGCTACCTGACCAAGCCGTTTACCCGGGAGGCGCTCATCGAGACCGTGCAGGAATACGTGAGCGCCAGCCCCGGGACGCCCTGACCCTATCCACCCCGCAGATCCAGGAAAACGCGCCATGCCCATCAAGACCGTCCTCGTCGTCGACGACTCGCCCACCGACCGTCAGTACCTGCTCGACCTCCTGGCGAAGAACGGCTACCAGCCGTCCGGGGCGGAGAGCGCCGAAGAGGCGCTGCAGATGGTTCGCCAGCAGCGCCCGGACCTCGTGCTCATGGATGTCGTCATGCCCGGGCAGAACGGGTTCCAGGCGACGCGCGCGCTCAGCCGCGACGATGCCACGAAGGACATCCCGGTCATCATCTGCACGACCAAGGGCCAGGAGACGGATCGCATCTGGGGCCTGCGCCAGGGTGCGCGCGACTACGTCGTGAAGCCCGTCGATCCGGCCGACCTGCTGGCCAAGATCGCGGCGCTCGGCTAGTGGCGGCCAGGACCTCGCTCCGGGACTACCAGCGCGAGCTCGCGGCACGCCTGCAGGCGGCCGGGAGCACGCAGGTCGCGTCCAGGCTGGGCCTGCAGGCGGGCGGGCAGCGCTGGCTGGTCGACCTGCGCGACGCGGGGGAGGTGATCCCGGTGCCTGCCGTGACGCCGGTGCCGCTGACCCGCCCCTGGTTCAAGGGCGTGGCCAGCATCCGCGGCAACCTGGTGAGCGTGGTCGACTTCGGCGCCTTCCTCGGCCTGGGCGCCACCGCGCCGGGCGAGGAGGCGCGGCTGCTGCTGCTCAACGAGCGCTTCCGCATGGGCTGCGCGCTGCTGGTCGAGCGCTCGCTCGGGCTGCGCAGCGACGAGCAGCTGCGCGCGCGCGCGCGCGCCGA
>DATFEJ010000151.1:0-2262 GCA_035251235.1 Burkholderiales bacterium
GCCGAGCGTCGGCGAGCGCTTGATCACGGCCGGCGACGCCGACAGCTTGATCGGCATGCCGACGTTGAACCACTTGCCGCGCTGCGGATGGTCGAGCTCGACCCACATGTCGCGCCCGCGCACGTGCTCGTCGTTGGCGAGGTCCTCGGTGCTCATGATCGGGCCGCAGGGCACGTCCAGCGGGTTGAGGATCGCCATCAGCTCGCGCTTGGTGTGCTTGAGCGCGAACTCGCCGATCAGCTCCCACATCTCGGCCTGGTTCTTGCGCCGGTCGGCGATCTTGGCGAACTTGGGGTCGGTGGCGAGGCCCGGCATGCCGAGCGCGGGCCCGATCAGCTTGGCGAGCGGCTCCCACACCGCCTCTTGCACGACGATGTAGAGGAAGTCGTTCGGGCCGCCCGGCTTGCAGCGAATGGCGTTGCCCAGCTGCCCGCCGCCGGAGTCGTTGCCCGCGCGCGGCACCGCGCCCATGCCCTGGTGCGTGGGCACCGAGAACTCGGAGAGCGACTGGCGCGTGAGGCGCTGGTGGTCGCGGAACTTGACGCGGCACAGGTTCATCACGCCGTCCATCATCGCCACCTCGACGTACTGGCCCTGGCCGGTCTTCTCCGCCTGGCGCAGCGCGGCGAGCAAGCCGATAGCGAGGTGCAGGCCGGTGCCCGAATCGCCGATCTGCGCGCCGGTGACGAACGGCGGGCCCTCCGGCACGCCGGTCGTGCTCATCGCCCCGCCCATCGCCTGCGCGACGTTCTCGTAGGCCTTGAAATCGGAGTACGGCCCGGTGGAGCCGAAGCCCTTGATCGAGCCCATGACGATCTTCGGGTTCAGCTCGTGGATCTTCTCCCAGGTGAAGCCGAAGCGGTCGAGCACGCCCGGGCCGAAGTTCTCCATGAGGATGTCGCACTTCTTCAGCAGGTCCACGAACACCTGCTTGCCCTCGGCGCTCTTCATGTTGACGGTGATCGAGCGCTTGTTGCAGTTGAGCATGGTGAAGTACAGCGAATCCGCGTTCGGCACGTCGCGCAGCTGGCCGCGCGTCGCGTCGCCCGCCGGGTTCTCGAACTTGATGACGTCGGCGCCCATCCAGGCGAGCAGCTGCGAGCAGGTCGGCCCCGCCTGCACGTGCGACATGTCGAGGATGCGGACGCCCTTGAGTGCTTCCATGCTGTTCTCCAGGTGCCTATTTCTTCTTCGCGGCCGGGTTCAGGCTCGTGATGCGGCCGCTCTCGGTGCCGGCGGTCTCGTCGATGACGGCGTTGATGAGCGTGGGCTTGCGCGAGCGCAGGGCCTCCTCCATCCCCTTGCGCAGCTCGGCCGGCGTGCGGGCGTACACGCCCACGCCGCCGAAGGCCTCCATCAGCTTCTCGTAGCGCGCATCCTTGACGAACACCGTGGGCGCCACGTCGCCGCCCCTAGGGTTGACGTCGGTGCCCTTGTACACGCCGTTGTTGTTCAAGATGACCACGCAGACCGGCAGGTTGTAGCGGCAGATCGTCTCCACTTCCATCCCCGAGAAGCCGAACGCGCTGTCGCCCTCGATCGCGATCACCGGCTGCCGGGTGACGACGGCCGCGGCCACGCAGTAGCCCATGCCGACGCCCATGATCCCCCAGGTGCCGACGTCGATCCTCTTTCGCGGCTGGTACATGTCGACGATGCTGCGCGTGAAGTCGAGGGCGTTGGCGCCCTCATTGACGAACATCGCGTCCGGGTTGGCCTTGACGATGTCGCGCACGACGGCGAGCGCGCTGTGGAAGTTCATCGGCGAGGGGTTCTTCGCCAGCGTCTCCGCCATCTTGGCGACGTTGGCGGACTTCTTGTCGTGGATGGCGCCCAGCCAGTCGGCGGGCGGCTTCGGCCAGCCGCCCATGCCCGCCAGCAGCGCCTGCACGCAGGAGCCGATGTCGCCGACCACCGGCGCATCGATGCGCACGTTGCTGTCGGCTTCCTGCGGCGAGATGTCGACCTGGATGAACTTCTGCCCGCCCCAGTCCTTGTGGCCCTTGCCGCCCCAGGTCTTGCCCTTGCCGTGCGACAGCAGCCAGTTGAGGCGCGCGCCGATCAGCATCACCACGTCGGCCGCGGGCAGCACGAAGGAACGCGCGGCGGAGGCGCACTGCGCGTGCGTGTCGGGCAGCAGCCCCTTGGCCATCGACATCGGCAGGTAGGGGATGCCGGTCTTCTCGACCAGCGCCCGGATGTCGGCGTCGGCTTGCGCATACGCCGCGCCCTTGCCGAGGATGATGAGCGGCTTCTTGGCGC
>DATFEJ010000284.1:0-11249 GCA_035251235.1 Burkholderiales bacterium
CGCGAGCTGCTCGCCTGGGTGGACGCGGCCGCGCAAGGCCTGCACGAGGCGGGCGTGCGCCGCGGCCAGCGCGTGGCGGTGTGGCTGCCCTCGCGCGCCGAGAGCGTGGTGGCGCTGCTCGCCTGCGCGCGCAACGGCTACGTGTGCAACCCCTCGCTGCACCAGAACTACACCGCGGCGGAGATCGTGCAGCTCCTCGAGCGCACGCGCGCGGCGGCGCTCGTGATGCAATCGGGCTACGGCGCGGGCGCCGTGCAGGCGCTTCCCCCGATGAAGGCCGTATTCGACGTCGGCGGCGCCTCGTTCCCCGCGCCGGGCGCGGCCTGCGACGTGCCGCCCGTCGCCGATCCCGACAAGATCGTCTACCTCGCCTTCACCTCGGGCACCACCGGCGTGCCCAAGGGCGTGATGCACTCGGACAACACGCTGCTCGCCAACGGCCGCGCCATGGTGGCCGACTGGCATCACGATCGCTCGACCGTGCTGCTCAGCCTCTCGCCCATGAGCCACCACATCGGCACCGTGGCGATCGAGCAGATGATGGCCGCGGGCTTCGAGCTGGTGGTGAACGACCCGCCGCCGGGCGGCAAGCCGCTCGACTGGGCGCTCGAGTGCGGCGCCACCTACATCATGGGCGTGCCGACGCACGCCATCGACATCCTCGCCGAGGCGAAGCGCCGCGGCCTTTCGAAGCTCGGCGCGGTGAAGCTGTTCTACATGGCGGGCTCGCCGATCCCGCGCGAGGTGGCGCAGACGTTCCTCGGCATGGGCATCACGCCGCAGAACATCTACGGCATGACCGAGAACGGCTCGCATCAGTACACGCTGCCCACGGACGACGCGCAGACCATCGTAGAGACCTGCGGGCGCGCCTGCCACGGCTACGAGACGCGCATCTTCAGCCAGGAGAACCCGGACCTCGAGGTGCCGGCGGGCACCGTGGGCGAAATCGGCACGCGCGGCGCGCTGCTCATGCTGGGCTATTTCGACAACCAGGCGACCACCGAGGACTCGTTCAACAGGGACGGCTGGTTCATGTCCGGCGACCTCGGCACGCTGGATGCGCGCGGCTGCCTGCGCATCGTCGGCCGCAAGAAGGACCTCATCATCCGCGGCGGCCACAACATCCACCCCGCGAGGATCGAGGACCTCGCGCACCGGCACGCCGCGGTGCAGAAGGCCGCCGCCTTCGGCGTGGCCGACGCGCGCCTGGGCGAGAAGGTGTGCGTCGCGGTCATCTGCCGCGAGGGCGAGCACGTGAGCGGCGAGGGCTTGCTCGACCACCTGCACGCCGTAGGCCTGTCCAAGTACGACATGCCCGAGTACTTCATCGCCCTGGAGGCCTTCCCGCTCACCGCGAGCGGCAAGGTCCTGAAGCGCGAGCTGCAGGAGTGGGTGAGAATCGGGCGCATCGTGCCGCAGCCGGTGCGCTGGAGCGAAACCGTGAAGGAGCATTGACATGGCCATCGAGCTGCAGCGCGTGGAGGAATTCGCGCTCATCCGCCTCAACCGGCCCCAAGCGCTGAACGCGCTGTCGTTCAGGCTGGTCGAGGACCTGTCGCGCGCCATCGACGAAGTCGCGGCGGGCGGCGCGCGCGCGCTGCTGGTCACGGGCGCGGGCGAGAAGGCGTTCTGCGCGGGCGCCGACATCGCGGAGCTCGCCGGGCGCACGCTCGCGCAGACCAAGCGCGGCGCCGAGATCGGGCAGGCCGTCATGGCGAAGATCGAGCGCCTGCCGATGCCCTCGGTGGCGATCGTCAACGGCTACGCCTTCGGCGGCGGCCTGGAGCTCGCGCTCGCCTGCACCTTTCGCCTCGTCACGCCCAACGCCAGGCTCGGGCTGCCCGAGATCAAGCTCGGCCTCATCCCGGGCTACGGCGGCACGCAGCGCCTGCCGCGCGTGGTGGGCGAGGCGCGCGCGCTGGAGATGATCCTCACCGCGAAGACCGTGGATGCGCAGACCGCGCTCGCCTGGGGGCTCGCGAGCCGCGTGCTCGAGGGCGATCCCCTCGCCGCGGGCATCGCCTTCGCGCGCGAGTTCTCCGGCTACAGCCTGCCGGCGCTCGGCTTCGCGCGCGAGGCGGTGCAGCGCGCGCTCGATACGCCGGTGCACGAGGGCCTGAAGATCGAGGCCGATCTCTCGACGCTCGCGTTCCAGACCGGGGACGCGGCCGAAGGCATGGCGGCGTTCCTCGCCAAGCGCAAGCCCGCGTTCAAGGATCGCTGAGATGGCGGGCAAGGTGATCGCGGTCACCGGCGCGAGCCGCGGCATCGGCGCGGCGATCGCCGCCGAGCTGCTGCGGCGCGGCTTCACGGTGGGCTCCCTTACCCGGAAAGCCGTCGGCGTCGACGGCACCCTGCCCATCGCGTGCGACGTCAACGACGAGGAATCGCTGCAGGAGGCCTTCAGGACCCTCGCGCAGAAAGCCGGCCGCATCGACGGGCTGGTGAACAACGCCGGCATCCACCTCGACGGCCGCTCGCACGAGCTGGCGAGCAGCGTCTACGACCAGGTCATGGACACCAACGCGCGCGCCGTGTTCGTCGCCTGCCGCGAGGCCTATCCGTACCTCGCGCGCGCGGGCGGCACGATCGTCAACATCGGCTCGTTCTTCGACAAGCTCGGCGTCAAGCGCAACCTCGCCTACTGCGCCTCCAAGGCCGCGGTGGGCGCGATCACGCGCTGCCTCGCGGTGGAGTGGGCGGCGAAGGGCATCCGCGTGCTCGACGTCGCGCCCGGCTACATCGAGACCGAGCTGAACGCCGAGGCGATGCGGGGGCCGCTGCGCGCCTTCCTCGAGAGCCGCATCCCGGGCAAGCGCCCGGGCGCTGCGGCGGAAGTCGCGCGGCTGGTGGCGTCGCTGTTCGCCGAGGACAACGCCTTTCTCACCGGCGAGACCATCTACCTGGACGGCGGACAAGGGATGGCGCACTGATGGACGTCTTCGAGCGCCTGGACGACATGCTCGAGCTGGAGGAAGAAGAGCGCATGATCGTGGCGAGCGTGCGCCTGCTCGCGCGCGAGCAGATCATGCCGCACGCCGAGCACTACGACCGCAGCGCCGCGTTCCCCTGGGAGAACGTGAAGGCCATCAACGCGCTCGGCCTGAACGCGATGTTCATCCCCGAAGCCTACGGCGGCGCGCCGCTGTCGTATGCCGCCTATCTCGCCTGCGTGCGCGAGATCAGCAAGGCCTGCGCGGCCACCGGCATCATCTGGGCGACCAATTTCCACGCCGTGAAGCCGCTGGTCGATTTCGGCGCCGAGGAGCAGAAGCAGCGCCTGCTGCCGCGCATCGCGCAGGGCGGCCTCGCTGCGCTCGCCATCACCGAGCCGAGCGCGGGCTCGGACGCCACCGGCATGAAGACGCGCTTTCGCCCCGAGGGCGAGCACGTCGTCGTCGACGGCGGCAAGACCTTCATCACCAACGGCGACGTCGCCGACCTCATTCTGCTGTTCGGCAAGTGGAGCGAGATCGATGACGAGCGCAAGGCGATCTCGGCGCTCATCCTGGAAAAGGGCACGCCGGGCCTGTCGGTGGTGCGCACGGAGGACAAGATGGGGCACCGCGCCTCGAGCACGGCGACGCTCGCCTTCGACGGCTGCCGCGTGCCGCGCGCCAACCTCCTGGGCGCGCCCGGCGAGGGGCTCGCGCTGCTCCTTGCCTCGCTCAACCGCTCGCGCCCGAGCGTCGCCGCGCACGCGCTCGGCATCGCGCGCGCGGCCTTCGAGGACGCGATCGCCTACATCAACGAGCGGCGCCAGTCGGGCCGGCGCATCGTCGAATTCCAGGGCATCCAGTTCCTGCTGGCGGACCTCGCCACCGAGCTCGCGCAGTGCGAGGCCTGGCTGTGGCACGTCGCGCGCCTGGTGGACGGCGGCGCGCAGGATTTCGGCATCGAGGCCTCGATGCTGAAGCTGCGCGCCTCGGACCTCGCCATGCGCATCGCCACCGAGGCGGTGCAGCTGCACGGCGGCTACGGCTACTGCAAGGACTACCGCGTCGAGCGGCTGATGCGCGACGCCAAGATCACGCAGATCTGGGAAGGCACCAACCAGGTTCACCGCCAGCTCATCGGGCGGCACTTCATCCGAAAGTAGGCCATGACACAGATCAGGACCGTAGGCGTCGCGGGCTGCGGCACCATGGGCGCGGGCATCGCCATCGTCGCCGCGCGCGCGGGCTTTCGCACGCTGGTGTACGACACGCGCGCCGAGGCGCTCGCCAGGGCGCGCCGGCAGAGCGAGGCGTTCTTCGCCAAGTCGGTCGAGCGCGGCAAGCTGAAGCCCGAGCAGGTAGCGACGATCCTCGGCAACCTCGTGGGCACGACGCGGCTCGAGGACTTCCAGGCCTGCGACATCGTCGTCGAGGCGGTGTTCGAGGACCTCAAGGTGAAGCACGCGCTGTTCGGCGAGCTCAATCGCATCTGCCCGCCGCACACGCTCTTCGCCTCGAACACCTCGACCATCTCGATCACCGAGATCGCCGGCGGCTCGGGGCGCGACGACCGCTTCGTCGGCATGCATTTCTGCCTGCCCGCGCAGCTGATGAAGCTGGTGGAGATGTCGCCCGGCCTGAACACCAGCGCAGCGAGCTTCCAGGCGGCGTGGGAGTTCTGCCAGGCGCTCGGCCAGCACCCGGTGAAAACGCGCGACAACCCGGGGTTCATCCTCAATTACTTCCTCATCCCGTTCAACAACGACGCCATACGCCTGGTCGAGTCGGGCGTGGCCGAGCCCGCCGAGATCGACAAGGCGATCAAGGGCGCGATGGGCTACGCCATGGGGCCCTTCGAGCTCCTCGACCTCGTGGGCATGGATACGCAGCTGCTGCTGTGCGAGGCGATGCACGGCCTGACGCACGAGCCGCGCGCCGCCTGCCCGCCGCTCGTGAAGCGCATGATCGCCGCCGGGCACCTCGGCAAGAAGTCCGGGCGCGGCTTTCACGTCTACCAGGACTCGAAGATGTTCGGAGCCTGAGGATGGCCTACTGCCTCATCGACACCGGCCGGAGCCGCTCCTTTCCCGCGGCGCACGCGCTCACGCAGGGCGCGGCGGCGGCGGGCGACGTGGTCGTCGTCATCGGCGCCGACGTGGCGCGCGGGCTGGCGAGCATCGAGGAGCGCGACCGCAAGGCCGCCATCCTGCTCGAGCTCGGCACGGAGTGCCTCGGCGTGCACACGGGCGAATCGCGCGGCACCGAAGGCTCGAACGTGCTCGGCTTCGCGCGCTTTCGCCTCGGCGAGGCCGAGCCGACGAAGCTCGTGGAGCTGGTCAAGCAGCCCGGCACCGCTCCCGCCGCGCTCGCCGCCGCGAAGAAGGTGTTCGAGCACGCGGGCCTCGCGGTCGCGGTGTGCAACGACTTTCCCGGGCGCATCGTCGACCGGCTCATCCGGCCCTACCTCAATGCGGCGCTGCGGCGCCTGGACGAAGGGCTCGCCACGGCCGAGGACATGGACGCGACGCTCAAGCTCGGCCTGGGCTACCCCGAAGGCCCGATTGCGCTGCTCGAGCGCACCGGGCTCGCGGCGCACTTCGACGTCTCGCAGGCGCTCTACGAGGCGCTGGGCGACGCGGCCTACGCGCCCGCGCGCCGCGCGCGCGTCGCCAAGCTGCGCGCCTAGCCGGCGATGCGCGCGGTGATCGTCCGCGAGCACGGGCCCCTCGCGCAGCACAGGCTCGAGACGTTGCCCGACCCCTCGCCCGCGCGGGGCGAGGTGCTGGTCGAGGCGCGCGCGTGGGGCGTCAACTTTCCCGACCTGATGGTGATGCAGGGCAGCTACCAGCTGCTGCCGCCGCGGCCCTTCAGCCCGGGCAAGGAGGTCGCGGGCGTGGTCGGCGCGGTCGGCGAAGGCGTGACGCGCCTGCGCGTGGGCGATCACGCCATGGCGCTGCCCGAGTACGGCGCTTTCGCGGAAAAGGTGGTGGTGCCGGAGGCGATCTGCTATCGCATGCCGCCGGCGATGCCCTTCGACGAGGGCGCCGTGCTCGCGCTCGCCTACCAGACCGCGCACTTCGCGCTGCTGGAGCGCGGCGCGTACCGCAAGGGCGAGTCGGTGCTCGTCACCGGCGCCTCCGGCGGCGTGGGCCTCGCGTGCGTGCAGCTCGCCAAGGCGCTCGGCGCCACCGTGCTCGCCGGCGTCACCAGCACGGAAAAGGGCGAGCTGTGCAGGCGCCACGGCGCCGACCACATCATCGACCTTGCCGCGCCGGACCTGCGCGAGCGCGTGCGCGCGCAGGTGCATGCGGCGCTGGGCAAGCGCGGCGTGGACATCGTGCTGGACAACGTGGGCGGCGACGCCTTCGACGGCGCGCTGCGCGCGCTCGCCTGGTGCGGGCGCCTGGTGTCGATCGGCTTCGCCTCCGGGCGCATCCCCGAGGTGAAGGCGGGCTACCTGCTGGTCAAGAACCTCTCCGTGATCGGGCTGCAGTGGACCGACTACCGCGGGCGCGAGCCCGGGCGCGTGCAGCGCGTGCAGGAAGAGCTCTACGCGCTCTACGGCGAGGGCAAGCTCAGGCCCGAGATCACGGCGCGCTATCCGCTCGCGCGCTTCGGCGAGGCGCTGGCGCGGTTCGAGTCGCGCCGGGTTCAGGGAAAGATCGTGCTGCTCCCGTGAGCAGGCCCGCCGCGACGAGCGCCTGGCGGATGCGCTCGATCTCCGCGGCCGGCAGCTTCATGAGCGGCGGGCGCACCACGGCGCGCGGCAGCTTGCCGAGCAGCACCAGCGCTTCCTTCATGCGGTTGTGCATGTCGACCCAGGGCTCGCTGTAGAACACCTCGGCGGTCGGCCAGATGCGGTCGTTCAGCTGCTGCGCCGTGGCGAGGTCCTTCGCCTGCACCGCGCGCCAGAGCTGCGCCTGCAGGTCGGCGATCACCGAGCCGCTGCCCGAGAGCAGGCCCTTGCAGCCCAGCGCGAGCGAGCTCATCAGCCAGGCGCTGTGCGTGGTGAGCACGTTCACCGGCGGCGTGCGCGCTTGCAGCGCGCGGATCTGGCGCTCGTGCAGCTGCGGGTTCGCGCTCCAGTCCTTGATGGCGCGCACCGTGGGCACCGCCTCGATGATCCTGAGCAGCGTGGCGAGCGGATAGCCCTGCCCGCCCGCGAGCGGGTACTGGAAGACGATCAGCGGCAGGTCGCTCGCATCGGCGATGCGCCGGAAGTGCTCGACGGCCATCTCCGGGCGCTGGCCGAAGGTGGTGATGCCCGAGGGGAACACCAGCAGCGCCGCGGCGCCGCCCTCCTCGGCCATGCGGGCGATGCGCGCCGCCTCGAGGCTGCCCTCGGCATACACGCCGTTCACGATCGGCAGGCGCGCGCCGATCTCCTCCTGCGTGATGGCGAGCACGCGCCGCTGCTCCTCGAAGGTGCAGGAGGCGACCTCGGAGGCGTGCGCGTTGATCGTGATCGCCGAGATGCCCGCGACCGAGCCCACGTCCCGCAGGTGCGCACGGTACGACGCCTCGTCGATCGACAGGTCCTCGTGAAAAGGCAGCAGCACCGCCGGAATGACGCCGTGGGGAGTCATCACTCCACGCCCTCCACGATGCGCATGTCGCGCACCGCGGCGTTCTTGCCCAGCGCCTCGAGCGCCTTGGCGTAGGCGGGTCCTTCGTACGCGGCAATCGCCTGCGCGAGGCTCGGGAACTCGGTCACCACCGTGCGCTCCTTCAACCCCGCTTCGTAGGTCCTGGCGGGGGTGCCGCGCACCAGGAACTTGCCGCCCGCGGCCTGGACCGCGGGCCCGGCGAGCTTCGCGTACGCGGCCAGCGCGTCGGCATCGCTGACCGAGCGGTAGGTGACGATCATGTAGGCCTTGGCCATCGGGGGCTCCCTAAAGAAGCTAGTTTAGCCGCCACAGCGCCGCGGTCAGCAGCGTGGCGAACGACACCCAGGCGGCATACGGCACGAGCAGCGCACCGGCCATGCGGTCGATGCGCCAGAAGAGGAACGCGTTGGCGACGATGGCCGCGAGCAGCGCCGCGATCACCGCGAGCGCCGGGCCGATGAGGCGCGCGCCGAAGAACACGAACGACCACGAGAGATTGAGCGCGAGCTGCACCGCGTAGACCATGAGCGCGCCGCGCGCCTGCCCGCTGCCGCGCCGCCACACGCGCCAGCCCGCGATGGCGATCATCAGGTAGAGCGCGCCCCACACCGGCGCGAAGATCCAGTCGGGCGGATTGAACGCGGGCTTGGCGAGCCCCTGGTACCAGGTGCCGACGCTTGCCGCCGTCGCCCAGCCGCCGAGCGCCGAGACCGCGACGTTGATGGCGATGAAGACCGCGAGCCCGGCGACCTCGCGCGCGCGCGTCACGCGTGCGCGCGCCTGCGCTTGGCCAGCTCGGCCACGCACAGCGCGAAGTCGTTGACCAGCTCCTCCGCGCGCGTGCCCTGGCCGCGCCGCTGCGCCACCTCGGCGAGCGCGCGGTAGTACCAGAGCTGGTCCGCCTTGCCCGCGTTGAAGCGCAGCCAGTAGCGCTCGCCCTCGCGCCGCAGGCCGCGCAGCGCCGCGCGGCAGTTGTGCAGCTTGTCGGCCATCGACACGAGCAGCACGGACGCGTCGGCTTCCTCGAGGTGCTGCAGGTAGCGCGTCTTGCGCAGCTTCCAGGCTTCCTTGCGGGTCTCGTCCGTCTCCAGGCTGTCGGTGCAGCCCTGCACGATCCTCGCCACCTCGGCGCCGAGCGACTTGCGGATGCGCTGCAGCGTCGGCAGCCCGCCCTGGTCCTCGACCGAATCGTGCAGCAGCGCGGCGGCCGCCTCTTCTTCCGTGCCGCCGTAGTCGAGCACCGTGCCGGCGACGATCATCAGGTGCGAGAAGTACGGCACCTCGGCGGCGGCGCGGTTGCCGCGGTGCACGATCGCGCGCTTTCTCACCTGCCTGCGGTGCAGCTCGAGCGCGAGCTCGATCGCGCGGTTGAAGCGCTTGTTGAGGATCGGATTGGAGGTGATCTGCGGCACTCAGGCGTAGCTGCGCAGGCGCAGCGAGAACTCCGCGAGCGACTGGATGCCGCTCGCTTCCGCCCGCCGGCACCAGTCCTGCAGCTGCGCGACGAGCTGCTCGCGCGAGGCGAGCGAGCGCCCCCACAGCGCCGCGAGCTCATGGCGCATGGCGTACACGGTCTGCAGCGCGCTCGACTTGGGCAGCGTCTCGGCGAGCTTGCGCCGCGCGTCTTCGCCCAGGATCTTCTCGTCGCGATCCAGCAGCGGCTCGAGGCGCTCGAGGGCGACCGCATCCTCCGGCGCCGTGCGCCGCAGCTTGCGGATCTCCTCCGTGTAGATGTGCCACAGCGAGCGGCCGAACTCGGCGAGCACCGCGTAGCGGTTGGCGATCACCGCCTGCAGCGTCTGCGGATCGACCACCGGCTTGGGCGCGGCGAGCAGCGGCCTGGGCGGCACGTGCTTCACCTTCGCCAGCCCTGCGGCCTGCAACAGCCGGATGTAGCCCCAGCCCAGGTCGATCTCGTACCACTTGTTCGACAGCTTCGCCGAGGTGGCGAAGGCGTGGTGGTTGTTGTGCAGCTCCTCGCCGCCGATGAGGATGCCCCAGGGAATGATGTTGGTGCTCCAGTCGGGCGTCGACCAGTGGCGATAGCCCCAGTAGTGCCCCGCGCCGTTGATGACGCCCGCCGCCCAGAACGGAATCCACACGATCTGCGCGAGCAGGATGAGCAGCCCCGGGCCGATGCCGAACACGACGACGTCGACCACCCCCATGAGGATGAGGCCGAGGCTCTGGTACTTCGAGTAGAGGTGGCGCTCCAGCCGGTCGTCGGGCGTGCCCTGGCCGTAGCGCTCCAGCGCATGCGGATCGCGCGCCGCCGCCACGTACAGGAACACGCCGCCGAACAGCACGCGCGCGATGCCGTAGATGCGCGGGCTGTGCGGATCCTCGGGCGTGTCGCACTTGGCGTGGTGCTTGCGGTGCACGGCGACCCACTCGCGGGTCACCATGCCGGTCGTCAGCCACAGCCAGAAGCGCAAGAAATGGCTCACCGCCGGATGCAGGTCGAGCGCCCGGTGCGCCTGGGCGCGGTGCAGGAAGATGGTCACCGCTGCGATGGTGACGTGGGTCAACGCCAAGGCCGCGAGGACGTAGCCCCACCACGGCAGATCCAGCAGTCCTTCGATCAGGTAAGCGCCCATTTCAATCCCCCATGGACAAGCCTAGCGCGCTTCGGACGGGTCGACTTGACCAAGCTCAATCTGGAAGCCGGCCGCGGACAGGAATACCATGAAGGCCTGCCAGGGAGGCGCCCATGTCCACCGTCGCACAGATCCTCAAGCAGAAGCCCGACCGCGCCGTCCACACCATCGCCCCCGACGCCACGGTATTCGAGGCCGTGCGGCTGATGGCCGAGAAGAACATCGGCGGACTGCTGGTCCTCGAAGGCGGCAGCGTCGTAGGCGTCGTCACCGAGCGTGATCTGGCGCGCAAGTTCTTTCCCATGGCCAGGCCCGCGCAGGACACGCCCGTGCGCGACATCATGACCACGCAGGTCATGTACGTGGGTCCCGGGCGCACGAGCGAGGAATGCATGGCGCTCATGACCGAGAACCGCTTCCGCCACCTGCCGGTGCTCGACAGGGGGCAGCTCGTCGGCCTCGTGTCGATCGGCGACCTGGTGAAGGACGTGATCTCCGAGCAGAAATTCATCATCGAGCAGCTCGAGCACTACATCGCGGGCTGAGCACGCCCGGGGGGCACCGCGACGAGCGCCACCACGCCCGCCGCGAGCGCGAGCCCCGCGAAGGTGGCGAGCGGCGCCGCGTAGTTCCCCGTCCAGTCGCGCAGCACGCCCGACAGCACCGGCCCCGCGGCCTGCCCTGCGATCTGGAAACCGAGCGCCACGCCGCGGATCGCGCCGAAGCTCGAGCGGCCGAAGTAGTCCGCCCAGGCGATCGGCAGCACGGTGAGCAGGCCCCCGACGCCCGCGCCGAAGAGCGCAGCGGCGGCGTAGGCTTCGAGCGGCGAGGAAACCCTGGCGAGCAGCAGGCTGGCGGCCAGCAGCGTCGCCGCGGCGAGCGCGAGCGCGAAGCGCAGCGGCACGCGCCGCGGCCAGAAGCCGTAGGCGAAGCCGGCGATCGCCGAGAGCAGTGCGAAGGTGCTCACCGCCGTCGCCGCCACGGTCGGATCGAGGCCGCGCTCGATGAATAGCGGCGCCTGGTGCAGGCTGAGCCCGGCCTGCACCGGGAAGACGAGGAGCGTGAACAGCGAGAGCAGCCAGAACGCCGGCGTGCGCAGCGCTTCA
>DATFEJ010000185.1:0-5880 GCA_035251235.1 Burkholderiales bacterium
TCCCTGCTTCAGCAAGGACTTCATTTCTTCGGGCGAAAGCCTGGCCAGTCCTAGGCTCTCCAGCGTCCTGCCGCTCGCGCGCAGGTCTCGCCCCAGCACCGCCGAGCCGAGCGCGAGCAGCCCGCGCGCCACCGGGCAGGCGACGCCCGCCCACTCGCACACCGAAACGAGGAAGGCGAGCCCCATTTCCACGTCCTCGCGCATGTAGCGGTGCTCGGCGAGCACGATCCTCTCCTGCCAGTCTCCCGAGTCGGTCAGCTTCTGGTGCACGCGCCGGCCGTACATCCATTCGTCGCCATCGGCGCGGTAATGGTCGGCGAGCGGGAAGTGCGGCGGCGCATAGCCGAGCGCCTCGCGCGCCGCGATGCGCTCGGCGTCGAGCGCGTCGGTGACGCGCCGGATGGAGGGCTGCGTGCCCTCCTTGTGGATGTCCCAGCGCTCGAAATGCTCGAGCGGCCCGGCGTTCATCAGCACGAGCGGCGGATGGATGACCGGGCCCGCGTTCATGAGCGCCGCCGAGAGCGCGTCCTCCACCGGCTCCACCGCGGGAAACGCGCGCTTCGCCACGGCAAAGGCCTCGTCATGCCGGCACGACGGGTAAACCCCCGTGGGCAGGCGCGTGGCGCGCGCGGTGATCGCGGCGGTCCCGGGCCCGTGCTTGCGCGTCAGCCAGGGCAGCGTGCCGGTCTCGGCCACGGCGCAGCGCGTGCGCATCGCCTCGCGCATCGCGTAGGCGCCGAACGAGCCCGGCGCCAGGAACACCACCTGCCCGTCGGCGAGGTGCGGCGCGAGGCGCCGCGCGTTGTCCGCCTGGGTGAAGGCCGGGTCCGGCAGGAAGACGAGCTCCGCGCCGCGCACCGCCTCGCCGATGTCGGCGCACATCCGTGCGACCCGGATCTCGCGGATACCCGCGGCGTCCTCGAGGTTGATCACGGCGCGCAGCGCCTGCGCGTTCCGGCGCCACCAGCGCACCTCGTGCCCCTTTTCCGTGAGGTCGGCAGCCGCCGCGAGAGCGCCGTTGCCGCCGCCGAGAACCGCGATACGCATCTGGTAATCTTAGCCGTATGGAGCGCTCGTTCAAGGAAGAGGTCGAGAAGCTCAAGCTGGGCGAAGGCGCGGTGTTCCACGGCGAGGGCATCCTCGCGGTCACCAAGGCGCTCCTGCAGTCGGGCGTGTCCTACGTCGGCGGCTACCAGGGCGCGCCGGTGTCGCACATGATGGACGTGCTGAACGACGCGCGCGACATCCTCGACGAGCTCGGCGTGCACGTGGAGACCAACGCCTCGGAGGCGGGCGCCGCGGCGATGCTCGGCGCCTCGATCAATTACCCGCTGCGCGGCGCCGTCACCTTCAAGTCCACGGTCGGCACCAACGTGGCCTCGGATGCGCTCTCCAATCTCGCTTCCGCCGGCGTGAAGGGCGGCGCGCTCATCGTGCTCGGCGAGGATTACGGCGAGGGCGCCTCCATCATCCAGGAGCGCAGCCACGCCTTCGCCATGAAATCGCAGATGTGGCTGCTCGATCCGCGGCCCAGCCTGCCGAAGATCGTCGACATGGTGGAGAAAGGCTTCGAGCTGTCGGAGGCCTCGAGCACGCCGGTGCTGCTCGAGCTGCGCATTCGCGCCTGCCACGTGCAGGGCAGTTTCGCGACGCGCGCCAACCGCGCGGCGCGCTACTCGCGCCGCAGCGTGCTGGAGAACCCGGACTTCGATTTCGGCCGCATCAGCCTGCCGCCCGCCACCTACGCGCAGGAAAAGCACAAGATCGAGGTGCGCTGGCCGGCCGCCGTGCAGTTCATCCGCGAGCACGCGCTGAACGAGGTGTTCGCGGGCGAGCGCGAGGACGTCGGCATCCTTTGCCAGGGCGGCCTGTACAACGCCGTCATTCGCGCGCTGCAGCAGCTCGGGCTGGCGGACGCCTTCGGCGCCGCGCGCATCCCGATCTACTGCATGAACGTGACCTACCCGCTGGTGCCCGAGGAGATCGTCGCCTTCTGCGCCGGCAAGCGCGAGGTGCTGATCGTCGAGGAAGGCCAGCCCGCCTACCTCGAGGACGCGATCCTCGCGCTGCTCCGCCGCCACGACGTCAACGGCGTCAAGGTGCTCGGCAAGGGCCCGCTGCCGATGGCGGGCGAGTACACCGGCGAGGTCGTGCTCGCCGGCATGGCGAGGTTCCTCGGCGCCGAGCAGCGGCTCGCGGAGCTCGTCGCACCGAAGAAGCGGGCGGCCGCGCTCCTCGGCGAGCCGCTGCCCACGCGCCCGCCGGGCTTCTGCGTCGGCTGCCCGGAGCGGCCGGTATTCGCGGCCATGAAGCTGGTGGAGAAGGAACTCGGCAAGTACCACGTGTCGGCGGACATCGGCTGCCACACGTTCTCCACGCTGCCGCCGTTCAACATCGGCCACACGGTGCTCGGCTACGGCCTGGGGCTCGCCTCGAACTCCGCGATCGACCCGATGTTCGGCCGGCGCTCGGTGACCATCATGGGCGACGGCGGCTTCTGGCACAACGGGCTCACCTCGGGCGTGGCCAACGCCGTGTTCAACAAGGACGACGGCATCCTCGTCATCATGAAGAATGGCTACAGCTCGGCCACCGGCACGCAGGAGCTGCCCTCCAGCCCGCAGCACAGCGCGCACAAGGCGCCCGACATGTCGATCGAGCGCGCGCTGCAGGGCCTGGGCGTCGGCTGGATGCGCACCGTGCACACGTATCACGTCGGCGAGATGAAGAAGACGCTGAAGGACGCGATGACCTCGGACTACAGCGCGCTCAAGGTGATCGTCGCCGACGGCGAGTGCCAGCTCGAGCGCCAGCGCAAGCTCAGGCCGCAGGTCGCCGCCGCGCTCGCCAGGGGCGAGCGCACGGTGCGCGTCAAGTACGGCGTGGACGAGGACACCTGCACCGGGGACCACTCCTGCATCCGGCTCTCGGGCTGCCCGACGCTGACCGTCAAGGACAATCCCGATCCGCTGCGCCGCGACCCGGTGGCCACCGTGATCGACGGGTGCGTCGGCTGCGGCCTGTGCGGCGAGAATGCGCACGCCGCGACGCTCTGCCCGTCCTTCTACCGCGCCGAGGTGATCCAGAACCCGACCCTGCTCGACCGCGCGCTGCGCGGCCTGCGCAGCCTGTTCGTTCCCGCCTGACATGGAACGCGCCTTCGCCAGCGAGATCGAGAGCCTGAAGCTGGGCGACGGCGCGGTGTTCCGCGGCGAAGGCATCCTCGCCGTCACCAAGGCGCTGCTGCAGTCGGGCGTGTCCTACGTCGGCGGCTACCAGGGCGCGCCGGTGTCGCACCTGCTCGACGTCATGGTGCAGGCGCGCGACTACATGGAAGAGCTCGGCGTGCACGTCGAGGCCTGCACCAACGAGGCCTCCGCCGCAGCCATGCTCGGCGCCTCGATCAGCTACCCGGTGCGCGGCGCGGTGACCTGGAAATCGATCGTCGGCACCAACGTCGCCGCCGACGCGCTCTCGTACCTTTCCACGGCGGGCGTCATGGGCGGCGCGCTGATCATCGCGGGCGAGGACTACGGCGAGGGCGCGAGCGTCGCGCTCGAGCGCACGCACGCCTTCGCGCTCAAGTCGCAGCTCTGGATGCTCGATCCGCGGCCCGACCTGCCGACCATCGTGCGCATGGTGGAAAAGGGCTTCGCGCTCTCGGAAGCCTCCAGCACGCCGGTGATCGTCGACCTGCGCATCCGCGCCTGCCACGTGCAGGGCGAGTTCGCGGCGAGCGCCAACCGCGCGGCGACGCTCTCCACGCGCCACCGCGGCGCGCCGGCCGGCTTCGACTACGAGCGCCTGTCGCATCCGCCGGCCACTTTCCGCCAGGAAAAGCACAAGGTCGAAGTGCGCATGCCCGAGGCGCGGCGCTTCATCGCCGAGGAGAAGCTCAACGAGACCTTCCCGGGCGATCTGGACGGCGTCGGCATCGTCGTGCAGGGCGGCCTGTTCAACACCCTGCAGCGCGCGCTGCAGGTGCTGGGGCTTGCCGATCCCTTCGGCGCCAGCCGCGTTCCGATCCTCGCGTTGAACGTCGTCTATCCCCTGGTGCCCGAGGAGATCACGGCCTTCTGCGCCGGCAAGCGCGCGGTGCTGGTGCTCGAGGAAGGCCAGCCGGAATTCATCGAGCAGGACATCGCCACCACGCTGCGGCGCCGCGACGTGCAGACCAGGCTGCATGGCAAGGACCTGATGGCCATGGCCGGCGAATACTCCGCCGAGCTGATGGTGCAGGGGCTGCAGAAGTTCTTCGGCGAGCACGAGCCGCGGCTCGACCTCGCGAGCGGCGCCCGGTGGCTTTCGAGCATCGCCGGCATCCGCCAGCAGGCCGCGGCGCTCCTCGGCGCGCCGCTGCCCGCGCGCCCGCCGAACTTCTGCATCGGCTGTCCCGAGCGGCCGGTGTTCGCCGCGCTCAAGATCGCCGAGAAGAAAACCGGCCGCCCGCACATCTCGGGCGACATCGGCTGCCACGCCTTCGCCACCTTCGAGCCCTTCTCGATGGGCAACTCGATCCTCGGCTACGGCATGAGCCTCGCGTCCGCCGCCGCGGTGGGGCCCATGATGGCCAAGCGCCCGCTCGCCGTGATGGGCGACGGCGGCTTCTGGCACAACGGCCTGCTTTCGGGCGTGGCCTCGAATCTTCTGAACAAGGGCGACGCGGTGCTGGTGGTGATGAAGAACGGCTACGCCTCGGCGACCGGCACGCAGGAGCTGATCTCCTCGCCGCCGAAGGACGCGCGCGACACGAGCGGCAGGAGCGCCGCGCACGCCGATCGCACCATCGAGAATGCGCTCGCAGGCTTGGGCGTGCGTTGGGTCAAGACGGTGCATACCTACCACGTCGCCCAGATGCAGAAGACGCTTACCGAGGCGCTCACCACCGACGAGGGCGGCCTCAAGGTGATCGTCGCCGAGGGCGAGTGCCAGCTGGAGCGCCAGCGCCGCGCGCGCCCCGAGACCGCCCGTGCGCTCGCCGCGGGCGAGCGCACGGTGCGCGTGAAGTACGGCGTGGACGAGGACACCTGCACCGGGGACCACTCCTGCATCCGGCTCTCGGGCTGCCCGACGCTCACGGTGAAGGACAACCCCGATCCCTTGCGTCGCGATCCCGTGGCTACCGTGATCGAGGGCTGCGTCGGCTGCGGACTGTGCGGCGAGAACGCCCACGCGGCGACGCTCTGCCCGTCCTTCTACCGCGCCGAGGTCGTGCAGAACCCTTCGCTGCTCGACCGCGCCCTCGCCCGCCTGCGCGCGCTGGTCGTCCCCGCGTGAACCTCCCGGAACGCTCGATCACCGTGCTGATCGCCGCGCTGGGCGGCGAAGGCGGCGGCATGCTGGCGGACTGGCTGATGCACGCGGCCACGGCCCGCGGCTACCCCGCGCAGGCCACCTCGATTCCCGGCGTGGCGCAGCGTACCGGCGCCACGACCTACTACCTCGAGATCTACCCCGTGCGGCGCGAGACGCTGGGCAAGCGGGAGCCCGTGCTGTCGCTCACCCCGAGCCCCGGCAACGTGGACGTGATGGTCGCCTCAGAGCTCCTCGAGGCGGGCCGCGCCCTGCAGAACGGCTACGTCACCCCGGAGCGCACCACGCTGATCGCCTCCACGCACCGCATCTACGCCACGGTCGAGAAGATGCAGATGGCCGACGGCCGCTTTCCCGAGGAGCGGGTGCTCGAGGCAGCGCGGCAGCTGGCCAAGCGCGCCGTGCTGTTCGACATGCGCCAGCTTGCCCAGGAGCACGGCACGGTCATCAACGCCGTGCTGTTCGGCGCGATGGCGGGCTCGGGCGTGCTGCCCCTGCCGCGCGAGGCCTGCGAGGCCGCGATCCGCCGCTCGGGCCGCGGCGCGGAGGCGAGCCTGCGCGGCTTCG
>DATFEJ010000282.1:0-10692 GCA_035251235.1 Burkholderiales bacterium
GAGCCGTCGCGCCACCAGGCGCCGGCGCGCCGGCGCGGACTGGCCGGCGCGCTGGCCGCGTACTTCAGCCCGCTCCTCGAGTTCCTCCAGCGCCAGGGCGCGCTCGTCGTCCTGCTGTTCGTCCTCATCCACAAGATCGGCGACACGCTCGCCAACCTCACGCTGCGGCTGCTGTTCCAGGACCTCGGCTTCACCAACGACGAAGTGGCGTTCTACGACGTGGGCATCGGCTTCGCTGCCCTGCTCGCCGGCATCCTGGCAGGCGGGGTGCTGTACGCGCGCCTGGGGATGAAGCGCTCGGTGCTGGTGAGCCTCGTGCTGATGGCGGTGTCGAACCTGAGTTTCGCGGCGCTCGCGGCGGCGGGCCACACCAACACCGGCATGGCCGCGGCGGTCGGCTTCGAGAACTTTGCCAGCGGCATCGGCGGCGTGACGGTGGTCGCCTACCTCTCGGCGCTGTGCAACCTGCGCTTCACGGCGACGCAGTACGCGCTGCTGTCCGCGCTGGCGAGCATCGCGGGGCGCTTCCTCACCGGCACGACGGCCGGCGGCCTGATCGACGCCCTGGGCTACGTGAACTTCTACCTGCTCACCGCCTTTGTCGCGCTGCCGGGCGTGATCCTGTTCTGGTTCATGATCCGCTCCGGGCTTGCCGACCTGCCGGTCGGCTCGGCGGGACGGAACGGCGAGGGCGGCGCGCGCTAGACTGGGCCAGCGCGGGAGGATGCCGATGCGTAGGCAAGAGCGAGGGCTGGGCTGGTTCGGGACGCTGGTCGTGCTGGCGATCGCCGTGGGCGCCGGCTATTACCTGTACCAGGTGCTGGTGGTCGGCGACGACGAGCCGAGTTGCGCGGTGGCGCAGAACGAATGCCTGCAGATCTGCCGGCGGACGTCGACCGACAGCGCCGCGGCGCAGGCCTGCCAGGAGGCCTGCCGGCGCGAGGCCGACGTCTGCGCGGCAACGCGCTAGCGCGCGCTCAGGGCTGGATCTGCGCGCGCACTTCGCCGCCCTTGTAGCGCGCGCTGTGCACGTTGACGTAGAGCTCGCCCTGCTTGAACGCCTTCAGCTGCGATTCGGTGAGCTTGCGGCCCGCCGGCACGCTGTAGGTGTCGCCGTTCTTGGTGAGCGGCACGATGACCGGGCCGTTCCTGCCCTTGGCGCCCAGATGGATGTGCGCCGCCGTGCCCGCGACGTCCTTGGTGGTCACGCTGCCGGTGATCGTGCCGTCTTCGGCGACCCGGAAGCTGCCGCTGCCGGTGGCCGAGGTCTTGACCGGCGGCACTTCTTCGGCGCCGCTCAGGCTGACTGACACCGCGCCGCTGCCCGGCATCCAGTCGGGCATCTTGCTTTGCATGTCCGCGCAACCCGCAAGGGCGATCGCCGCGGCGACTGCCCAGGCGCCCGCAGTGGATTTGCTCATCTGCTGTTCCTCCCGGAATAGGTTTCTTGGTAGCTGCCGGGTCGATGCTGCGCCGGAGGGGCGCATGCGGTCAATCCCCGTACCGGAACTAGTTCCTGCGGCTGCTATACTCCCGCCCCCCTAGCAGTACTTCCCCCCTGCAACATTTTCCGTGGAGACCATGATGAACAGATTCCTGCTCGCCGCTGTTGCGGCGATGACCGTCAGTTTCGCGTACGCCCAGCAGGCCCCTGCGCCCAAGGCGATGGAGGTGAAGGCCGTCGGCGAGGGCAAGGCCGCCGGCGCGCGCGTGCTCGAAGTGCGCGCGGTGGTCGTGGGACTGGACAAGGCGGCGCGCAGCATCGACCTGAAGGCGGCCAATGGCCGGGTGACGACGGTTTTCGCCAGTGACGAGGTGAAGAACTACGACCAGATCGGGCTCGGCGACCACGTCGTGGCGCGCTTCATCCAGTCGGTCACGCTGGAGCTGAAGAAAGGCGGCTCGGGCATCATGGAGCGCACCGACGCGAAGGACGCGGTGACCGCGAAGCCCGGCGAGCGGCCCGGCGTCGCCGTTGGCCGGCAGGTCCACGTGATCGCGAACGTGGTCGCGGTGAACAAGAAGGCGATGACCGTGACGCTCAAGGGCCCCAGGGGCAACTACGTCGACCTGCAGCTGCAGGACCCGAAGCAGCTCGCGAAAGTGAAGAAGGGCGACCAGGTCGAGGCGGTGTTCACCGAGGCCGTGGCGCTGACGGTGGAGCCGGCGCCCAAGCCGGCGGCGGGCAAGTAGCCGCTACGCGGTGACGCGATAGACCGCGATGCTGCCGAGCAGGTTCGGCAGCATCGCGACGGGCGCGCCGTCGCGCAGCACGACGCGCTCGAGGATGCGCATGCCGAGCCGCGCGCACAGCGCCTCGAAGTCCACCAGCGTGCAGTGGTGCACGTTGGGCGTGTCGTACCACTGGTAGGGCAGCTCCTTCGATACCGGCATGTGGCCGGCGAGCGCGATCTGGATGCGCGCGCGCCAGTAGCCGAAGTTGGGGAAGGACACGATCGCTTCGCGCCCCACGCGCAGCATGTCCTTCAGCAGCGGCTCCTGGCGGTGGATCGCCTGCAGGGTCTCCGAGAGGATCACGCTGTCGAAGGACTGGTCGGCGAACGTGGCCAGACCGTCCTCCAGGTCCATCTGCAGGACATTGACGTCGTTCCTCAGGCACTCGAGCACGTGCGCGTCGTCGATCTCGACCCCGTAGCCGGGCGAGCGCTTCGCCTCCCACAGGACCTTGAGCAGCCTGCCGTCGCCGCAGCCCAGGTCCAGCACGCGCGCGCCGGGCGCGATCCAGCCGGCGATGACGTCGGTCTCGGTCACAGGGCGACGTTGCCGTAATAGGCGCGCAGCGCGCCGTGGTAGCGCGGATCGTCGAGCAGGAAGGCGTCGTGCCCCTGCGGCGCGTCGATCTCGAGGTAGGACACCACGCGCCGGTTATCCAGGAGGGCGCGCACGATCTCGCGCGAGCGCGCCGACGCGAAGCGCCAGTCGGAGGTGAAGGACACGACGAGGAAATCGGCGCTTGCGCGCGCGAAGGCCGCCGACAGGTCGCCGCCGAAATCGGCCGCCGGGTCGTAGTAGTCGAGCGCCTTGGTGATCCTGAGGTAGGTGTTGGCGTCGAAGTAGGTCGCGAACTTGTCGCCCTGGTAGCGCAGATAGCTCTCGATCTCGAAGTCGACGTCGAAGCCGAAGCCCGGCGTGCTCTTGCCGCGCAGCACGCGCCCGAACTTCTCCATCATCGCGTCGTCCGACAGGTAGGTGATGTGGCCGATCATGCGCGCGATGCGTAGCCCCCGCACCGGCACCACGCCCTTCTCGTAGTAGTGCCCGCCGTGGAAGTCCGGGTCGGTCATGATCGCCTGGCGCGCGACCTCGTTGAAGGCGATGTTCTGCGCCGAAAGACGCGGCGTGGCGGCGATGACGATCGAGTGGCGCACGCGCTCGGGGTAGGAAAGCGCCCACTGCAGCGCCTGCATGGCGCCGAGCGACCCGCCCATCACCGCGGCGAAGCGCTCGATGCCGAGGTGGTCCGCCAGGCGCGCCTGCGCCGCGACCCAGTCCTCGACCGTGACCACCGGGAAGTCGGCGCCCCAGGGCTTGCCGGTGGCGGGGTTGGGCGAGGCGGGGCCGGTCGAGCCGAAGCACGAGCCGAGGTAATTCGAGCCGATGACGAAGAAGCGGTTGGTGTCGAGCGGCTTGCCGGGCCCGACCATGTTGTCCCACCAGCCGAGGTTCTCCGGGTCGCCGGCGTAGATGCCCGCCACGTGGTGCGAGGCGTTCAGCGCGTGGCACACGAGCACCGCGTTGGAGCGCTGCGGGTTCAGCGTGCCGTAGGTCTCGTAGGCGATCTCGAACTCGGGCAGCACGGCGCCGCCCTTCAACTTCAGGGGCTCGGTGAACCTCGCCTTCTTAGCCTCTACGATCAACGCGCGTCCCCGCAAACGAAAAAGCCCGTTCAGCTTCCAGCGAGAACGGGCCTTCGGGAACCGGTCTCTTTAGCGGTACTTGTAGAGCGCCCGCAAGCTGAACATCAAATCGGCGCTGTGAAGCCGCGCGAACGTTACCCGCCGTCGCCGTCGGTGTCAAGGAAGCGCCGCGACGCTTTGCGCAGCCGCTCGAGCCAGCGCGGCGTGCGTGCGCCGCGCGGCCGGAAGCGGCGCGCCGGCCGCGCGTACTCGTCGATCTTGTCGCGCACGAAGCGCGCGATCTCCGCCGGCAGTCCGCCGGCGGACTCGTCGTAGCGCTGCCGCAGCGAGAGGTAGGGCATGGCGCCGTCCAGGCACAGCGCCCAGGTGTCGTCTTCGAGAAAGGAATCGCCGGCATGCCGGCTCTGCGGCTTGAGGTGCTGGAATCCGCGCCCGCGGCGCCAGTCGAGCACGCGTTCGTCGCGCGTGTCGCGCCGGTAGCAGAGCTGGAACTCGACGATCGTGCCCAGGCGGTCCTGCCAGACGAACAGGTCGAAGTAGTCGTCCTGGAACCAGCGCTTGGTGCGCTTGAAGCTGCGCTGCTCCAGGCCGCGGATCTCGCGCAGCACCTCAGCCCGCCTTCGCGGCCCCGTTCTTCGTCAGGCCGTCGATCTGCGCGTCGCTGTAGCCCGCCTCGCGCAGCACCTCGCGCGTGTGCTCGCCGAAGCGCGGCGCGTGGCGACGGTACGCGGGCTCGGTCTCCGACCACTCCGAAGGCACCTTCATGGACAGCAGCCGGCCCTCGCTCGGGTGCTCGACCGGCATGAAGTAGCCGATGGCCGCGAGATGCGGGTCGCGCAGGATGTCCTCGAGGCTGTTCATGCGCTGCACCGGAATGTCGGCGGCCTCCAATGCGGCCAGCCATTCCTCGGTGGTGCGCTTGTGCATCTCGTCGGCGACCAGGCCGTACACCGCGTCGAAGTTCTGGCTGCGCCCCTCCGCGGAGGCGAAGCGCGGGTCGGCGACCATGTCCGCGCGCCCGACCATCTCGAAGAACGCCTTCCAGTGCTTGTCGTTGTAGATGAGCGCGCAGACGTAGCCGTCCCTGGTCTCGTAGGGCCGGCGGTACTTGGTGAGCATGCGCCGGTAGCCGGCCTCGCCGAGCTGCGGCAGGAAGGTGTAGCCGCCCATGTGCTCGCCGAGCACCGACTGCAGCAGGCTCTCGAACATCGGCACGTCCACGCGCTGGCCGCGGCCGGTCTTCTCGCGCGCGTAGAGCGCGGCGCACACCGCGTTGGCCGCGTGCAGCCCGACCGAACGGTCGGCGATGATCACCGGGGCGTAGCGCGGCGATTCGGCGCCCGCCTCGCGCGCCAGCCACGGCAGCCCGGCGGCGCCCTGGATCAGGTCGTCATAGGCGGCCTTCGCCGCGTACGGTCCGCGCTGGCTGTAGCCGAAGGTGCCGACGTAGATGATGCGCGGATTGACTGCCTTCACGTCCTCGTAGCCGAGCTTGAGGCGCGCCATCGCCTGCGGGCGGATGTTGTAGACGAGCACGTCGGCCCTGGCCGCCAGCGCCAGGCAGGCCTCGCGCGCCTCGGCCTTCTTCAGGTCGAGCACGATGCCGCGCTTGTTGCGGTTGGCGTTGAGGAAGATGTGCCCCATGCCCTTGGAGCGAAAGGGCCAGGCGTAGCGCATGATGTCGCCCTCGGGCGGCTCGACCTTCACCACGTCGGCGCCGAAGTCGGCGAGGATCTGCGTGGCGTAGGGCCCCATCACCACCGTGGTGAGGTCGAGCACGCGCACGCCGTCGAGCGGTCCGGGCATCGTCTATCCCTTCAGGCGTTCAGCCTGGCGATCAGCTCGCGCGTCCTGCCCGGGTCGCTCGAGCGCAGCACCTTCTGCGCCAGCGGCTGCGCCTCGGCGAGGCTGGTGCGCAGCACGCGCTCCTTGATCGCCGGCAGCTGCGCCGGGTGCATGGAAAAGCTGCGCAACCCCAGGCCGAGCAGCAGGCGCGTGAGCGCCAAGTCGCCCGCCATTTCGCCGCACACCGCGACCGGCACCTTGCCGCGCGTCGCGGTGTGGATGACGTGCGCCACCAGGTGCAGCACCGCGGGGTGCAGCGGATCGTACAGGTGCGCCACCGCATCGTCGGTGCGGTCGATCGCCAGGGTGTACTGGATCAGGTCGTTGGTGCCGAGCGACAGGAAGTCCAGCCGCTTCATGAACATGCCGAGCGACAGCGCCGCCGCCGGGATCTCGATCATGCCGCCCACCTCGACGCCCTGGTCGTAGGGCAGGCCCTTGTCGTCGAGCTGCTGACGCGCCTGGCGGATGAGGCCGAGCGCCTGGTCGACCTCGTGCGCGTGCGCCACCATCGGCAGCAGGATCTTCACCTTGCCGTGCCGCGAGGCGCGCAGGATGGCGCGCAGCTGCTCGAGGAACATCTGCGGCTCGGCGAGGCAGTAGCGGATGGCGCGCAGGCCGAGCGCCGGGTTGGGCATGGTCTCGCTGTGGCCGTCGAACGACTTGTCGGCGCCGATGTCGAGCGTGCGGATCACCACCGGCTTGCCGCGCATCGCCCGGGCCACCTCGCGGTAGGCCTCGAACTGCTCGTCCTCGCCGGGCAGGTCATTGCGGTTCATGAACAGGAACTCGGTGCGAAACAGGCCCACCCCCTGCGCCCCCGCCTCGTGCACCTCGTCCAGGTCCTGCGGCAGCTCGATGTTGGCGTACAACTCCACCGCCACGCCGTCGAGCGTCGCCGCCGGCGTGCTCTTCAGCCGCCGCAGCTTCCTGCGTTCCAGCTCGTGCTGCGACTGGCGCAGCTGGTACTCGGCCAGCACGATCGGGTCCGGGTCGACCACCAGCACGCCCTGGATGCCGTCCACGATCAGCAGCTCGCCCTCGCGGATCATGTGGCGCGCGTGGTGCAGGCCGACCAGCGCCGGGATGTTCAGGCTGCGCGCGAGGATCGCGGTGTGCGAGGTGACGCCGCCGACGTCGGTGACGAAGCCGCCGAACTCGTGGCGCTTGAACAGCAGCATGTCGGCGGGCGACAGGTCGTGCGCCACCACGATCAGCTTGTGCTCTTCCGAGAGCTGCGGCGCGGCGGGCACCTTGTCGCCGATCAGCGCCTTCAGCACCCGCTCCACCACCTGCTGGATGTCGGCCTTCCTCTCGCGCAGGTAGGCGTCCTCCATCGCCTCGAACTGCTCGACCAGGGTCTCCATCTGCTGCACCAGCGCCCACTCGGCGTTGCAGCGGCGCTCGCGGATCAGCTCGCGCGGCGCGTGCGAGAGCGACGAATCCTCCAGGATCATGCGGTGCAGGTTGAGAAAGGCGGCGAACTCGGCCGGCGCCTCGACCGGCATCTGGCCCTCGAGCAGCGCCAGCTCCTGCTTGGCGCGCGCGATGGCGGCGTCGAAGCGGAAGATCTCGCCGGGCACCGCGGTTTCGGCGATCTCGTAGTGCGCGACCTCCAGTCGCGCGCTGGAGACGAGGTGCGCGTGGCCGATGGTGATGCCCGAGGCGACGCTCGAGCCGTGCAGGACGAAGTTCACCGTCCTACTCTCCTTCGCCGAAGCGGTCGGCGATCAGCGCGCGCAGGGCGGCGAGCGCCGCGTCCGCGTCCTCGCCTTGCGCCTCCACCAGGACCGACGCGCCCTTGCCGGCGGCAAGCATCATCACGCCCATGATGCTCTTGGCGTTGACGCGCCGGCCGTTGCGCGTGAGCCAGACCTCGCTCCTGAAGCCGCTCGCCACCTGCGTGAGCTTGGCCGAGGCGCGCGCGTGCAGGCCCAGCTTGTTGACGATGGTGAGCTCGGCGCTAGCCACCGCAGCTGTCCCGGTTCATGTGCACCACGCCCTCGGCACCGCCGGACAGCGCGCGCTGCACCGCCGCCGGCAGCGAGCCGTTGCGGCCCGAGAGCACGCGCACCAGCATCGGCAGCGACACGCCCGAGACTCCCTCGATGCGGCCGTCGGCCAGCAGGCGCGCGGCCACGTTGCAGGGGGTGGCGCCGAACATGTCGGTGAGCACCAGCACGCCCGCGCCGCTGTCGAGCTGCGCCGCGAGGCCGCGCGCGCGCACGAGCACCTTGTCCGGGTCGTCGCCGCGCGACACGCCGAGGGTCGCCACCTGCGCCTGCCTGGCGCCGAGGATCGCTTCGGCGCTCGAGAGCAGCGTCTCGCCGATGGCGCCGTGCGAGATGACGAGCACGCCGATCACGCGCCGACCTTCGCCGCCAGCGCCTCGATGAACATGCCCGCCACGTCGAACCCCGTCTGATCCTGGATCTCGCGAAAGCACGTCGGGCTGGTGACGTTGACCTCGGTGAGCCAATCGCCGATCACGTCCAGGCCGACGAGCAGCAGCCCGCGCGCGGCGAGCGTCGGCCCGAGCGCGGCGGCGATGTCGCGATCGCGCGCCGACAGGGGCTGCGCCACGCCGCGGGCGCCGGCGGCGAGGTTGCCGCGCGTCTCGCCCGCCTTGGGGATGCGCGCCAGGCTGTAGGGCACCACCTTGCCGTCGATCAGGAGGATGCGCTTGTCGCCCTGCGTGATCTCGGGGATGAAGCGCTGCGCCATGACCGAGCGCGCGCCGCCCTGCGACATGATCTCGACGATGACGTTGCGGTTGGGGTCGTCGGCGCGCACGCGGAAGATGTTCTCGCCGCCCATGACGTCCAGCCGCTTGATGACCACGTCGCGCTCGGCGTCGATGAACGCGTGCAGCCTGGCCGCCTCGCGCGTCACCAGGGTCGGCGCGACGAAGCGGCTGAACTCGGCGATCGCCAGCTTCTCGTTGTGGTCGCGCACGGCGTCGGGCGCGTTGAACACGCGCGCGCCCTCGCGCACCGCCGCCGACAGCAGCCAGGTGCTGGTGACGTACTCGAGGTCGAACGGCGGGTCCTTGCGCATGAGCACCGCGTCGAACGAGGCGAGCGTGCGCTGCTCGCGGCCGTCGGCGCGGTACCAGTCCTCGTCGTTGTCGGTGAGGTGCAGGCGCGTCGCCTGCGCGCCCACGCTGCCCGTCAGCAGCGCGAGGTCGGGCTGCGTGCACACGTAGACCTGGTGCCCGCGGCGCCCGGCCGCGCGCATCATGGCGACCGTCGTGTCCTTGTAGGCCTTGAGCTCTTCCGGCGGGTCGATGATGAAGAGCAGGTTCACGGCGCGCGCGCCGGCGGGCCGGCGGAGGCTGGGCTACTTCTTGGCCGCGGGCGCGGCCGGTTCCTTCAGCTTCGCGCCGGACTGGTTCGCCATGTAGACGATGGCGCGCGCCAGCTCGTAGTCCGAGAGGTCGGCCGCGCCGCCGCGCGGCGGCATGGCGCCCTTGCCCTTGACGGCGACGGCCAGCATGCCGTTCAGCCCGGTCTTGAGGCGCGGCGCCCAGGCCGCGTTGTCGCCGATCTTGGGCGCGTTGGCCACGCCGGCCTGGTGGCAGGCGGCGCAGGCGCTCTTCACGATTTCTTCGCCGCTGCGCGGGCCGGCCGCCGCGCCGCCCGCAGCGCCGAACTCGACGCGCCCGACCGGCTGGATGCGCGCCGTGACCGCCTCGGGCGAGAGCGCCGCGGGATCGGCGCTCGGCCGGTTGAGCACCAGGCTGACGAGCAGCAGGATGCCGATGATCGGCACGAGGAAGGCGAGCAGCACGACCACGATCAGCTGCTGCGGCGTCTTGATGAAGGAGGAATGCTCGTCGTGCGTGCTCATGCGGCGTGGCCTGCGTGCTGGGATAAAGGTATGATTTTAGCTTGAAAGCGCCCGTAGCTCAGCGGATCAGAGTATTGGCCTCCGAAGCCAAGGGTCGTGGGTTCGAATCCCGCCGGGCGCGCCAGTCCTAGACCGCGTTCCGTGGCCGCCTCCCCGATCAGCCGCTTCCCCGTCCCCCCGCTCGAGTCGCTCCCGGAGGACGTGCGCGCGCGCATCCTCGCGGTGCAGGACAAGTCGGGCTTCGTGCCGAACGTGTTCCTGGCCCTTGCCCGGCGTCCCGAGGAGTTCCGCGCCTTTTTCGCCTACCACGATGCGCTGATGGACAAGGAAGGGGGCCTGACCAAGGCCGAGCGCGAGATGATCGTGGTGGCCACCTCCGGGGCGAACCACTGCCAGTACTGCGTCGTGGCGCACGGCGCGATCCTGCGCATCCGCGCGAAGCGGCCGCTGGTCGCCGACCAGGTGGCGGTCAATTACCGCAAGGCCGATATCAGCCCGCGCGAGCGCGCGATGCTCGATTTCGCCATGAAGGTGGCGCTCGAGTCGCACGCGGTGGAGGACGCCGACGTCGCGGCGCTGAAGGCGGCCGGCTTGGCCGACGAGGACGTCTGGGACGTTGCCGCCATCGCGTCGTTCTTCGCGCTGTCCAACCGCATGGCGAACTTCACCGGCATGCGGCCGAACGACGAGTTCTACCTGATGGGGCGCGTGCCGAAAGGGAAGTAAGCGCTCAGGCCGCGAGCGCCGCCTCGCGCCCCTCGAGCCAGCGCGCGAGGTCCTCGACGCCGCGCCCGGTCGTCGCCACGGTGCTGAACACCGGCCGCCGCGCGCCTTTGCCGAGCGCGAGCATGGCGTGGAGCTCGCGCGCCGTGCGCTCGGCACCCTCCAGGTCGGCCTTGTTGACGACGAAGGCGTCGGCGATCTCCAGGATGCCCGCTTTCAGCGCCTGCACGTCGTCGCCCAGGCCCGGCGGGCAGACGACCAGGCGCGTGGCCGCGATGTTCGCAATCTCGACCTCCGACTGGCCGGCGCCGACCGTTTCGATGAGCACGACGTCGAAGCCCGCCGCGTCGAGCAGCGCGGCTGCGCGGCCGGTGGCGCGGCTCACGCCGCCCGCGTG
>DATFEJ010000347.1:0-2245 GCA_035251235.1 Burkholderiales bacterium
GATGCGGTTCATCTTGTTGATGGTCTCGATCATGTGCACCGGGATGCGGATGGTGCGCGCCTGGTCGGCGATCGAGCGCGTGATGGCCTGCCGGATCCACCAGGTGGCGTAGGTCGAGAACTTGTAGCCGCGGCGGTATTCGAACTTGTCCACCGCCTTCATCAGGCCGATGTTGCCTTCCTGGATGAGGTCGAGGAACTGCAGGCCGCGGTTGGTGTACTTCTTCGCGATGCTGATGACCAGGCGCAGGTTGGCTTCCGTCATCTCGCGCTTGGCGCGGCGCGCCTTCGCCTCGCCGGTGGACATCTGCTTGTTGATCTCCTTGAGGTCCCTGATCGGGATGCCGATCTTCTGCTGCACGCCCTGGATCTTGCCCAGCAGCTCGAGGATGGACGGCTCGACGCGCGTCAGCTGCTCGCTCCACGGATTGCCGGCATTGATCTCCGTGGTCAGCCAGCGCTTGGAGCCCTCGGTGCCGACGAACACCTTGATGAAATGCTGGCGCGGCATCTGCGCCTTGTTCACCGAAATGTCGTGGATCTGGCGCTCGTGGCTGCGGATGTTGTCCACCAGGCCCCGCACGCTGTCGCACAGCCGCTCCACCGTGCGCGCCGTGAAGCGGATGGTCATCAGCTCGGTGGAGATCTGGTCGCGCACGCGCAGGTAGTCCTTGTCCTTGGAGCCCTTGTTCTCGAGGACCTTGAGCATCTTCTCGAACAGGCGCCGGATGCGCGCGAACTTCTCCAGCGCCGCGGTGCGCAGCGCGAGCAGGCTCGCGGTCTGCGCCGCGCCCTCGTCCTCCTCGGACTCGGCCTCTTCCTCCTCGATCTGCTCCTCTTCCTCCTCCTCGCTCGCGGCTTCCGCCTTCTTCGGGTCGAAGTCGTCCTTGGCGTTCGGATCGATCAGGCCGTCGACGACCTCGTCGATGCGCATCTCCTCCTTCTCGACCTTCTCGGCGAGGTCCAGGATCTCGCGCACGGTCGTCGGACAGGCGCTGATCGCCTGCACCATGTGCCGCAGCCCTTCCTCGATGCGCTTGGCGATCTCGATCTCGCCCTCGCGCGTCAGCAGCTCCACCGAGCCCATCTCGCGCATGTACATGCGCACCGGGTCGGTGGTGCGGCCGAACTCCGAGTCCACCGTCGAAAGCGCGGCTTCCGCCTGCTCCTCGACGTCCTCGTCCGTGGCGGCGGCCGGCGCCGACTCGGCGGTGATCAGCAGCGTTTCCTGGTCGGGCGCCTGGTCGTAGACCTGGATGCCCATGTCGCCGAACGTCGAGATGATGGCTTCGATCTGCTCGGCGTCGACCAGATCGTCGGGCAGGTGGTCGTTGATTTCCGCGTAGGTGAGGAAGCCCCGATCCTTGCCGAGCTTGATCAGGTTCTTCAGGCGCAGGCGCCGCGTCTCGGCGTCCTCCTTGGGCAGCTCCGCCATGGCGGCGAGCCACTCCTCGCGCTTCGCCCGGCGCCCCGGGCGCCCGCGGCCGGCCTTGGTCTTCAGCCCCTCGGCGAGCTTGGCCTCGATCTGCTCGAGCGCCGCCTTCGTGCTCTTGATGGCCGGCTTCTTGCCCTTCTCCTCAGCCTTGGCGGGGGCGTGCGCCTTGGCCGCGACCTTGTGCGCCGCCGCCTTGAGGGGCTTCTTGGGCGCGGACTTGGGGTGCCTGGCGCGCGCGGCCTTCGCGGCCGCCGGGCGCGACTTCTTCTTCAAGACCTTGATCGGCTTGGTTTTTTTCCCGGCCTTGCGAGGTTGCTTCGCCTTCGTCTTGCGCTTTGCCTTGACCATTCTCACCTCGTCCTCGCGCCTGGGGCGCCGGAGCCGAAAAAAAGGGGGCGATTTTACCTCAAACGCGCCCTCAAGACCGCTGTCCTTTCAACTGATGCAGTTCTTTGATGCGCAAATTGAGCTCCGCGTTCAATGCCGAATCGCGACCGACCCGCTCCTTCAGGGCCTCGATTTCGCGATGCTTGTGGCGAATGCGCAGGGCGATCTGCAGCTGGGCGAACTCATGCGCCGCGGAATCGGCGTCCAGGTGGCTCTCCAGCGCGGCGGCCTGCGCGCGAAAGACGAGCGACTCGTGGGCGCCGCCGCGGAAGCGCTCGATCAGCATGCCCGGGCTGGGGGCATCGCCCGCGGTGAGATCGGCCGCGAGGCTGCGCAGGGCCGCGGTTTCGGGCGCGTGCTCGTCCAGCAATTCGTCGTCGAGCTCGCGCGCGAGCGACGGACTGGCCAGCACGCAGCGCAGCAG
>DATFEJ010000359.1:0-2284 GCA_035251235.1 Burkholderiales bacterium
GGTCCGCGGCCGCCGCCGCGCGCGTGAGGACCGGCGCCCCGGCGCCGCCGCCGTGGAAGACCCCGAGCACCAGGCATCCGGTCTTCGCGCTCTGGGGCGCTGCCGCGCGTGTGCTAAATTCCACCCGAATCTCCCGTGTAATGAGCCAGTTAAGTATCGCATGATCTTCCACCGCGCGCTGCTGCGAGAGTTCGCGCAACTGGCGGCGGCGGTGTTCCTGACGCTGCTGCTCATCGCCATCACCACGCGCCTCATTCGCCTGCTCGGGCAGGCGGCCGGCGGCAAGATCCCGACCGACGCGGTGTTCGTGTTCCTCGGCTTCTTCGCGCTCAACGCGCTGCCGCTGCTGCTGTCGCTGGCGCTGTTCGTCACCGTGCTGCTGACCGTGACGCGCAGTTGCCGGGATGCCGAGATGGTGATCTGGTTCAGCTCCGGGCTGTCGCTCGCCGCCTGGCTGCGGCCGGTGCTCACCTTCGCGCTGCCGCTGGTGGCCGTGATCGCGCTGCTGTCCATGGTGGTCAACCCCTGGACCGTGCGCATGGGCGAGCATTTCAAGAGCCGGGTGGAGGCGCGCGACGACGCCGCGCGCATCGATCCGGGCGTGTTCATGGAGTCCGGCGGCAAGGACCGCGTGATCTTCGTCGAGTCCGCGGGCGACACGCCGTCCGAGGTGCGCAACGTGTTCGTCAGCGCCGTGCAGCACGGGCGCAGCGGCATCATCGTCAGCCGGCGCGGCCTGCTGGAGAGCGCGCCGAACGGCGACCGGTTCATCGTGCTGGTCGACGGGCGCCGTTACGAGGGCGTGCCCGGCGAGGCCGATTTCCGCGTCATGGAGTTCGAGCGCTACGCGGCGCGCGTCGAGCGGGCTGCGCGTGACGAGCCGGTGCCCACCGAAAAAAGCCTGTCGACGCCGTCGCTCGTGCGCAGCCCGACCAGCGTCAATCTCGGCGAGCTGGCATGGCGCATCGGCGTCCCGCTGTCCGCCCTGCTGCTGGCGATGCTCGCCGTGCCGCTCGGCTTCGTCAATCCGCGCGCCGGCCGCTCGGTCAACCTGCTGTTCGCGCTGCTCGCCTACCTCGTGTACTACAACCTGCAGAGCGTGGTGCAGGCTCGCGTGTCGCAGGGCCGGCTGGATTTTTCCGTGGGCGTCTGGGCCGTGCACGGCGTGGTGCTGGTGGCGATCGTCGCGCTGTTCGCGCAGCGTATGACGCTGCTGCGCCTGCGCCTGCGGAGCTGACGCCGTGAGCATGGCCGCCCGTACGCTGAGCCGTTATGTCGGCCGCGAGATCCTGCTGGCGGTGGCGTTCATCCTCGTCGGCTTCCTCGGCCTGTTCGCGTTCTTCGATCTGCTGGGCGAGTTCCGCTTTCTCGGCCGGGGCGACTACCACCTGCGCCAGCTGTTCCTGTTCGTGGCGCTGTCCACCCCGACGCACGCCTACGAGCTGATGCCGGTCGCGGTGCTGATCGGCACGATGTACGTGCTCGCCCACCTGGCGAACAATTCCGAATTCACGGTGATGCGGGCCGCCGGCATGTCGCCGCGGCAGGCGAGCGCCATGCTGCTGCGCATGGGCCTCGCGTTCGCCGCCGCCACCTTCATCATCGGCGAATGGGTGGCGCCGGCAGCGGAAGAGGCGGCGCAGCAGGTCCGCCTGCGCGCCATGAGCGGCTCGATCGGCCAGAACCTGCGCTCGGGGCTGTGGTTCAAGGACGAGCGCGCGTTCATCAACGTGCGCGAGGCGCGCGTCGCCGAGCAACTCGAAGGCGTGCGCATCTACGAGTTCGACGCGGACTACCGGCTCGAGCGCCTGACCTCGGCGGCGCGCGGCACCCACCTCGAGCCGGGCACCTGGCGGCTGAGCGACGTGGTGCGCACGCGCTTCACGGCCGACGGGCCGCGCACCACGCGCGAAGCCGAGAGCGTGTGGCGCACGTCGGTCGCGCCCGAGCTGATCAGCGTCCTGGTCGTGGACCCCGAGCGCATGTCGGCCTGGGGCCTGTACCGTTACGCGCGCCATCTGGCCGGCAACCAGCAGAAGACGGGCCGCTACGAGATCGCCCTGTGGAAGAAGCTCTTCTATCCGGTGGCCGCGCTGGTCATGATGGCGCTGGCGCTGCCGTTCGCGTACATGCACGCGCGCGCCGGCATGGTCGGCGTCAAGGTGTTTCTCGGCATCCTGCTGGGGATCTTCTTCCACATGCTGAACGGCCTGTTCGCCCACATCGGCCTGCTGCAGAACTGGCCGCCGTTCGCGGCGGCGGCGCTGCCCGGCGCCGCGTTCTT
>DATFEJ010000127.1:0-25947 GCA_035251235.1 Burkholderiales bacterium
AGTCCGCGCGCAGCGCTCGCGAGCGCCGGCTGCTGGCCGCCGCCGGGCTCGCCTTCGCCGGCGACCTTGCGTTCTGGCACTGGTCGATCCAGGCGACTTCGGTCGCCAACGCCACGCTGCTCGCCAACCTGTCGTCCATCTTCGTCACGCTCGCCGCGTGGCTGCTGTGGCGCGAGCGGCCGCGCGCGCAGTTCCTCGTCGGGCTCGCGCTCGCCCTGGCCGGCGTGGCGCTGCTGGTGCGCGCGAGCCTCGGGTTCTCGCCGGGCGCGCTGCTCGGCGACGGCTTCGGAGTGATCACCGCCATGTTCTACGCCTGGTACCTGCTGACGGTGAAGCGCCTGCGCGACCTCGGCGCCGCGACGCTGCGCCTGATGGCCGTCACCACGACGCTCACCGCCGTGATCCTGCTGCCGGTGGCGCTCGCCTCCGGCGAGGCGATGCTGCCGGCGGGGGCGCAGGGCTGGCTCGTGCTCCTCGGCCTGGCCTGGATCACGCATGCGGGCGGCCAGGGCCTCATCACCTACGCCCTCGCGCACCTGCCGGCGGCGTTCTCCTCGGTGGGGCTGCTGCTGCAGCCGGTGCTCGCGGCGGCGTTCGCCTGGGCACTCCTCGCCGAGCCGCTCGGCACGCTGCAGTTCGCGGGCGGTGCGGTGGTGCTGGTGGGGATCTATCTGGCGCACCGCGGAACGAAAGGTGCAGAATAGGGGCGCGGCCACGGCGAGACGGGCCGCAAGGAGGGCGAGATGGCAGTCAAGCGCAAGGTCAAGGCGAAGACAAAGGTCAAAGCCAAGCGCCGCAAGGTCGCGGCCAGGAGGCCGCAGGCACGCAGCAAGCCCGCGCCGCGCCTCAGGAAGCCGGCGGGCAAGTCGGCGGCAAAACGCCCCGCGCCCAAGCGCCGCGCCGCGCCACGGGCGGCCAAGCCCAAGCCCCAGGTCGCCATCGCACCCGCGCCGGCGGCCCCGCCGCCGGGCGAGCGCATCGGCGTGGTCACGCACTACTACGGCGCGCCCAGGGTGGCGGTCGTCAAGCTGGAATCGGGCCCGCTGCGCGTGGGGGACACGATCCATATCCGCGGCCACACCACCGACTTTGCGCAACGCGTGGATTCCCTGCAGATCGAGCACGCCGCGGTGCAGGAAGTCGGGCCGGACGACGACTTCGGCCTCAAGGTGGTCGAGCACGTGCGCGAGCACGACGTCGTCTACAAGGTGAAGTGATCCGCGCCGCGGGCGCGGGTCAGACGACGATCGCGTCCGCCTCGCCCTTGCCCTTCTCGACGGTGCCGATCTCGTAGACCGTCTCGCCCAGCGCGCGCAGCTTCGCGGCCGCGCGCCTGGCATCGGCCGCCGCGACCACGGCCACCATGCCGATGCCGCAATTGAAGACGCGGTGCATCTCCGGCTCGGCGACGCCGCCCTGCTCCTGCAGCCAGCGGAAAAGCGCGGGGCGCGGCCAGGAATCGCCGCGGATCACGGCCCGCGTGCCCCTGGGCAGCGTGCGCGGCACGTTGCCGACCAGGCCGCCGCCCGTGATGTGCGCCATGCCTTTCACGGTCACGGCACGCATGAGCTTGAGCATCGGGCGCACGTAGATGCGCGTCGGCGCCATGAGCGCATCGAGCATGGCCGCCTGCGGCCGGGCGCGCTCGACGATCTTGCGGATCAGCGAAAAGCCGTTGGAATGCGCGCCGCTGGAAGCGAGCCCAAGCAGCACGTCGCCGGGCCGGATCGACTTGCCGGTCACGATCCGGCTGCGCTCGACCACGCCGACGCAGAAGCCGGCGAGGTCGTACTCGCCTTCCGGATACATGCCGGGCATCTCCGCCGTCTCGCCGCCGATCAGAGCGCAGCCGGCGAGCTCGCAGCCGGCGGCGATGCCTTTCACCACCTGGATGGCGATGCGCTTGTCGAGCTTGCCGCAGGCGAAATAGTCGAGAAAGAACAGCGGCTCGGCGCCCTGCACCAGCACGTCGTTCACGCTCATGGCCACGAGGTCGATGCCCACCGTGTCGTGGCGCCCGAGCGCAAAGGCGAGCTTGAGCTTCGTGCCCACGCCGTCGGTGCCGGAAACCAGCACCGGCTGCCGGTACTTGCGCGGCATGCGGCACAGCGCGCCGAAGCCGCCGATCCCGGCCAGCACCTCGGGGCGCAGGGTGCGCCGGGCGAACGGCTTGATCGCCTCGACCAGCGCATCGCCCGCGTCGATATCGACGCCGGCGTCGCGATAGGAGAGCGGCTCGGCCATGCTAGAGTTTCCCGTTTGCCGCGCGATTCTACTTGAGATGCCCACGCCGCTCTTCGCCCAACTGCAAAAGTGACGCGGCAGCTCGCGCTTCCGATCCAGCCGCCGCCCGAGCCGACGCTCGACAACTTCGTGCCCGGGTCCAACGCCGAGCTGCTCGCGCGCCTGCACGCGCTCGCCGCGGGGCAGCGCGTCGACGCGGTCCTCTACCTGTGGGGCGCGCCGGGCAGCGGGCGCAGCCATCTGCTCAAAGCGAGCGCGCGTGACGGCGTGCAGGTCGCCGACGACGTCGAGCGCCTGGACGATGCCGGACAGATCGCGCTGTTCCATGCCATCAACCGCGCGCGCGAATCCGGCGGCACCGTGCTGGCGGCGGGCGCGCAGCCGCCGGCGCGGCTGCCGCTGCGCGAGGACCTGCGCAGCCGGCTCGCCTGGGGACTGGTCTACGAGGTGCAGCCGCTGACCGACGACGAGCGCTCGCTGTACCTGCTCGGCGAGGCGGCGCGCCGGGGCCTGCGGCTTTCCGACGACGTGGCGGCGTATCTGCTCGCGCACGTGCGGCGCGACATGGCCTCGCTGGGCGCGATCCTGGATCACCTCGACCGCACCTCGCTCGAGCTGCACCGGCCGGTGACCCTGCCTCTGGTGCGCGCGGCGCTGCGCGACCTGCAGCCGTGAAGCTGACGCTCTTCGATCTCGACAACACGCTGCTCACCGGGGACAGCGACTACGAGTGGGGCCAGTTCCTCATCGATCACGGCGTGCTCTCGCGGCGCGAATACGAAGCGCAGAATGCGCGTTTCTTCGAGCAGTACAAGGCGGGCACGCTCGACATCCACGAGTACCTGGGCTTCGCCCTGCGGCCGCTGGCGGCGCATCCTCCCCCGTCGCTCGCGCGCTGGCACGAGGCCTTCATGCGCGAGCGCATCCTGCCGATGATCACGCCGCGCGCCCGCGCGCTCGTCGCCCGCCACCTCGAGGCCGGCGAGCTGTGCGCCGTGGTGACCGCGACCAACAGCTTCGTCACGGCGCCCATCGCCCGCGAGCTCGGCGTGCCGCACCTGCTCGCCACCGAGCCGGAGGCCGTGGACGGGCGCTTCACGGGACGCGTGGCCGGCGTGCCGTGCTTTCGCGAGGGCAAGATCGAGCGCGTGCAAGCCTGGCTGCGCGCGCTCGGCCAGCGCCTGGACATGCTCGAGGGGTCCACCTTCTACAGCGACTCGCACAACGACCTGCCCCTGCTCGAGCGCGTGCGCAGCCCGGTGGCGGTCGACCCGGACCCGCAGCTGGCGGCCGAGGCCGCGCGCCGCGGCTGGCCGGTCATCTCGCTGCGCTAGAATCGCCGGCGCGATGATCAAGCGCTTCTTCCGCCGCGTCCTCGGATTGCCGTCCCACGCGACGCAGCGCGTGGGGCGCGACCGGCATCCGCTGCGCCGCGAGGCGCTGAGCACCGGCGCGCTCAAGACCTGCGACGTGCTGCGCCAGGCGGGCTTCTCGGCCTGCGTGGTGGGCGGCGCGGTCCGCGACCTGCTGCTCGGCATCGAGCCCAAGGACTTCGACGTCGCCACCGACGCCCGCCCCGAGCAGGTGAAGCCGCTGTTCCGGCGCGCGCTCATCATCGGCCGGCGCTTCCGCCTGGTGCACGTGGTGATGGGCCAGGAAACCGTCGAAGTGTCGACGTTCCGCGCCGCCGACGCGGCCAATGCCGACCGCGACGAGCACGGCAGGGTGCTGCGCGACAACGTCTTCGGCACCCAGGAGGAGGACGCGCGCCGCCGCGATTTCACCGTCAATGCGCTGTACTTCGACCCGGCGACCGAGGAGATCATCGACTACCACGGCGGGCTGGCGGACCTGCGCAAGCGCGTGCTGCGCATGATCGGCGATCCGGAAACGCGGTACCGCGAGGATCCGGTGCGCATGCTGCGCGCGGTGCGCCTCGCGGCCAAGCTCGGCCTCACCGTCGAGTCCGCGACGCGCGGCCCGATCCGCAAGCTCGCGCCGCTCATCGAGCGCGTGCCGCCGGCGCGCGTGTTCGACGAGATGCTCAAGCTCCTCATGTCGGGGCACGCGAGCGCCTGCGTGCGCCAGCTGCGCGAGGAAGGCCTGTCCAAGGGCGTGCTGCCGCTGCTCGACGTGATCCTCGAGCAGCCGCTCGGCGAGCGCTTCGTCACGCTGGCGCTGGCGCAGACCGACGAGCGCGTGCTGAGCGAGCGCCCGGTGTCCCCGGCCTTCCTGTTCGCCGCGCTGCTGTGGCACGAGGTGCTGGCCGCCTCCAAATCGCGGCAGGCCAAGGGCGAGCGGCCCGTGCCGGCGCTGGAGGCCGCCATGGACAAGGTGCTCGACGCGCAGTACGAGAAGCTCGCCCTCACCCGCAAGCTCACCGCGACCATGCGCGAGGTGTGGACGATGCAACCGCGCTTCGAGCAGCGCGGCGGGCAGCGGCCCTACCGCCTGCTCGAGGCGCCGCGCTTCCGCATGGGGTACGACTTCCTCGCGCTGCGCGCCGCCAGCGGCGAAGTGAGCGCCGAGCTGGAGGCCTGGTGGCGCACTTTCCAGCACGCGGATGCGGACACCCGCAAGGCGATGCTGCTGCCCGACACGGGGCCGCGCAAGAAGCGCCGCCGGCGCCGGCGCCGCCAGGAGCCCGCGACCGCGGCCCTGCCCCCCCAGGCGTGACCGCCGCGTATATCGGGCTCGGCTCGAATCTGAACGAGCCGCGGGCACAAGTCGTGGAAGCCTTCGACGAGCTCGCGGCGTTGCCGCAGACGCGGATGGTGGCACGCTCGCCCCTGTACCGCAGCGCGCCCGTGGACGCGCCGGGGCAGCCCGACTTCGTCAACGCGGTCGCGGCGGTGCAGACCGAGCTCTCGGCAGCGCAACTGCTCGATGCCCTGCAGGGCATCGAGGCGCGGCATGCCCGGCAGCGGTCCACGCGCAACGCGCCGCGCACTCTCGACCTGGACCTCCTGCTCTACGACGAGATGTCGCTCTCCTCGCCCACGCTCACGCTCCCGCATCCCCGCATGCATCTGCGCGCCTTCGTCCTGCGGCCGCTGCTCGACCTGGATCCGCGCGCCGAGATCCCGGGGCGCGGGGCGGCGCGCGAGCTGCTGCGCGTCTGCGCGACGCAGGCGATCGAGCGGCTGGACGACTGAGGTGGAACGGCACCGCTACGTCGCCGTCGAGGGCCCCATCGGCTCGGGCAAGACCAGCCTGGCGCGCAGGCTGGCGGCACGCCTGGGCGCCGACCTGCTCCTCGAGCAGCCGGCGGAGAACCCGTTCCTCGCGCGTTTCTACCAGGACATGGCGCGCTACGCTCTGCCCACCCAGCTGTTCTTCCTGTTCCAGCGCGCGCGCCAGCTCGAGCCGCTCGCCCAGCCGGACATGTTCGGGCGCAGCACGGTGGCCGATTTCCTCATCGACAAGGACCCGCTGTTCGCCCGCATTACGCTCTCGGGCGACGAGCTGGCGCTGTACCAGCGGATCTACGACGCGCTGCGCCCGCAGGCGCCGTTGCCCGACCTGGTGATCTACCTCCAGGCCCAGCCCCAGGTGCTGATCGAGCGCGTGCGGCGGCGCGGCGCCGCGTTCGAGCGCGGCATCGGCGAGGAGTACCTGGCGCTGCTGGCGGAAGCGTACGCGCGCTTCTTCTACCACTACGCGGCCGCGCCGGTGCTCATCGTCAACTCGGAGAACCTGAATTTCGTCGAGCGCGACGCGGACTTCGACCTGCTCATCGCGCGCATGCGCGGCATGAAGAGCCGGCGCGAATTCTTCAATCTCGGATGATCGTCGCGCGCGACCTGGACGAGCTGCAGCGCGCGTCCCTGCCCGCGCCGCTGGCCTTCGTGCCGACCATGGGCAACCTGCATGCCGGGCACCTCGCCCTGGTCGGCCTCGCGCGCCGGCGCGCGCCGCGCGTCGCCGTCAGCATCTTCGTCAACCGCCTGCAGTTCGCGCCGCACGAGGATTTCGAGCGCTATCCGCGAACGCTGGCCGCCGATTGCGAGCAGCTGGCGGCGGCCGGCGTGGACCTGGTCTTCGCCCCCGACGAGCGCGCGCTCTACCCGGAGCCGCAGCGCTTCCAGGTCGAGCCGCCGCCGCTCGCCGATGAGCTGGAAGGCAGGTTCCGCCCGCGCTTCTTCCACGGCGTGGCCACCGTGGTGCTCAAGCTGCTCAATTGCGTGCAACCGCGGCATGCGGTGTTCGGCAAGAAGGACTACCAGCAGCTGACGCTCATGCGCGACATGGTGCGGCAGTTCAACCTGCCGATCGAGATCGTGGCGGGCGAGACCGTGCGCGAGAGCGACGGCCTGGCGATGAGCTCGCGCAACGCCTACCTGAGCGCGCACGAGCGCCGCGAGGCGCCCCGCCTGTACCGCGTGCTGCAGCAGGTGTGCGCTGGCCAGCTCGCGCCGGGGGCGGCAGTCCATGCCCTGGAAGCCGCGGGCTGGAAGCCGGATTACGTCGAAGTGCGCCGCAGGCCCGATCTGGCGGCTGCGTCCCC
The DNA here is from genome assembly GCA_035251235.1 of Burkholderiales bacterium. Classification (GTDB taxonomy): domain Bacteria; phylum Pseudomonadota; class Gammaproteobacteria; order Burkholderiales; family SG8-39; genus JAABQT01. The sequence continues at coordinate 6,752 of DATFEJ010000127.1, forward strand.
CGAGGATCGCGCACGCGTCGCGCTGGGCGCCGCCCGGCTGGGGCGCACCAGGCTGATCGACAGCGTCGAGTTCTAGCCCGGATAGGGGTCGAAGGTGATGGACTCGACCGGGCAGCCCATCGTGGCGGCGATCTTGTCCATCGCCTCGTCGGTCAGCGCGACGGGCTGAAAATCCTTGGCCCCGCCCTTGGCGGCGATGAACGCCGCGGCGGCGGCCTCGGTGTTCCAGGTGACGACCGGATCGGGGCTCACGCCCGCAACCTGTCTGCAGATCGGAAAGCCGTCGGACTTGTAGACGATCGCGTACATACGTGCCCTTTCGCTTGCCTTCTTGCGTCTGCGACAGGTTGTTTATAACCGATTCCATCGCGGCGCGCCAAGCGTGCTGCAGTGCATGAACGCGCGCCATTGCGTCGCGTTTGCGATCGAGACTGCAAGAATTTTTCCGGCCGCGTCACTGTGCAACGAATCGCCATCGCGGCGCGCGACGCGCACGAGCTCGCACGCGAACTGATGCGAAGATCGCTGTGCACGCCGTCTTGCCAACCGAAGCATCGATGCGCTCCGCCTGAGCCAGAAGGTCTGCACTTAACCCGCCCGGGGGATGTCGAAATCACGACATGGTGCGCGCGGGCCATTCGTGAAAAATTCCCTGAGCCCGGGGTGTTAGGCCTTCAGATCTAAGGGATTCCCTGAGGCAATCTTCAGGATTCGCCTGATTTGCCTACCCTTTGTCAAAGAGCGTTAAATGATCTCCGGGAGGTACGTACTGGGGATTCCGCGATTCGGGTATCAGCCCAGCACGCGCCGAGGCAACCAACGCTCTTCTGGAGCGCTCTTCAACTGGGGAAGGAGATTCACATGAGCAGCATGCGCGACGTCGTCGGCCTTCGTGTGCCTTACGGCAAGGCAAAATCGCAATACCAGACGGAATTCGATCCCGCCACCGGTACCGTGTGGGGTTACTTCAACCCGCGCGGAACGCCGTGCTTCAGCCTGGGGCTCCTCAAGGACATCCGCGAGCACGACGCCGCGCTCGCCGTGAACGGCGGCTATGCCGACGTGAACGGCATTCCGAGCAAGGTGCGCTATTACGTGTGCGGCTCGCGCGTGTCGCGCGTGTTCAACCTCGGCGGAGACCTGGCGCTGTTCGTGCTGCTGATCAAGGCGAAGGACCGCGATGCGCTCGCGCACTACGCCCGGCTGTGCATCGACAACATGTACCCGCGCATCCAGAACTACTACTGCCCGACGCTCACCACGATCTCGCTGGTGCAGGGCGACGCGCTGGGCGGCGGTTTCGAATGCGCGATGTCCTCCGACGTGCTGGTGGCGGAGGAATCGGCGCAGCTCGGACTGCCGGAGATCCTGTTCAACCTGTTCCCGGGCATGGGCGCCGTCAGCCTGCTGACGCGCCGCATCGGCCTGCGCGCCGCGGAGGAGCTGATCCTGTCGGGGCGCGTGCTGCCCGCGGCGAAGCTGCACGAGATGGGCATCGTCGACGTGCTGGCGAAGGACGGCGAGGGCGAAGCCGCCGTCAGCGAATGGATCGCGAAGAACGATCGCCGGCGCAACGGCATGCAGGCGGTGTTCCGCGCGCGCCAGCAGGTGTCGCCCATCACGCGCGAGGAACTCGACGCGATCGCCGACACCTGGGTGGACGCCGCGCTGCGCATCGAAGACCGCGACCTGAAGATGATGGGCCGCATCGTGCGCTCGCAGATGCGCCGCCTGGAGCACGGCGACGTGAACGACATTACCGCCTGCGTGACCGAGGAGGCGCTGGCCGCGGTCGGCTGAACTAGCTCGGCGCGAGCGAGCCGCCCGGCCGGAAGATCTGGCCGAACTGGTGGAAGTTGATGTTGGTGGTGCGGATGATCGCCGCCTGTGCGGCGGGATGCGCCACGGTCTTCAGCAGCCGGTTCAGGCTCGCCATGTGGTCCACGTCCATGGTGGCGTGCGAAGACAGGAACTTGAAACCGCCGGCGGCGACCTCCCTCCCCAGCGCCCGCGCGATCGAGTCCGACACCCGCCCGCCATAGACCGAGGAAATGACCTCGAGCATGTAGAGCATGCCCAGGACCGAGCACGGGTGCAGGCGCTCCACCGCGTAGTAGTTGTACGCGATCATGGCCTGCACCGGGTAGCTCGGCGGCTCGTGGCCCGCTGCCGCGACATCGCCCCCCATGGCCTCGATGTCCTCCAGCACCCAGCCCTCGTGCCCCTTTTCCTCCTCGATGCGCTCGTAGAGCGCATAGCGCACCTCGCGGAAATCGTCGCCGCAGCGCGCCGCGGCTGCGGCCATGATCGGGCAGAAATGCCAGACGATGTGATAAAGGTCGTGCAGGAATGCCTGGTACTCCTCCAGCCGCAGGCCGTGATGAATCATTGCGTGGATGCGCGGATTCTCCTCCAGCGCCCGGCGACCGGCATCGCTGTTCTCGACCAGTGAAATGAAGAACGACATGCCCGGCTCCGCAGAATGAATCCCGGGGATTGTAGTGGAAACTCGGGTTCGTCCGCGCCCGCGCGGCGCAAAATCGCCGCGGCGCGGGTTCAGCTCGCCGACTGGCTGCGGCGGTCCTGCACGTAGCGCTCCAGCGCCGCGCGCCCCTGCTCGAATTCCTCGTTGAGCGAGTGCATGACGCCGGCTGACTTCAGGCGCAGCTCGGCGTCCGTGTGCTTGCCGAGGCTCGAGCAAAGGCGCGTCAGCCGCTCGGTGCCGATGCTGGCCGCGGAGCCCTTCATCGCGTGCAGATGGGAGCGGAACTCGCCGAAGTTGCGCGCCGCGATCGCCGACTCCATCTTCGCCAGCAGCGTCAGGCTGTCGGCCACGAACACGCTCACCAGGCGCTCGAGGAAGTCCGGCGATGAGCCGAGCTCGTTCAGGTGCGACAGCGTGTCCGCATTGATGACCTCGGGCGCGGACGCAGCGGGCACGGATATGGGCGCAGGTGCGACGCGCGCCGCCTCCTTGCCCTTGTCCGCGGTCAGCGTGCGCAACTCGTCCAGCAGCCGCAAGGTTTCCACCGGCTTGGGCACGAAGCTGTCGGCGCCCGCTTCCAGGCACTCGCGCTTGGTCTCGACCGTGACGTCGGCCGACAGGATGACCACCGGCAGCCGCTCGCGGCCGCGCGTCATCAGCCGGATGGCCCGCAGGGTCTCCAGCCCGCTCAGGTTGGGCATGTTGCGATCGAGCAGCACGGCGTCGAACTGCCCCGCCTCGAGCGCATCGAGCGCCAGGTCGCCGTCGGCGACCAGCGTGGCGCTGTGGCCGGCGCGCTCGAGGATGCGCCCGAGCACCTCCCGGTTCGTGGGATTGTCGTCCGCGACCAGCACTTGCAGCCGTCGCGCGCCGACGTCGCGCCTGGCGTAGTCCTGCAGGCGCACCACGCCGTCCCGCGCCTCCTCGACCGACGAGATGGAGTGCAGGACGTTGAACAGTTGCCGCTTCTCCACCGGCAGCTCGAGTACCGCGCCGAATCCCGCCGACAGTGCCGCGAAGCGCTGCACGTCCGCTTCCCGCGGCACCGACAGCACGAGCGGCGGCGCCGGCTCCGGCGCCGCCCGGCGCAGTCGACGGGCCAGCTGGACGTCCCCGGTCTCCGAGTAGGCCAGCACGCTGTGGTAGGGCCTGGCGAGCGCGATGTCCGCGACCAACCTGTCCGCCGCTTCGTCGATACCCGCCGCGCGCACCGCCACCGCGCCCCAGGACGCCAGGGCCTGTTCCACGGACTCCGCTCGCGACGCCGGGAAGCCGATGAGCAGCATGCGCGCGCCGGCGAGCTCGCCGCTGGGCGCGCCCGCCCGCTCCGGCTGCTTCTCGAACGCCACCTCGAACCAGAACGTGCTCCCCAGGCCGACCGCGCTCTCCAGGCCGATGCGCCCGCCCATCAGCTCGACCAGCTGCTTGGCGATGGTCGTTCCCAGCCCCGTGCCGCCGAAGCGCCGGGTGGTCGACTGGTCGGCCTGCGTGAAGCTGTCGAAGATGCGTCCCTGCGCCTCGGGCGGAATACCGACGCCGGTGTCGCGCACCGAGAACTTCATGCGCACGCCGGACTCGGTCTCCTCCTGCAGCGAGACGTGCACCGTGACGCTGCCGCGCTCGGTGAACTTGACCGCGTTGCCGGCCAGGTTGATGAGCACCTGGCGCAGATGGTGGGCGTCGCCGCGCAGGGCGGGCGGCACCTCCGGCATGATCGACACGACGAACTCGACGTGCTTGGCCTGCGCCTGCGCCTGCAGGATGCGGCTGGTGCTGTTCACCAGGGCATGCAGATCGAAGTCGGTGCGCTCCAGCACCAGCTTGCCAGCCTCGATCTTGGAGAAGTCGAGCACGTCCTCCACCAGCCCGAGCATCACCTGGCTGGAGCCGCGCAGCGTCTGCAGCATGTCGGCCTGCTCGCGCGTCAGCGGCGTATCGCGCATCAGGTCCGCCATGCCGATAATCGCGTTCAGCGGCGTGCGCATCTCGTGGCTGACGACCGAGATGAAGCGCCGCTTGGCCTGGTTGGCCGCCTCGGCGCGCGCCACCGCGTCGAACATGCGCTTCACCAGCGAGCGCACGTAGACGCTGAGCGCGATGAACGCCACCGCCAGCCCGAATCCAGCCGTGCGGTTCTGCGACCAGAACTCGTCCACCGCCAGCACGACGCTGAACCCCGCGATCGATGCGCCGAGCGCGAACATCAGGTAGCGCGGGCCGAAGCGGAACCCGTTGGCGAGCGTCACCCAGACGTAGATGAGGAACATCGGCACCGCGTGCACGCCCGACTGCGACATGAAGAACGTGATCGTGCCGATATCCACCGTCGCGCTCGCCAGGCGGCGCAGCGCCGACGTACCCGGCTGCTGCAGGATGCCGGCGAACACCAGTACCGAGAACGTCAGGTAGCCGAGCATGACCGCCAGATAGAGCAGGTCGGTGCCCGACGTGCCGTCGCCCCGCAGCGCCGCGGGCAGCAGGTAGAAGAACAGCACCACGCCGACGGCAATGCGCACCAGCGCCTGCTCGTGCTCCGTGTCGGGCCGGGCGGCGAGGCGCTCGCGCAGCGCGGCCAGCCAGGCGGGCTGGGCCATCTTCATCATGCGCGCACCGCCTCCGGGTCGCGCAGCTCGCGCTGGATGCGCTGCACCTCGTCGCGCACGCCCATGAAGGCGTCGACCAGCTGCGGATCGAAGTGCCGGCCGCGCTGCGCGCCGAGGAACTCGAGCGCCTGGTCGATGGCCCACGCCTGCTTGTAGGGCCGCGCGGAGGTGAGCGCATCGAACACGTCGGCGAGCGCGACGATGCGCGCGCACAGCGCGATGTGCTCGCCGACCACGCCGTTGGGATAGCCCGTGCCGTCGTACTTCTCGTGATGGCCGAGCGCGATGAGCGAGCCCATGCGCACGTACTTGGACGCGCTGCCCTTGAGGATCTCGTGGCCGATGAGCGGATGGCGGCGCATCACCGCGCCCTCGGCATCGCTCAGCCGTCCCGCCTTGAGCAGGATCTGGTCCGGGATGCCGATCTTGCCGATGTCGTGCAGCGGCGCCGCCAGCTCGATGGTCTCGGCCTCGTCGCGCTCCAGCCCGATCGTGTCGGCGATCAGGCGCGAATAGCGCGCCATGCGCACCAGGTGATAGCCCGTCTCCTCGTCGCGGAACTCGCCCGCGCGCGCCAGGCGCATCAGGGTCTCCTTCTCGCGGTCGCGCACCTCGCGCGTGGCGTCGTCCACCATGCTTTCCAGCAGGCGCCGCCGGTCCTCCAGGGCCAGCTGCTGCCGGCGCAGCGTCAGCAGGTTGCGGCAGCGCGCCATGCATTCGCGCGCGTCCACGGGCTTGATGAGGAAATCGGTGACCCCCGCGTCGAGCGCCTCGTAGCGCACCTTGCGATCATCGTGCGCCGTCACCATCATGATTGGCACGTGCTCGTACCCGGGCAGCGCGCGCAGCCGCTTGGCGAGCTCGATGCCGTTCATGTCCGGCATCATGTAGTCGATCAGCACGAGGTCGGCGACGTGGCGCGTGGCCCACACCACGGCGTCGACGGGGCGCCCGAATCCCATCACCGTCATGCGCTCGTCGAGCGAGCGCACCACCTGCTCGAGAATGGCGCGGCCGGTGGACTGATCGTCCACCACCATCGCGGTATTGCGAGCCACCGGAAGTACGAAAACAGGCGCCTTCGCCATGCGCCCCCTCTTGTCGATTTCCCGCGGGAAGCCTACCCCGGAGCCCCCCGGCTGTCCAGCTAAGGGGCTGACGGCAAAGAAAGAAATTGTGTCGCGGGCGGGCGACAGGGAGGACATAGTGCCGGAAGAGAGACTCGAACTCTCATGGTGTCGCCACCGGCGGATTTTGAGTCCGCTGCGTCTACCGGTTCCGCCATTCCGGCGCGGGAGGCCCGGATTATAGGCCCCTATAATCGGGCGCCATGCGCGTATCGGAGTTCGACTATGCGCTGCCCGAGGAGTTGATCGCGCAGCGCCCCGCCGGCGCGCGCAGCGCGAGCCGCCTGCTGCACCTGGAGTCCGCCAGCGGCCGCCTCGAGGACCTGTCGTTCGCCGACCTGCCCGGCCTGGTGGACGCGCGCGACGCCGTGGTCCTCAACGACACGCGCGTCGTCAAGGCACGGCTTGCCGGGCGCAAGTCGAGCGGCGGGCGCATCGAGCTGTTCGTCGAGCGCGTCACCGGCGCGCGCGAGGCGCTCGCCATGATCCGTTCCAGCCATGCGCCACGCACGGACGCCGTGCTGGTCGTGGGCGACGGCGCGCGCGTCACGGTGCTCGGTCGCCTTGGCGAGCTGTACCGCGTGCGCTTCTCGGAGGACGTCGCGGCCCTGCTCGAGCGCTGCGGTGCGGTGCCGCTCCCTCCCTACATCACGCACTCACCGGACGCCGCGGACGCCGAGCGCTATCAGACCGTGTACGCCACGCATCCGGGTGCGGTGGCGGCGCCGACCGCAGGCCTGCACTTCGACCGTGAGCTGCTCGAGCGCATCGCCGCGCGGGGCGCGCGCATCGCCCGGGTGACCCTGCACGTCGGTGCCGGCACGTTCCAGCCCGTCAGGGTCGAGAACGTGGAGGCGCACCGCATGCACAAGGAGCGCTACGAGGTGCCGGCGGAGACGCTGGCGGCGATCGCCAGCAGACGCGTGCTCGCCGTGGGCACGACCACGCTGCGCGCCCTGGAGAGCGCGGCCCTCACCGGCGCGCACGCGGGCGAGACCGACCTGTTCGTCACCCCCGGGTTCCGCTTCCGCGTCGTCGAGCGTCTGCTCACCAACTTCCACCTGCCGCGCTCGAGCCTGCTCATGCTGGTGGCCGCGTTCGCCGGGCTGGACAACATCCGGCGCGCCTACGCGCACGCCATCGAGCGGCGCTACCGCTTTTTCTCCTATGGCGACGCGATGCTGATCGAAAGGGCGCCATGAAGTTCTCGGTCTCGCACCGCGACGGCGCGGCGCGGCGCGGGCACCTGGAGCTCGCGCACGGCGCGGTGGAGACGCCGGCGTTCATGCCGGTCGGCACCTATGGCACCGTCAAGGCGATGTCGCCCCTCGAGCTGCGCGAAGTGGGCGCGCAGATCGTGCTCGGCAATACCTTCCACCTGTGGCTGCGGCCGGGCACCGAGGTCATCGCCAGGCACGGGGGCCTGCACCGCTTCATGGGCTGGGACGGCCCCGTGCTGACCGACTCGGGCGGCTTCCAGGTCTTCAGCCTGGGCGCGCTGCGCAAGATCAGCGAGGAAGGCGTGCGCTTCGCCTCGCCGATCAACGGCGACCGCCTGCTGCTCACGCCGGAGGAATCGATGCGCGTGCAGCGGGCGCTCGACTCCGACATCGCCATGATCTTCGACGACTGCACGCCTTATCCCGCGACGCACCAGCAGGCGGACAAGTCGATGCGCCTCAGCCTGCGCTGGGCCGAGCGTTCCAGGCGCGCCTTCGCAAGCGGCCGCAATGCGCTCTTCGGCATCGTGCAGGGCGGCGTCTACGAGGACCTGCGCGAGGCCTCGCTCTCCGGACTCACGGCTATCGGCTTCGACGGATACGCCATCGGCGGCCTCGCGGTGGGCGAGCCCAAGGAGGATCGCGACCGCATCCTCGTGCATACCGCCCCGCGGCTGCCGGCGGACCGCCCGCGCTACCTGATGGGCATGGGCACCCCCGAGGACCTGATCGACGGCGTCCTGGCCGGCGTCGACCTGTTCGACTGCGTGCTGCCGACGCGCAACGCGCGCAATGGCTGGCTGTTCACCCGGCGGGGGGACGTGAAAATCCGCAATGCGCGCTGGCGCGACGACACCGCGCCGCTCGACTCGGAGTGCGCGTGCTATGCCTGCCGCCACTTCAGCCTCGCCTATCTGCATCACCTGCAGCGCGCGAACGAGATCCTCGGCGCGCGCCTGAACACCCTCCACAACCTGCACTACTACCAGGAGCTGATGCGCGCCCTGCGCGGGGCGATCGAGGCCGGGACGCTCGCGCAGACGGCCACGCGGCTGCGGGACGAGCGCAGGCTGCTGCTATAATCCGCGCCCTTTCCCAGCGAGTCCGCAGCGATGATTACCAACGCCTACGCACAGGCCGCCGCCGGCGGCGATCCGGGGATCATGGGCTTCCTGCCCATCATCCTGATGTTCGTGCTGCTGTACTTCCTCATGATCCGCCCGCAGATGAAGCGCGCCAAGGACCACAAGCAGATGGTCGAGGCGTTGCAGAAGGGCGACGAGGTGATCACGGCCGGGGGCGTGGTGGGCCGCATCAGCCGTCTGGCCGACGGCTACGTGATCCTGGAGATTGCGCCCAACACGGAGATCAGCGTGCAACGCACGGCCGTGCAGACCCTGCTGCCCAAGGGCACCATCAAGACCATCCAGTAGTCTCCGGGTGAACCGCTTTCCGGCATGGAAGTACGCCCTGGTCGCGCTGTGCGTGGTCGTGGCGTTCTTCTACACGCTGCCGAATTTCTTCGGCGAGTCGCCCGCCGTCCAGGTGCAGAGCCTGCGCGCCACCGTCAAGGTGGACGCGGCGCTCATGCAGCGCGTGGAGCAAGCGCTGAAGGGCGCCGGCATCGCGCCCACCTCCCAGGTGCTGGACGCCAACAGCCTGCGCGTGCGCTTCGCCGATACCGACACGCAGCTCAAGGCGCGGGACACGATCGACCGGGCGCTGAATCCCGATGCGCAGAACGCCGCTTACGTGGTGGCTCTCAACCTGCTGCCCGCCTCGCCGCGCTGGCTCACCGCGCTCGGCGCGCTGCCCATGTACCTGGGCCTGGACCTGCGCGGCGGCGTGCACTTCCTCCTGCAGGTCGACATGCAGGCCGCGCTCGCCAAGCGCCTCGAGAGTCTCACCGGCGACATCCGCTCGCAGCTGCGCGAGCGCAACATCCGCCACGGCGGCGTCTCCCGGGAAGGCCAGACGCTGCGCGTGCGCTTTCGCGACGCGGCGGAGCGCGAGCGCGCGCGCGATGCGCTCGCCACGGGGCTTGGCGACCTGGCCTTGGCCGAGCGCGACGACGGGCGCGATTTCCTGCTGGTGGCGACGCTCAAGCCCGAGGCGGCCAAGCGCACCCAGGAGTACGCCCTCAAGCAGAACATCACCACGCTGCACAACCGCATCAACGAGCTCGGCGTGGCCGAACCGGTGATCCAGCAGCAGGGCGCCGACCGGGTGGTCGTGCAGCTGCCCGGGGTGCAGGATACCGCCAAGGCGAAGGACATCCTCGGCCGCACGGCGACGCTCGAGATCCGCATGGTCGACGAGGAGAAGATGACGCCCGAGCTGCTCGCCGCGGCGGCGCGCGGCGAGGTACCCTTCGGCACCGACTTCTACGTCGAGCGGAACGGCGCGCCGCTGCTGGTGAAGAAGCAGGTGGTGCTCACCGGTGACCGGCTCACCGACGCGCAGCCCGGGTTCGACAACCAGACCAACGAGCCGGCGGTGCACCTGACGCTGGACGGCGCCGGCGCGCGCATCTTCAAGGAAGTGACGCGCGAGAACGTCGGCAAGCGCATGGCGATCCTGCTCATCGAGAAGGGCAAGGGAGAGGTCGTGACCGCGCCGGTGATCCGCACCGAGATCGGCGGCGGCCGGGTGCAGATCTCGGGCCGCATGAGCACCACCGAGGCGAACGACGTGGCGCTGCTGCTGCGCGCCGGGTCGCTCGCCGCGCCGATGGAGATCGTCGAGGAGCGCACCGTCGGCCCGAGCCTCGGGCGCGAGAACATCGAGAAAGGATTCGACGCCACGCGCTGGGGCTTCATCGCCATCGTGGTGTTCATGTCCGTGTACTACGTGGTGTTCGGCCTGATCTCCTCGGTCGCCCTGGGCGTCAACCTGCTGTTCCTCATCGCGCTGCTCTCGCTCCTGCAGGCGACCCTGACCATGCCCGGCATCGCCGCCATCGCGCTCACGCTCGGCATGGCGATCGACGCCAACGTGCTGATCAACGAGCGCATCCGCGAGGAACTGCGCGGCGGCGCCACGCCGCAGGCGGCCATCGCCGCGGGCTACGAGCGCGCCTGGGGCACCATCCTGGATTCCAACATCACCACGCTGATCGCGGGCCTGGCGCTGCTCATCTTCGGCACCGGCCCGGTGCGCGGCTTCGCGGTGGTGCACTGCCTGGGCATCCTCACCTCGATCTTCTCGTCGGTGGTGGTGTCGCGCGCCATGGTGAACGCGGTGCATGGCCATCGGCGCAAGGTGGAGCGGCTGCACATCGGCGACACGGCCTGGAAGTGAGCTGAAGCGTGGAATTCTTCAAGATCCGCCGCACCATCCCGTTCATGCGGCACGCGCTCGTCTTCAACGTCATTTCGGCGGTCACGTTCCTGCTCGCCGTGTTCTTCCTCGCCACGCGCGGCCTGAATTTCTCCATCGAGTTCACCGGCGGCACGCTGCTCGAAGTGGGCTACCAGCAGTCGGCGGACGTGGACGGCGTGCGCCGCTCGCTCGAGCAGGCCGGCTACAAGGCGGAGGTGCAGAACTTCGGCTCATCGCGGGACGTGCTGATCCGCCTGCACGCCGACGCGAGCCAGTCCAGCGCCCAGCTGTCGCAGAAGGTGCATGCCGTGCTGCAGAAGGGCGACCCGTCGGTCGAGCTGCGCCGCGTGGAGTACGTGGGGCCGCAGGTGGGCGAGGAGCTCGCCGAGTACGGCGCGCTGGCGCTGCTGGTGACGGCCGTGGGCATCGTGCTCTACCTGTGGATGCGCTTCGAGTGGCGCTTCGGCCTGTCGGCGATCATCGCCAACCTGCACGACGTGATCATCATCCTGGGCTTTTTCGCCTACTTCCAGTGGGAGTTCTCGCTGCCGGTGCTGGCGGCGGTGCTGGCGGTGCTCGGCTACTCGGTGAACGAGTCGGTGGTGGTGTTCGACCGCGTGCGCGAGATGTTCCGCAAGCTGCGCCGCGCGAGCGTGCCCGAAGTCATCGACTCCGCCATCACCGGGACGATTTCACGCACCATCATCACCCACGGCAGCACGCAGGTGATGGTGACCACCATGCTGATCTTCGGCGGCCCCGCGCTGCACTACTTCGCGCTGGCGCTCACCATCGGCATCCTGTTCGGCATCTACTCCTCGGTGCTGGTGGCGAGCCCGCTGCTCATGTGGCTGGGCGTGGATCGCGCGCAGTTCGTCAAGCCGCCCAAGAAGGCCGCCGGCGAAGACAACGACGGCGCCGTCGTCTAGTACGCCGGCGGCGGTGTCAGGCGCGCCTGGCGAGCGCCGGGGCCAGACCCACGTACAGCGCCGGCGTGAGCGCCAGCAGGCGCTTTCTCGCCTCCGCGGGGATCGGCAGCGCGCGGATGAACGCCGCGAGCGCCCGGCGATCCAGGCGCTTGCCGCGCGTCAGCGCCTTCAGCTTCTCGTAGGCGTCCGGCACGCCGTGCTTGCGCATCACCTGCTGCACCGGCTCCGCGAGCACCTCCCAGTTGGCGTCCAGGTCCTGCGCCATGCGTGCCGGGTCCGCTTCCAGCTTGGCCAGACCGCGCAGGCAGGCGTTCCATGCGAGCAGCGTGTGGCCAAGCGCATTGCCTGCGTTGCGCAGCGCGGTGGAGTCCGAGAGGTCGCGCTGCCAGCGCGACACTGGCAGCTTCTCGGCGAGGTGCCGCAGGATCGCATTGGCCACGCCGACGTTTCCCTCGGAGTTCTCGAAGTCGATCGGATTGACCTTGTGCGGCATGGTGGAAGACCCGACCTCGCCCGCCTTGGTCTTCTGGCGGAAGTAGCCGAGGGAGATGTAGCCCCACAGGTCGCGGTCGAGGTCGAGGAGCACCGTGTTCGCCCGTGCGTACGCGTCGAACAGCTCCGCGCAGGCGTCGTGCGGCTCGATCTGCGTGGTGTAGGGATTGAACTCCAGGCCCAGGCGCTCCACGAAGCGCCGGCAGAACGCCTCCCAGGGAAAGCCCGGGTAGGCGACGGCGTGGGCGTTGTAGTTGCCCACCGCGCCGTTGATCTTGCCCAGAACCGGCACGCGCTCGATGGCGTCGCGCGCGCGCTTGAGGCGTGCGGCGAAGTTCGCCATCTCCTTGCCGAGCGTCGTGGGCGAGGCGGGCTGGCCATGCGTGCGTGACAGCATCGGCCGCGAAGCGTGCCGGCGCGCAAGCGCGCGCAGCGCCTCGATCAGCGCGCCCAGGCGTGGCAGCATCACGCGGTCGCGCGAGTGCGCGAGCATCAGCGCGTACGACAGGTTGTTGATGTCCTCCGAGGTGCAGGCGAAGTGGATGAACTCCAGCGATTTCTGCACCTGCGCGTTCTTCGCCAGCCTGCCCTTCAGCCAGTACTCGATCGCCTTGACGTCGTGGTTGGTCTGGGCCTCGATGTTCTTGATGTGCGCGGCGTCCTTCTCGGCAAATCCCGCCACCAGGCGCTCGAGCGCCGCCCTGGTGGCGCGGGAAAAGGGCTTGAGCTCGCGAATGCGGCGCTCGGCGGCCAGCGCCTTGAGCCACTCGAGCTCCACCAGCACGCGGTGGCGGATGAGGGCGGCTTCGCTGAAGTAGGGCCGCAGCGGCTCGACCGACTTTTCGTACCGGCCGTCGAGGGGCGAGAGTGCGCCAAGCGGCGAAGGCATAGCCTCTATTATAGAGGCGCATGGCGCAAAGCCCTCTGGACGCCCTCGCCGCCGAAGCGCGCGCCTGCCGCGTGTGCGCGGCGCACCTGCCGCTCGGTCCCAGGCCCGTGTTCCTCGTCGGCGCGGGCGCACAGCTGCTGGTCGTCGGGCAGGCGCCCGGGCGCCGCGTGCATGCGACCGGCATTCCCTGGAACGACCCCTCGGGCGACCAGCTGCGCGCGTGGCTGCACATGGACCGTGCGCAGTTCTACGACACGCGCCGCATCGCCATCCTTCCCACGGGCCTATGCTATCCGGGCACCGGCGAGCGCGGCGATCTGCCGCCGCGCCCGGAGTGCGCGCCGCTCTGGCATCCGCGATTTCGCGCCGCCCTGCCCCACGTCCGGCTGACCCTGCTGGTGGGAATGCACGCGCAGGCCTATTACCTCGCCGGCCGGCGCAGGAAGACGATGGCGCAGACGGTGCGCGCCTACCGCGAGTACCTGCCCGAATTCTTCCCGCTGCCGCATCCGAGCCCACGCAACCGGATGTGGCTCAAGCGCAACCCGTGGTTTGCGCAGGAGGTCGTCCCCGCCCTGCGCCGCCGCCTGCGCTCTCTATGAGGCGATGACCGCTCCGCCGAGGCAGACCTCGGCGTCGTAGAGCACCACGGACTGGCCTGGCGTCACGGCGCGCTGGGGTTCGCGGAAATCCACCCGGATCTGCCCGTCGTCGATGCGCGCGAGCGTGCAAGCGCTGTCGGCCTGGCGATAGCGGGTCTTCGCCGCGTGTACGGTGCCCGCGGCGGGCTTACCCAGCACCCAGCTGGCGTCCAGCCCTTCCAGCGACCGGCGCATGAGAAGCGGGTGGTCGTGCCCCTGCACCACCACCAGTTCGTTCGTCGCCATGCGCTTCCCAGCCACGTACCAGGGTTCGCCCGCGCCGTCCTTCGCGCCGCCCAGGCCGATCCCCTTCCTCTGGCCGATCGTGTAGAAGGCGAGCCCGATGTGCTCGCCCACGCGCTTGCCCTCCGGCGTCACCATCGGGCCGGGCCTGCGCGGCAGGTAGCGATTGAGGAACTCGCGGAACGGCCGCTCGCCGATGAAGCAGATGCCGGTCGAGTCCTTCTTCGCGTGATTGGGCAGCCCCGCCTCGAGCGCGATGCCGCGCACGTCCGACTTCTTCAGGTGCCCGACCGGAAACAGAACGCGCGAGAGCTGCGCCTGGTTCAGGCGATGCAGGAAGTAGCTCTGGTCCTTGCCTGCGTCCGCGCCGCGCAGCAGCTCAACCTTGCCGTCCCGCTCGCGCAGCTGCGCGTAGTGCCCGGTGGCGATGCGCTGCGCGCCGAGCTTCATGGCGTGGTCGAGAAACGCCTTGAACTTGATCTCCGCATTGCAGAGCACGTCCGGGTTCGGCGTGCGGCCCGCCGAGTACTCGGCGAGGAAGCTGGCGAACACGCGCTCGCGGTACTCGGCGGCAAAGTTCACCGCCTCGAGGTCCACGCCGATCACGTCCGCCGCCGCGGCCGCATCGATCAGGTCCTGGCGCGTGGAGCAGAACTCGTCGTCGTCGTCGTCCTCCCAGTTCTTCATGAACAGGCCGACGACGTCGTAGCCGGCACGCTTGAGCAGCAGCGCGGCCACGGACGAATCCACCCCGCCCGACATCCCCACGACGACCTTCTCAGCCATAGGCCTTTGACAGGACATCCAGCGGAAAGCTCCGCCCGGCGAGATAATCGTCCACGCACTGCTGCACGAGCGGCGAGCGGTGCTCGGCGCGGCGCGCCGCGAGCTCGGCGGACGTGAGCCACACCGCCGCGATGATCTCCTTGTCGAGCTTTCGTCCCGCGTCCACCCCGTCCACGCGCCCAAGGAAGGCGAAGCGCAGGAAGGTCACGTCCTCCTTGTCGTAGATCCAGCGGTAGACGCCGAGCAACGCCGTGGGCGTGAAGCGGTGCGCCGTTTCCTCCAGCACCTCGCGCGCCACCGCCTGCACGAGCGACTCGCCCGGATCGAGATGCCCGGCAGGCTGGTTGAGCACGCGCCGGCCGTTCGCCTCCTCCTCGACGAGCAGGAACTTGCCGCCGCGCTCGATCACCGCCGCGACGGTGACGCTCGGGCGCCAGCGGCTCATGCGGCTTTTCGGGTGTTCTTCCGGATGAACTCGGCCATGCGCGCCACGCCCTGCTCGATCGCCTGCTTCGACGCGGCGTAGGAAAAGCGCACGTGCTGGCCCTCGCCCGGCACGCGCGCGCCGAAATGGATGTCGGCCAGCACCGCCACGCCGGCCTCGTTGAGCAGGCGCTTGCGGAACTCCTCCGAGTCCGCGGCGCCGATCATCCTGCAGGCGTCCGTGACGTTGGGCCAGGCATAGAACGCCCCGCCCGGGTTGCGGCAGGTGACGCCCGGCACCTTGTTCAGCAGCCCGACGATGAGGTCGCGCCGCTCGAGGAAGCTCGCGCGCATCATGGCCGCGGCATCCTGCGGACCGGTGATGGCCTCCACGGCCGCCCATTGCGAAATCTGCGAGGCGCAGGAGTCGGTGTTGGTGATCCAGCGCGTGAACACGGGTGCGAGCACCGGGTTGGAGGTGAAGCCGATGCGCCAGCCGGTCATCGCCCAGGTCTTGGACGCCCCGTCCGAGATGATGGTGCGCTCGAGCATGCCGGGCAGCTGCGCGATGGAGAAGAACTCGCCCGTGTAGCAAAGGCGCGAGTAGATCTCGTCCGCGTACACCCAAACCTGGGGGTGCTTGCGCAGGATCGCCGCGATCGCCTCGAGGTCCTTCCTCGACAGCAGCCCCCCGGTCGGATTGTGCGGATAGTTGAGGATGAGGAGCCTGGTCTTCGGCGTGATCAAGCGCTCGAGCTCCGCGGGGTCAAAGGCGAAATCGCGCGCTTCGTGCAGGTGGATCGGCACGGGCTTCGCGCCGTTGGCGACGATTTGCGACTCGTAGATCGGAAACCCCGGGTTCGGATAGATCACCTCGTCGCCCGCGCCGTAGTCGGTGCTCGAGAGGATGGCGTAGGCGATGAAGGGCTTCGCGCCCGCGCCGACCACCACGTCCTCGGGCCGGATGGGCAGTCCGCCACGCATGCCCGCCATGTACTTCGCCGCCGCGACGCGCAGCTCGTCGATGCCCGCCGAGGGCGTGTAGCCGTGCTTGCCCGACTTGATGGCGCGGATCGCCGCCTCCTGCACGTGTTCCGGCGCGGGAAAGTCCGGCTGCCCGATGCAGAAGCTGACGATGTCCCTGCCCTGGCGCGCGAGGGCATTGACCTCGGCAAGGACCACGAAGGCGTTCTCGGTGCCCAGTTGCTGGGCCCTGCGGCTGATGTCGGGCATGCGCTCCTCCTCGAGGGGCGCATTTTACAGTGCTACGATCCCCGCCCATGCTCGTCAATTGCGTCGCCTACCAGGACGGCCGGAAGCTCGCCGACATCCAGAAGCGTGAGATCAAGTCCTACCTCGCGCGGCCCGACTGCTTCGTGTGGGTGGCGCTGCGCGATGCCGACGCCGCCGAGCTCGCCGAGATGCAGGACGAATTCGACCTGCACGCGCTGGCGGTGGAGGACGCGGCGCACGGCAACCAGCGTCCCAAGATCGAGGAATACGGCGACACCGTGTTCACCGTGCTGCACACGGTGGAGGTCGCCGGCGAGGAGCTGATCGCCGGCGAAATCGACATCTTCGTCGGCCGCAATTTCATCCTTTCGGTTCGCCAGCGGACTGCGCGCGGCTTCCAGGACGTGCGCGCGCGCTGCGAGCGCGAGCCGGAGCTGCTGCGCCACGGCTCGGGCTACGTGCTGTACGCGCTGATGGACGCGGCGGTGGACCGCTACTTCCCGGTGCTCGACACCGTGGAGACCGAGCTCGAGGCGCTGGAAGAGCAGATCTTCACCGGCAAGTCGCCGCGCGAGAACATCGAGGCGCTCTATTACGTCAAGCAGAAGCTCATGACCCTCAAGCACGCCGCCGCCCCCCTGCTCGACGCCTCCAGCCGGCTGTTCGGCGGCCGCGTGCCGCAGGTCTGTGGCGGGCTGGGCGACTACTTCCGCGACGTCTACGACCACCTGATCCGCCTCAACCAGTCGCTCGACACGCTGCGCGACACGGTGACCACCGCGATCCAGGTGAACCTGGCGATGATCACCATCGGCGAAAGCGAGGTCACGAAGCGTCTGGCCGCCTATGCCGCACTGGTGGCCGTGCCGACGATGATCGCGGGCATCTACGGCATGAACTTCGCGCACATGCCGGAGCTCGGCTGGCGCTTCGGCTATCCCGCGGCGCTGGCCGTCATGGCGGCGATCGACGGCTACCTGTTCTACCGCTTCCGCAAGGCGCGCTGGCTCTAGCGCTAGCGCATCCCGGGCAGCACGCCCTTCAGGTTGCGCATCATGCGGGCCATGTTGCCGCCCTTCATCATCTTCATCATCTTCTGCATCTGCTCGAACTGATTGAGCAGGCGGTTCACCTCCTGCACGGGCACCCCGGCGCCGGCGGCGATGCGCCGCTTGCGCGACGCCTTGATCAGTTCCGGGTGCGCGCGCTCCTGAGGCGTCATGGCGTTGATGACGCCGGTCGTGCGGCGCAGCTGGCGATCGTCCTGCAGCTGCGCCGGGTTGATCTGGCCGGCAAGCTGCGCCGGCAGCTTGTCCAGCATGGACGCCATGCCGCCCATCTTCTGCATCTGCAGGAGCTGCTGCTTGAAGTCCTCGAGGTCGAAGCCCCTGCCCTTGCGGATCTTCTCCGCGACGCGCTGCGCCTCCTCCAGGTCGACCTTCTTGTGCGCCTCCTCGACCAGCGACACGATGTCGCCCATGCCGAGCACGCGCGAGGCCATGCGCTCGGGGTGGAAGGGCTCGAGCGCGTCGAGCTTCTCGCCGGTGCCGGCGAACTTGATCGGCTTGCCGGTGACGTAGCGCACCGACAGCGCCGCGCCGCCGCGCGCGTCGCCGTCGAGCTTGGTGAGGATGACCCCGGTGAGCGGCAACCGCTCGCCGAAGGCGCGCGCCACGTTGACCGCGTCCTGGCCCTGCATGGCGTCCACCACGAACAGGGTCTCGACGGGCCGCAGCGCGCCGTGCAGCGCCGCGATCTCCTGCATCATCGCCTCGTCGATCGCCAGGCGCCCCGCCGTGTCGACGACCAGCACGTCGTAGTAGCGCGTCCTGGCGTGCTCCAGCGCGCGCCGCGCGATGTCGAGCGGCGCCTCGCCCGCGGCCGAAGGCAAGACGTCCGCGCCCGCCTGCGCGCCCACGGCGGCGAGCTGCTCGATCGCCGCCGGCCGGTAGACGTCGCAGGAGACGAGCAGCACCTTCTTCTTCTGCGCGAGCAGCAGGCGCGCGAGCTTGGCGGTGGTGGTGGTCTTGCCCGAACCCTGCAGGCCCGCCATGAGAATCACGGCCGGCGGCTGCGTCGCCAGATCGAGCGCGACGTTCGCCTCGCCCATCAGGCGCGCGAGCTCGCGATGCACCACGCCGATCAGCGCCTGCCCGGGCGTAAGGCTGCCGACCACCTCCGCGCCCAGCGCCTTGTCCTTCACCGCGGCGACGAACTCGCGCACCACCGGCAGCGCCACGTCGGCCTCGAGCAGCGCCACGCGCACTTCGCGCAGCGCTTCCTGGATATTGGATTCGGTCAGGCGCGCTTCGCCGCGGATCGTCTTCACGATCCGCGCCAGGCGCGCGGTCAGGTTGTCGAGCACGGGTGATAAACTGAAAAGGTGGCCGACATTGTAATTCACGCCGTGACCGCGGCCGCCTACGCGGCGCTGGCGTGGCATTACTGGCGCACGCGCTGGCGCGCGGGCGCGCACGCAGTTTCCGCCCGCACCGGGCCGCGCGCCTGGGAGCGTACGGCGCTGCTCGTGCCGCTCGCGCTGCACGCGCTGCTGCTTTACCAGGACTTGTTCGGCCCGGGCGGGCCGCGCTTCGGCTTTGCCTATGCGCTGTCCACCATGCTGTGGCTGGCGGTGCTCATCTACTGGGTGGAAAGCTTCTTTTACGACCTTGACGGCATCCTGCCGCCGGCGCTGCTGCTCGCGGCCCTGGCCTCCCCCCTGCCGGCGCTCTTCCCCGGAAGCGCCAGCGCAGCGCTCGCCGCGTCGCTCGAGTTCCGTCTGCACGTCGTGCTGGCCATGCTCG
>DATFEJ010000327.1:0-6509 GCA_035251235.1 Burkholderiales bacterium
CCGCAGTGCAGCATCCCCGGCACCATGAACAGCCGGAAGAACTGCTTCGCGCCCGGGTTGGCGCGCAGCACCTGCTCGTAGTAATCGACCGCGTCGGCACCGGAGATGGCCGGGTCCTCCCAGCCGTGCCACATGATGATCTTGCCGCGCCGCCGGTGCTCGCGCCGCCACGGGAACAGGTCGGCTTCGGTGGCATTGAAGTTGTGCGCCGCCTTGTCGTTGGCGAAGGCGAGATCGGCGTCGAAGTCGAAGGTGGAGAAGTCCCACACGCCGGGCGCGGGGATCTCCTCGATGACGCGGCCGAAGAAGGCGTTGCCGAAGAAGCCCTGGATCGACGCGCCCGGGACTTCCGGCCCGGTGATCCACGCGCCCCAGCTTCCGGCCTCGCCCGCGGCGCTGGTGAAGTAGCCCGGATAGATCGGCTCGCCGGTGCGCGGGTTGCGCGGCCCGGCCATGATCGCGCGCACCGCGCTGACCTGCGGCGGCGTGAGGCAGTCCGGGTTGTCGGTGCCGGCGGGGCAGGCGATCGAGGCCGGGTCGAACTTGCAGCGCCGCGGATCCTCGACCACGCCGTCCATGACGCCGTCCCTGGCATCGCAGCCCGCGAGCGTCGCCGCCTGGATGGCGGCGAGCTTGTCGGCGTTGAGCCACGCCCCGGGCGTGTTCCACAGCGCCTGCTCGTTCCACACGAAGCCGGCGAAGTGGTTGGTCCAGTTGTTGGCCGGCGCGCCGACGATCACGCCGTCGTAGTCCTCGGCAAAGCGCTGGATCTCCATGAGCGCCTGGCGGCCGCCGTTCGAGCAGGAGCTGAAGTAGGAGTGCGTCGCCGGCTGGCCGTAGAAGGCGCGCAGGATGTCCTTCGAGCGCGCCGCCTGCAGGTGCTTGGCGCGCCAGCCGAAGTCGGTGACCTTCTCCGGGTGCCCCGGGGCGAAGTCGGCGGTGCCGCCCACGTGCCCGGTGTCGGTCGAGCCGCCGGCGTAGCCACGCACGAGGGCGCCGTTGATGCCGCCGTAGTTGATGCTGCCCGCGAAGCCGCCCTCGCCCGCGGACAGGAACTTGCCGTTCCAGTCCGCGACCGGCAGCCACACCTCGAAGCGGATGTCCGAGTCGGCGGTCGGCGCGATCGAGCCGGTCACGCGGCACGCGTCGACCGCGATCGGCGGCGTCGCGCCCGGCGGGTCGAACGTGCCGGCGGGCACGACCTGCGCGAGCGTGATCGTGGTGTCGGGCAGGCTCAGGCCCGCGAGGTCCTCGCAGGCCACCTGGGCGCCGGCCGGGGTCGACAGGCCGGCGGCGAGGAGCAGTGCGAGTGTTCGAGCATGGATACCCGTCGTCGTTCCTTGCGGTTCGCTCATATCGCCTCCTTGGCCGCGTCTCAGGCAAACGCTAGCCCAACGCGGCCGGGCGATCCATGCGAGTTGCTTATGAATCTTTCAGGAGGCGGTTCACGACTCCGCCATGCGGCAGTGTCGCGCTTCGGCGACGCGTCGCCTGCCGGCGCTCGGCGGCGAGCCGGCCGATGCTCGCCGCCGCGCTCTGCAGCTCCTCGAGGCTGTGCTCGGCGGCCGGCAGGAAGCGCGCGCCGTACTCGTTGAGCGTGACGTGACGCGTGGTGCGGTCGAACAGGCGGAAGCCGAGCTGCTCCTCGAGCTCGCGGATCAGCACGCTGACCCCGGACTGCGTGATATAGAGCTGCTCGCCGGCGCGCGAGAAGCTCCGGGTGTGCGCGATCAGCACGAAGGCCTGCAACTGCCGGATCGTCAGCTTCATGGCGTCAGTCGTCGTCATCGTCATGGCCGCGCCCGCGCGTCACGTCGAAGACGAGATTGTCGCGCGACGGCCCGAACGAGGCCCACGGCACCACGTCGGCCTGTCCGCGCCCGCGCCGCGACCAGTCGCACACGCCCTGCGGGAAGATCTTGCGCAGCCGCGCGAACTCCTCGTCGGTGAACGCGACCGCGTAGTCGTGACGGCGCACGGGCTCGAGCCGGCATTTCAGGATGTCGGCGGCGAGCGGCCCGCCGGCGACGTAGCGCGGGAACGCATAGGACGGAAACAGCGTGTTGCACACCGAGTCGGGCGCGGCGCCGAAGGTCTGCGGCTCGGCGACGAACTCGGTCGCGCTCGCCCAGCAGCCGTCGTGCGCGTTGGCAGGCTTGTTGCGGACCACCCTGTCGTAGTCCGGGCCGTGCCCCTCGTCCGCCGCGATCGCCTCGACCCAGGCGATGAACATGCTCCAGGCCTCGGCATAGGGCACGGCGCCGCGCCACATGACGTGGTTGCCGATGCGCCCGCTGGACCGCGCCATGCGCTCGCGCGCGGCGAAGTGGAACCACTGGTAGTGATAGCCCGAGTCGTCGTTGTAGATGCCGGTGATGTCGACGAGCGGGATCGAGGCCAGCCCGCCGCTACCTGTGAACTGCAGGCCGCTCTGGTAGGCGCGGCGGATGGCGCCCGCATCGCCCGAGGAGCGCGACGCGGTGTAGTTCGCGTCCTCGTCGAACCCGCCGATGCGCTCGTTCAGGTCGAGGAACTGCTGCACCGTGATGACGCCGGCGTTCAGCGCCTGCAGGCCGTACTGGACGCCCACGTTGTCGAACGGGCGCAGCGCGAATCCGGTGTTGCGCCCTATGCCGTAGACGTTGCGCGCCGCGTCGTAGACCGTGCCGCGCGCGCCCCCGGGATTGGCGACCGGGTCGTAGCGCACGGCGACCGGGACTGCACTATTGAACGGCGCCGAGGCATAGCCGGCGATCCCCGGCACCACGCGCCCGGGAACCGGGTCGGTGCGGCCCGACTGGCGCGCCGCGTCGATGAAGGCGAGCGTGCCGTCCGCGCCCGAGAACTTGTACCCGGACACCGCGACCTGCTGCTCCTTGGTGAAGCCGGCGGGGTCGGTGACGGTGAAGTAGCGCGCGAGCAGGTGGCCGTCGGAGCCCGACAGCGCGATCGAGAGCGGATCCGGGAACGTGCAGGCGATCAGCGCGCCGTCGATCAGCCCGGGCAGCGCGTCGGCGAGCTGGATGCTGCCGTAGGAGCCGCCGGAGCATCCGGCGCTCACCGTGTAGCGCGGCACGCCGTAAGTCTCGATGAAGTGCTCCTTGCTCATCATCGCGGCTTCGCCCGCGAGCACCGCGTTGCAGTTGCTGGAAGGGTGCTGCAGCGTGTTGCTGAAGAGCGCGTAGCCCTCGCCGAGCCGTTCGGGACTGAGCAGCCTGAAATCCATGCCGCCGAAGGCCAGGCTGCCGATGCTCGCACCCTGGATGTACCACCCACCCGGGCAGCCGAAGCCCTGCACGGCGATCAGGCGCCGGTTCCAGCCCGCGGGCGGCGCGAACGGGCTCGGCTCGGGGTCGACCGTGGGATCGTGCAGCACGGCGCTCTGGTAGATGCCGCGGTTGATGGTGCTCGTCTCCACGCGCACGATGAACCTGACCGTCGCGCCGGTCTTCGTGGTCGTCATCGCCACGTCGGGCGGCAGCTCCGTGGTGCTCGGCAGCGGCACGAGCGTGGTTCCGCCGGCCGGCATGTATAGATAAGTGATCTTGGTAGGCGCCGCGCAACTCGGATCGGTGACCGGCTGCGCGGTGTAGGGCGTGCCGTCGGGCAGCAGGAAGCTGTGCGTCTGGCAGATGAACGGCGTGACGTGCGGGCCCGAGGTGATCGGCCCGCTGAGCGGGTAGTTGGTGATGACCAGCGTTTCCCTGTCCCGCCCGCGCGCGTCGGCCGTGAGCTTGTTCTTGCCCGGCTCGAGGCCGGTGACCAGGCCGATCAGCGTGTCGGGGTGCGTCCCCGGGCCGAACGCGGCGGTCACGTCGCGCCCGTTGAGCTTGACCTCCAGGTCCTCGCCGCCGGCGTTGCGGATCTCGACCAGCGCGTCGCCGCCGCTTACCCGCTCGGCGGGGGTCGATACGGTGCGGATGCTGAGCGAGTGACTGCGGCCGCCGTCGTCGTCATCGTCGTGCCGCGCGGACGCAGCGCTGGACAGCGCGATACACAGCGCGAGCGCGACCGAGGTCTTGAGCATGCGCACCTCCTGCTTCGCGCAAAAATCCTACGCCCCGCCGGTTCGCGGCGTCAATGAACGCCCCTGGCTACTTCGGACTATGTCTCCCGGCGCTCAGTCGTCATCATCGTCGTGGCGCGAGCCCGAAGGACGCGACTCGGGCGCCTTGCCGAGCCGCACGCCGCCGGGGCCGTCGCTGAAGTCGAGCGGCGAGACCGCGCGCTGCTGGCCGACGCCGCGCTCGTCCCAGTCGCACACGCCGTCGGGGAACACCGCCTGCAGCCGCGCCCACTGCGCCGAAGAGAACACGAGCGGCGCGTAGTCGGCCTGGCTGAGCGGCTGCAGCCGGCACTTCAGGATGTTCTCCGAGAGCGAGCCGCCCGCCACCCGGCGCGGCGAGGACGAAGGCTTCAGGAACGGGTCGGCGTTGCACACCGCCGGGTCGGTGACTCTGACCGACTGCGTAGGATCGTCGCTCAACAGGCAGAAATCGAACACCGCATCCGGCTTCGCGCGGCGCACCTTCTTCTCGATGGGCATGCGGCTGTCGTCGAGCTTCAGCCCGGTCAGCCATTCGTCCATGGCAAGGAAGGCCTCCGCCTGCAGCGCCGGCGAGGGCAGCAGGCCGTTGCGCCCGAAGCGCCACAGCACCTGGCTCTGGTGGTCGCCGTACTCGCGCTCGAGCCGCTCGCGGATCGAGAAGCTGCGCCACACGTAGTGGATCGGGAAGCCCGGCGGCGTGGCGTTTCCGGGCGGCGTGATGAGCGCCGAGTCGTCCCAGCCGCGCAGGTCGATGACCGCGGTCTTGGCGAGCTGACGGCCGCTCATCACGATGCCGGCGCGGTAGGCGACCTCGAGCGCCTCGGGATCGGCCACCGAGCGCGCCGCCTGCAGGCCGCCGTCCTTGTCGACGCCGCCGATCGCCTCGTTCAGCGTAACGAACTCTTCCGGCGTGATCGCGCCTTGCAGGAGCGCGCCGAGGCCGTACTGGATGCCGGTGTTGTCGCGCGTGTCGTTCGCCCGGATGCCGTCGGCCTTGCCGAAGATCGACACCGCCCAGTCCCAGGCGCTGCAACGCGCGCCGGCGGGATTCGTAATCGGGTCGTAGACCAGGCCGAAGGGCAACTGGCAGTTGTTGGTGAGACCGCCGATCGGCTGCACGGCGCCCGTGGCGTGATTCAGGACCCCCATCGGCACGTGGTTGCCGACCTTGCCGTTGTTGCCGAACGCGGTGTACCAGGCGTGGCAGCCGGTCTGGTCGGGATGGCCGTTGATCGCCGCCTTCTTGGCGTTCACCTCGGCGGGCGAAAGCGCCGCGGTCAGCGCGAGCCACTGCGGCCTGCGATAAGCCTCGGCCAGCAGCACGCAGTCGGTGACCTCCATGGCGGTGGTCTCCGAGTCCGGGTACGCGCAGAAGATGACGATGCCGTCGAGCTGCCCCGGCGCGATCGAGGCGTTCATGTTCGAGTTGATCGAGCCGCCCGAGCAGCCGCTGCCGATCGTGAACTTGACCTCGCCGTAGCGGTCGCCGATGTGCTCCTTCATCATCATCACGGTCTCGGCCATCATGACGCGGTTGGAGTTGGCCGCCGAGTCGCTCATGCTGTTGCCCGCGACCAGGAAGCCGCGCGAAAGTGCCAGGTCGTTGGTCCAGGCGGTCGCCGGCCGGAACTGGCGCCGCGGCTGGCCGGTCGAGGCGCCGAACTGGAACAGCACCTTGCCGTTCCATTGCTGCTGCGGCGCCGCGCCCGTGGCCCACGGCCTGGTCGGGTCGAACAGCACCGCGATGTCGTAGATGCCGCGGTTCATCGTGCCGCGCTCCACGCGCACGATGTAGGGCACGGTGCGGCCCTCGTCGGTCGTGGTCATCGCCAGGTCGTCCGGCGCGGGAGCGGCGGGATCGTATGCCTTGAAGCACGGGTTGGGCGGCGCGGTCGTGCTGGTCGGCGGGTTGGTGCTCAGGAAATTGACCGACGGGCTCGGGTCGGGAATGGCGAACGAGCAGCCGGGCGTCGTCGTCTTGTAGTACAGCTTGTACTCCGCCGTGATATTGCACTGCGCGTCGAACGCGGGCGTGGACAGGCCGCTCGCGTTGGTCGCCGGCGAGGTCGGCGTCGCCGGCTGCGGTACCGGCGTGGCGCAGAAGAAGGGCTCGACTTGCGGCCCCGAGAGCACCGACCCGCCGATCGCGTGGTTGGTGATGACGAGCTTCGCCTCCTTCCCGCCGCGGCCGCGCTCCTCGGCGACGAAGTCGTTGCGGCCCTCGACCAGGCCGGTGACCAGCCCGCGCAGTGCGCGGTGCCTGGAGTCCGCCTTGAAGTCGTCGGTGACCTCGCGGCCGTTCAGCGTCAGCCTGACCTTCGAGAGCGAGACGCTCTTCGGCACACGCACCTCGAGCAGCGCGTCGCCGCCGCTCACCAGGTCGGCGCGGTTGGACAGCGTGACGATCTCGAAATGCCCGTTGTTGCCGTGCGCGGCGAGCGGCGCCGCGGCGAGACCCAGA
>DATFEJ010000128.1:0-4103 GCA_035251235.1 Burkholderiales bacterium
ATGGGCGACCGGCACGCGCAGGTATAATACTTTCTTTCCATTCGCTTTTTCCCGGCGAAGGTGGCGGAATTGGCAGACGCACCAGACTTAGGATCTGACGCCGCAAGGCATGAGGGTTCGAGTCCCTCCCTTCGCACCAACGCATCGAATCGAGGAACCCGAGGGGCATGGCAGTGAACGTGGAGCAGCTGGGCACGCTGGAGCGGCGACTGCAGATGTCGCTGCCGGTCGAGGGCATCGAGCGCGAGATCGACACGCGCCTGAAGAAGATGGCGCGCAACGTCAAGATGCCGGGCTTCCGCCCCGGCAAGGTGCCGATGAAGCTGCTCGCGCAGACCTATGGGCCGCAGGTGCGCTCCGAGGTGCTCGGCGACGCCGTGCAGAAAGCGTTCAACGACGCGGTGCGCGAGGCCAAGCTGCGCGTGGCGGGACAGCCGCGCATCGAGCCCAAGCAGGCGCCCGCCGCGGGCGCGATCGAGTTCAGCGCCACGTTCGAGATCTATCCGGAGTTCAAGGTGGGCGACGTGTCCTCGGCGCTCGTCGAGCGTCCGCAGGTAAGCGTGGACGACGCGGCGGTCGAGCGCACGCTCGAGCTGCTGCGCAAGCAGCGCGTGACCTACGCCGTGGTGGAGCGCCCGGCGGCGGACGGCGACCGCCTGGCGGTGGATTTTTCCGGCACGATCGGCGGCGCGCCGTTCGCCGGCGGCGAGGCGCAAGGCTTCGCCTTCGTGCTGGGCGAAGGGCGCATGCTGCCCGAGTTCGAGGCCGCCGGCCGCGGCATGCGCGCCGGCGAATCGAAGACCTTCAGCCTGAGCTTCCCCGCCGACTACCATGGGCGCGAAGTCGCCGGCAAGACCGCCGAGTTTTCGCTCACGGTAAAGCGCGTCGAGGCGCCGCAGCTGCCGCCGCTGGACGCGGAGTTCGCGCGCGGCCTGGGCGTGGCGGACGGCGACCTGGCCAAGATGCGGGCCGACGTGCGCCAGAACGTCGAGCGCGAGGTCGCCAAGCGCATCGAGGCGCGCGTCAAGCAACAGGCGCTGCAGGCGCTGGTGGCCGTCACGCCCCTGGATCTGCCCAAATCGCTGGTGGCGCTGGAGAGCCGGGAGCTCGCCGAGCGCGCCGCCGCCGACCTGCGGGCGCGCGGGCTGCAGATCGAAAAGCTGCCGGTGGAGCCGGCGGCCTTCGAGGACACGGCCAAGCGGCGCGTGGCGCTCGGCCTGATCATCGCCGAGCTGGCGCGCGCGGAAAAGCTGCAGCCCAAGCCGGCAGAAGTGCGCGCGCTGATCGAGCAGGAGGCGCAGTCCTACGAGAGTCCCGCCGAGGTAGTAAAATGGTTCTACATGCAGCCGCAGCGGCTGTCGGAGATGGAGGGCATGGCGCTGGAAGCGAACGTGGTGAAGTGGGTGCTGGGCAAGGCGCAAGTGGCCGACAAGGCGATGGCGTTCGACGAACTCATGGGAAGCAACGCGTGATCGGACAGAGCCGCATGCCG
The DNA here is from genome assembly GCA_035251235.1 of Burkholderiales bacterium. Lineage (GTDB taxonomy): Bacteria > Pseudomonadota > Gammaproteobacteria > Burkholderiales > SG8-39 > JAABQT01. Next base: position 1,493 of record DATFEJ010000128.1, read on the forward strand.
GACGTGAGCGACCTCGGGCTGATCCCGATGGTCATCGAGCAGTCGGGGCGCGGCGAGCGCGCCTACGACATCTATTCCCGCCTGCTCAAGGAGCGCGTCGTGTTCCTGGTCGGCCCGGTGACCGAGTCGACCGCCAACCTGATCGTCGCGCAGCTGCTGTTCCTGGAGTCCGAGAACCCGGACAAGGACATCTCGTTCTACATCAACTCGCCCGGCGGCTCGGTGTCGGCGGGCCTGGCCATCTACGACACCATGCAGTTCATCAAGCCGGACGTCTCCACGCTGTGCGTGGGCCAGGCGGCCAGCATGGGCTCGCTGCTGCTCGCGGCCGGGGATGCGGGCAAGCGCTTCATCCTGCCCAACTCCCGGGTCATGATCCACCAGCCCATGGGCGGCTTCCAGGGGCAGGCGACGGACATCGAGATCCACGCCAAGGAGATCCTGTTCCTGCGCGGACGGCTGAACGAGATCCTGGCCAAGCACACCGGCAAGGCGATCGACACCATCGCCCGGGACACGGAGCGCGACTTTTTCATGGGCGCCGAAGACGCGGTAAAGTACGGCATCGTGGACAAGGTGCTCACGTCGAGGGAACCCGCCTAGATGTCGGACAAGCCCGCCTCCGGCGAGAAGCTGCTGTACTGCTCGTTCTGCGGCAAGAGCCAGCACGAGGTGAGGAAGCTCATCGCCGGGCCGTCGGTGTTCATCTGCGACGAGTGCATCGAGCTGTGCAACGACATCATTCGCGAGGAGACCGCCTCGGACAAGGGCGGCAAGGGCGCGAAGTCGGACCTGCCGACGCCGCACGAGATCCGCAACATCCTCGACCAGTACGTGATCGGCCAGGACCTGGCGAAGAAGATCCTCTCGGTCGCGGTCTACAACCACTACAAGCGCCTGAAGCACCTGTCGAAGAACGACGAGGTCGAGCTCGCCAAGTCGAACATCCTGCTGATCGGCCCCACGGGCTCGGGCAAGACGCTGCTCGCGCAGACGCTCGCACGGCTGCTCAACGTGCCGTTCGTCATCGCCGATGCCACCACGCTGACCGAAGCCGGCTACGTCGGCGAGGACGTCGAGAACATCATCCAGAAGCTGCTGCAGAACTGCGACTACGACGTCGACAAGGCCAAGCGCGGCATCGTCTACATCGACGAGATCGACAAGATCTCGAGGAAATCCGACAACCCGTCGATCACGCGCGACGTCTCGGGCGAGGGCGTGCAGCAGGCGCTCCTGAAGCTCATCGAGGGCACCATCGCCTCGGTGCCGCCGCAGGGCGGGCGCAAGCACCCGAACCAGGACTTCGTGCAGGTCGACACCACGAACATCCTGTTCGTGTGCGGCGGCGCCTTCGACGGGCTGGAGAAGATCGTGCGCAACCGCACCGAGAAGACCGGCATCGGCTTCGGCGCGGAAGTGCGCTCGCCGGGCAACTCCAAGGCGATCTTCGACCTGCTCAACCTGGTCGAGCCCGAGGACCTCATCAAGTACGGCCTGATCCCCGAGTTCGTCGGCCGCCTGCCGGTGGTGGCGGCGCTCGAGGAGCTGGACGAGAGCGCGCTGGTGCAGATCCTCACCGAGCCGAAGAACGCGCTCATCAAGCAGTACCAGCGCCTGTTCCTGATGGAAGGCGTCGAGCTGGAAGTGCGGCCGGCGGCGCTCGCCGCGGTGTCGCGCCGGGCGCTCGCCCGCAAGACCGGCGCGCGCGGCCTGCGCTCCATCCTCGAGAACGTGCTGCTCGACACCATGTACGAACTTCCGACGCTGGAAAATGTCAGCAAGGTGGTGGTCGACGAGCAGATGATCATGGCCGACGGCAAGCCGCTGCTGATCTACTCCGACCAGCAAAAAGTTGCCGGCTCTTCGGCGTAAGCGCCAGATTTCACGGCTTTTTCTGCGTTGCGGTGCACGCGCGTTGCGTGTACGCTCACCCCATTGATTTGGCTGCGGGAACCCGCACATGCCTGACATGACCGAAACCCCCCAGGGCCTCACCCAGTACCCGCTGCTGCCTTTGCGCGACGTGGTGGTGTTCCCGCACATGGTGATCCCGCTGTTCGTCGGGCGCGCCAAGTCCATCAAGGCCATGGAGATGGCGATGGAGGCGGGCAAGTCGATCCTGCTGGTGGCGCAGAAGTCCGCCGCCAAGGACGATCCCGGTCCCGAGGACATGTACGAGATCGGCTGCGTTTCCGGCATCCTGCAGATGCTCAAGCTCCCGGACGGCACCGTGAAGGTGCTGGTCGAGGGCGGCAGCCGGGCGCGCATCCGCTCGGCCACCGACCTGAAGACGCACTGGGTCGCCGAGGCCGAGCCGGTCGCCGTGGAGGACGCGCCGCCCGCCGAGATCGAGGCCATGCGCCGCGCGCTGCTGTCGGCCTTCGATCAGTACGTGAAGCTGAACAAGAAGATCCCGCCCGAGATCCTCACCTCGCTCTCGGGCATCGACGAGCCCGGGCGCCTGGCCGACACGGTGGCCGCGCACCTGCCGCTCAAGCTCGAGCAGAAGCAGCAGGTGCTGGAGATGTTCGACGTCAAGGCGCGCCTCGAGCACCTGCTGTCGCAGCTCGAGACCGAGATCGACATCCTGCAGGTGGAAAAGCGCATC
>DATFEJ010000047.1:0-2994 GCA_035251235.1 Burkholderiales bacterium
GCGCAATCGCTCTACGAGCGCTACCCGATGCAGACGGTCGGCGGCTACTTCCTGCTGTACGTCGTCGTCGCCGGGCTGTCGGTGCCGGGCGCGGTGCCGCTGACGCTCGCCGGCGGCGCGGTCTTCGGCCTGCTGTGGGGCACCGTGATCGTGTCCTTCGCCTCGACCCTGGGCGCGACGCTCGCCTTCCTCGTCAGCCGCTTCCTCCTGCGCGACGCGGTGCAGGCGCGCTTCGGCGCGCACCTGCGCACCATCAACGAGGGCGTGGCGAAGGAGGGCGGCTTCTATCTGTTCACGCTGCGGCTCATCCCGGCGATCCCGTTCGTCGCCATCAACGTGGCGATGGCCATGACGCCGATGCGCGCCGGCACCTTCTACTGGGTGAGCCAGCTCGGCATGCTCGCCGGCACGCTCGTGTACGTGAACGCCGGCACCCAGCTGGCGGCCATCCAGTCGCCGCGCGGGATCCTGTCGCTCGGCGTCGTCGGCGCCTTCCTGTTGCTGGGCTTCTTTCCGCTGATCGCCAAGCGGCTGATCGATCTTCTGAAGCGCCGGCGCGTCTACCGCGGCTGGCCGCGCCCGGCGAAGTTCGACCGCAACCTGGTGGTCATCGGCGCCGGCTCTGCAGGCCTGGTGGCGGCCTACATCGCGGCGGCGGTGAAGGCCAAGGTGACGCTGGTCGAGAAGCACCGCATGGGCGGCGATTGCCTCAACACCGGCTGCGTGCCCTCCAAGGCGCTGATCAAGACGGCCCGCGTGCTGGCGACGATCCGGCGCGCGAGGGAGTTCGGCCTGAAGGGCGCGAGCGCGGAGTTCGATTTCGCCGAGGTGATGGAGCGGGTGCAGCGGGTGATTCGTACCGTGGAACCGCACGACTCGGTCGAGCGCTATGCTTCATTGGGCGTGGAATGTGTCCACGGCGAGGCAAAGATCGCCTCGCCGTGGATCGTGGAAATTCAAAGGCCCGACGGGTCGAGGCAATCGCTCAGTACGCGCGCCATCGTCATTGCCGCCGGCGGGCGGCCCTTCGTGCCGCCGATTCCGGGTATCGAGCAGACGGGCTATCTCACCTCGGACACGATCTGGGGGCTGCGCGAGCTGCCCGCGCGCCTGGTGGTGCTGGGCGGCGGGCCGATCGGCTGCGAGCTCGCGCAGGCCTTCGCGCGCCTGGGCGCGCGCGTCACGCAAGTGGAGATGCTGCCGCGGCTCCTCATGCGCGAAGATCCCGAGATCGCGCAGATGGTCGAGAAGCGCTTCCGCGCCGAGGGCGTGGACGTGCGCACCGGGCACAAGGCGAAGGAATTCCGCGTGGTCGACGGCCGCAAGGTGCTGCTCTGCGAGCACGAGGGCAAGGACCTCGCCATCGAGTTCGACGCGCTGCTGGTCGCCGTGGGGCGGGTGGCGAACACGACGGGCTACGGCCTGGAGGCGCTCGGCATCCCGGTCACGCGGGCGCGCACGGTGGAGACCAACGAGTTCCTGCAGACGCGCTACCCGAACATCTACGCCTGCGGCGACGTCGCGGGCCCGTACCAGTTCACGCACACGGCCTCGCACCAGGCCTGGTACGCCTCGGTGAACGCGCTGTTCGGCGCGCTGAAGAAGTTCCGCGCCGACTACTCGGTGATCCCCTGGGCCACCTTCACCGACCCGGAGGTGGCGCGCGTCGGCCTGAACGAGACCGAGGCGCGCGAGCGGAACATTCCTTACGAGGTGACGGTCTACGGGATGGACGACCTGGATCGCGCGATCGCCGACGAGGAGGCGCACGGCATGGTGAAGGTGCTGACCGTACCGGGCAAAGACCGCATCCTGGGCGTGACCATCGCCGGCGAGCACGCCGGCGACCTGATCGCGGAGTTCGTCGCCGCCATGCGCCACGGCATCGGCCTGAACAGGATCCTGGGCACGATCCACATCTACCCGACGCTCGCCGAGGCCAACAAGTACGCAGCCGGGGCATGGAAAAAGGCGCACGCGCCGCAAAGGCTCCTCGCCTACGTCGAAAGGTTCCACGCATGGATGCGCGGCTGATCGTTCTCGGGTTCGCCTTCGCCGCGCTGCCGGTGCAGGCGTTCGAGCACGCGGCGTGGGATGCGCTGTTGAAAAAGCACGTCGTGCTGCTGCCCGGCGAGCACGCCTCGCAGCTGCGCTACGACGGCTTCGCAACGGATCGCCAGGTGCTGAAGGGTTATCTCGACTCGCTCTCGGCAGTCGGGCGGGTGGAGTTCGACGGCTGGACGAAGAACGAGAGGAAAGCCTTCCTCATCAATGCCTACAACGCCTTCACCGTCGAGAAGATCCTCACGCGCTGGCCCGACATCCGCTCGATCTGGGACTTCGGCAAGATCTTCGGCAATCCCTTCAAGGACGATTTCTTCAAGCTGCTCGGGCGTCCGATGTCGCTCGACGGCATCGAGCACGGCATGCTGAGGAAGCCCGGCGCCTACGACGACCCGCGCGTGCACTACGCGGTCAACTGCGCCTCGATCGGCTGTCCGATGCTGCGCGAGGAGGCCTACGCCGCGCCGCGGCTGGACGCGCAGCTCGAGGAGCAGGCGGTGCGCTTTCTGTCCGACCGCTCGCGCAACCGCTTTCGCGAAGGGCGGCTCGAGGTGTCGAAGATCTTCGACTGGTACCAGGAGGACTTCGAGCCGCGCGGCAAGTACTTCGCGCGCTACGCCAGGGCCCTCGGCTATCCCGGCGGCGACGTGCCGGTCGATTTCCTCGACTACGATTGGACGCTCAACGCCTATCGGTCGTCGTCCCCGCGCTGAACGAGGCGGCGGACATCGCGGCGTGCCTCGGCGCGCTCGCGCCGCTGCGCGCGCGCGGCCACGAGGTGATCGTCGCCGACGGCGGCAGCACCGACGGCACCGTGCAGCTCGCCTCCGGCTCTTGTACTCAAGTCTTGAATGCGCCTCGTGGACGGGCGCTGCAGATGAACGCGGCAGCGCGCGCCGCGACCGGCGAGATGCTGATTTTTCTGCATGC
>DATFEJ010000252.1:0-6184 GCA_035251235.1 Burkholderiales bacterium
GAATGCACCAGCACGCCGTCGCAGGTCTCGATCGCCACCTTGGCGAGGTACTCGTGCGAGCGGTGCATGGGGTTGCGCGTCTGGAAGGCGGCCACGCGCGACCAGCCCAGGCGCTCGAACTCGGCGCGCGTCTCGGCGGGCGTCATGAAGAGGGTGCCGTACTTCGCCTTGAAGCCGCCGTCGGAGAGCACCTTCACCGGGCCGGCGAGGTTCACGTCGCCCTGCTGCATGACGAGCTTCACGCCCGGGTGCGCGGCGTCGGTGGTCCTGAACACCGACATGCACTCGTGCGCCTTGTCGATGCGAAACTTCTCGGTGACGCGCATCGTGGCGAGGACGTCGTCGCCGTCGGGATCCATGAGCGCAATTTCCGCGCCGGTCCTGATGCCGTCGGCCACGACATCGTCGGCGGAGAGCGTGATCGGGATTGGCCAGAAGAGGCCGGAAGCGGTGCGATAGCCGTCGCACACGCCGTCCCAGTCGGCGCGCGTCATGAAGCCGGCGAGCGGCGTGAAGCCGCCGATGCCGAGCATGATCAGGTCGCCCTTCTCGCGCGAGCTGACGCGCAGCTTGGGTAGCGAAGCGGCGCGCGCGCGCTCGGCGGCGAGCGCCTCGCCGGCGAGCATCAGGGGCTTGAGCGATCCGCCGCCGTGCGGCTTGACGAGTCCGGGCATAGGGCATGCATTGTCCGCAGCGGCGGCACCGGCGGGCAATCCCTTCCTGCTGATCCGCCAATAAGTCCGTCTGATCCTTGCCGCGGCGCGCCCTGGTGCAGAATGCCCGCATGCAAAGACGCGAATTCCTCAGGCTGCTTTCGCTCGCCGCCGCCGCGGGCGCCACCCTGCGCCCGGGCCTCAGCCCGGCGCAGGCCGCCGACGAGCTCTATGCGCTGCCGCCCTTCGGCAACGTGTCGCTGCTGCACATGACCGACTCGCACGCGCAGCTCCTGCCGGTGTACTTCCGCGAGCCGGTGGGCGCGGAGTTCGGCGCGAAGTACGGCATCGCGCCGGGCAGCGCGGCGGCGCACGCCTTCACCCACGTCGATTTCGCCGCCGCGGCGCGGCGCTACGGCAAGGTGGGCGGCTACGCCCACCTCGCCACGCTGGTGAAGAGAGTCCGCGCCGCGCGCCCGCACGCGCTGTTCCTCGATGGGGGCGATACCTGGCAGGGCTCGGCCACCTCCCTGTGGACGCAGGGCACCGACATGATCGGCGCGCAGAAGCTCCTCGGCGTGCAGCTCATGACCGCGCACTGGGAGTTCACCTACGGCGCGAAGCGCGTGCAGAGGGCGGTCGAAAGCGAGCTCGGGGAGATCGAGTTCCTCGCGCAGAACGTGAAGACCGCGGATTTCGAGGACCCGGTGTTCCAGCCCTACCGCCTGACGAGCATGAACGGCATCGCCGTCGCCATCATCGGCCAGGCCTTTCCGTACACGCCGATCGCCAACCCCCGCTACATGGTGGAGCAATGGACCTTCGGCATCCAGGAAGAGCGCCTGCAGAAGCTGGTGGACGAGGTGCGCGCCAAGGGCGCGCGGGCAGTGGTGCTGCTCTCGCACAACGGCCTGGAGGTGGACCTCAAGCTCGCCGGCCGCGTGCGCGGCATCGACGCCATCCTCGGCGGCCACACGCACGACGGCATTCCTGCCCCGTTCGTCGTCGGCAAGACGCTGGTCACCAACGCGGGGTCGAATGCCAAGTTCCTCGGCGTGCTCGACCTCGAGGTGAAGGGCGGCGCGGTGGCGGGCTTTCGCTACAAGCTGCTGCCGGTGTTCGCCAACCTCCTGCCGGCGGACGCCGCGATGGCCGCGTACATCGACAAGGTGCGCGCGCCGTACCGGGCGAGGCTCGAGGACAAGCTCGCGCTGACCGAAGGGCTGCTGTATCGCCGCGGCACCTTCAACGGCACCTGGGACCAGCTGCTGGTAGAGGCGCTGCTCGCCGAGAAGAACGCCGACATCGCCTTCTCGCCGGGTTTCCGCTGGGGCAGCACGCTGCTGCCGGGCGATGCCATCACCTTCGAGCACCTGATGGACCAGACCGCCATCACCTACCCGCAGTCGACGCTCAACGAGCTCACCGGCGCGCAGGTGAAGGAGATCCTGGAGGACATCGCGGACAACGCCTTCAATCCCGATCCGTACCGGCAGCAGGGCGGCGACATGGTGCGCGTCGGCGGCATGACCTACGCCTGCAATCCGGGCGCCGCGATGGGCGCGCGCATCTCGGACATGCGCCTCGCCGGCCGGCCGCTCGAGGCGGGCAAGCGCTACAAGGTCGCGGGCTGGGCGCCGGTCGCGCCGGGCGCGACCGGCGAGCCGGTCTGGGAAGTCGCGGCGCGCTACCTGCGCGCCAAGCGCACGATCGCGCCGCTCTCCCCCAGCCAGCCCCGCCTTACTGGTTGACCGGCGAGGCCGGATCCATCAGCAGCGCGGTGAGGTCCTTCATCTGCTGCTCGGTGAGCGCGCCGGCGTGGCCGAAGCGCGGCATCTGCGAGCACAGGTTGTAGGCCTTGGCGTTGTAGACCTTGCCGTAGGCGTAGCGCTGGATGTCCGTGCCGTAGCCGCGCAGCTTGGCGAACTGGTACAGGCTCGGGCCGACGGTGCCGAACGAGGTGGTCGCGGGACCGATCTGGTGGCAGTTGTAGCAGCTGCCGCCGACGCCGCCCTTGTCGCTCCAGGCCATGCCGCGGCCGTTCTGCGCGACCTTCTCGCCCGCCTTCCAGTCGCCCAGCAGCTTGCCGTCCGCCGGGTACTTGACCGTGGCGAGCTGCTCCTTCTGCAGCTTGGCCATGACGTCTGCCGGCGGATTGTTGGCGTACTTGTTGCAGGCCGCCTGCACGGCGTCTTCCTTCAGCCGGTCCATGCCCGCGATGCCGCGCGCGTGGAAGTCGCGGTTCATCATCGCCAGCGCCTCTTCGCGCGGGTCGCCCATCCCCGTGGCGCACGAGGCGAGGAGCGCGGCGCTGCCGGCCAGCATTGCAAGAGTCGTGATTCTCATGGCTTGGCTCCTAGCGCTTGATGCCCGGGCCCTTGTAGACCTGGCCGCTGGCGTTGACGGTGAGGTAGGTGAGCAGCGCGCTCAGGGTCTCCGAGGTGTAGCCCGGCTCGGGGAAGCGCTGCTGGCGGTAGCAGTCGTTCAGGCGCCACTGCAGCGTGTGCATCACGCCGCCGGTCATGCGGTAGCCCGGCCAGCCCAGCACGGAGCGGATCGCCTGCTCCGGCTTGGTGAAATTGGGCAGCGGCTGGGTGCGGATGCGCTGACCGTCCACGCCGTGGCAGCTCGCGCACGAGAAGTCAAACGCCCCCGCGCGGTAGTGGAAGATCTCCTTGCCGGCCGCGTAGGTCGCCTTCTCCCTGGGGTGATTCTGCGGGGGCGCGAACTTCATGCCGGCCGACTGGGCCGCCACGTAGGTGGTGATGGACACCGGATCGGGCGTGCGCGTGGCGTTGCTGAACGGCGCCTTGGAGAGCTCCGCCAGCGTGTAGCCCTGCAGCGTGATCATGCAATGCACGATGCGCGCTTCGGCGTCCATGACGCGATCGACGTCCGCGAAGTAGCGCGGCATCTGCGCGTAGGCGCCTTTCACGACGCCGGGCCCGAGGCCGAGGTCGCATTTCTCGAGCGAGACCTTCTTCGGTCCGCCGGGCGTCGTCCAGAGCTGCTCGCCCTTCACTTCCCAGAGCTCCGCCGGGTTGTCCTTCTCCAGCACCTCGCGGAACTTGTCGAACTCGGCGGCGACGGGATCTTCCATCTGCGCCGACGCCTGCGTCCACGGGACGCCCGCCGCAACCGCCGCGGCCAGCCCCAGCAAGAGCGCGTGTCTCATCTTCTTCTCCTCCAGTCAGTGGAACGAACGGGGCTTCTGCGGCCCCTTCTCGTCAAACTCAGGAACCGCCGCGCACCGTGGTCTTGTCCGTGCGCGTTTCGCCCTTGTTGTCCTTCCAGGTGATCACGATCTCGTCGCCCGCCTTGGCGCCCTTCACCTTGAAGGCGAACACCGGGTTGCGCGAGATCGCCTGGCTGATGTCGGCGGAAAACACCGGCTTGCCGTTCAGCGTGGCGGTGATGCTCTGGATGAAATGCAGCGGCACCACCTTGTCGCCCTGCCTGCGCGTGCCGGTTTCCATCGGGTGCGCCATCAGCACGCGCACGTCGGCCACGTCGCCTTGCAGCGTGGCGCGGATCTTCATCGGGTCTGCCATGTTCTCCTCTCCTCAGCCGCCGCAGCCGCCGATGGTGACCTTGACTTCCTTGGCGGTGGTGTAGAACTTGCCGCCCGCCGCGACCACCACGCGCACCGGCGTGGACTCGCCGACCTTGGCGCGCAGGTGCACGAAGGGCACCGCGCCGGCCGTGAAGTCGAAGGTGCCGGTGTACGGGAAAGGATTCTTCTCGATGAACACCGAGATGCTGGTCGTGCCCGGGATGTTGCTGGTGATGTCGATCGGCACCACCGCCCCGTTCTCGGCGATGTCCGGCGCGCGGATCTCGATGTCCTTGCTCTCCGCCGCGCCGCTCATGCCGAGCACGCGCATGGCATCGACCGCGCTTTTCGCCTCGAATGCCCCCTGGTTGCGCGCGGCGAGCGCGCGCAGCGGGCTGAGCAGCGCCGCGCCCGCGAGCGCGAGCAGCCCGAATGATACGGTCCTGCGTGTCTGAAGCATTTCGTCTCCTCCTGCCCGGGTCGATTTCTAATAGTGGAATCGGGCTTCGTCGGCAAGCCTAAACAAATACCCCCGGCCTGCACAAGACTTTCGCGAAATTTTCCCGGCCCGCGCCGGCTTTTCCTCAAATGGCCTGATAAGCACGTTCGATGCCCGTTTCGCCGGGGATGGCCCCACCATGCGCGCGAGCGTCCGCAGGACAAAACAGAGGCGCCCGAATCCAAAAGGGAGATACCGTGACGAATCTCAGGAGTCTCGCCGCGTGCGCGGCGATCGCAACTGCCATGCTCGCCGGCTGCGCGCAGCAGCCGGCGGCGCAGGCGACGCAGCCCGCGGCGGCGAAGCCGGCCGCATACGCGGCCATCCCGCCGAAGAAGGATACCGACCTCAAGCTGTATTACGCCGACGGCCGCGTCGTGAACGGGGCGGCCGCGCTCGGGCGCATGCAGCAGGAGGCGGAGCTGATCCTCTGGCTCGCGGGCAACCAGTTCTTCGCCATGGACGACGTGGTGCGCGCATTCCAGAGCCGGAACCCGGGCATGGACGTGGGCCTGATCACGCTGCCGCCGGGGCTGCTGCTGTCGGCGATCGAGAAGGGCGGCTGGGTCTATGAAGGCAAGCCTTACCCGGGCCGGCCCGACATCTACAGCTCGGTCAATCTGGGACACCTGAAGAAGCTCAAGCAGCAGGGGCTGATGCGCGACTACGCCATCCACATGCACAACGAGATGGTGCTGCTCGTCGCCAAGGGCAACCCGAAGAGCATCCGCGGCATCGCCGACCTCAAGCGCGGCGACGTGCGTACCTCCATGCCGAACCCGGTGAACGAGGGCATCATGCAGTTCTACGGCCGCAAGGTGCTCGAGCGCCACGGCCTGTGGCAGCACATCTCGGCGGGCAAGGAATGCTTCGCGTGCCAGACCACGCCGACGAACTGGTTCACCGCGGTCCACCACAGGGAGACGCCGGACCGGATTCTGGCCGGCACCTCGGATACCGGCATCGTCTGGGCGACCGAGGCGCTGGAAGCATTGCGTCTCGGCAAATCCGTGGACGAGGTGAAGCTGCCGCCCGAGGACAGCCTGCGCGACGAGGTCGCCTACGCGATCGGCGCGCTCGCGGCCGGGCCGCGCCAGGCGGCAGCGGGGCGCTACCTCGCGTTCCTGGCGACGCCGCAGGCGCAGGCCGCGTACGCCAGGTACGGCTTCGTCAACGCCACGGCCGAGGAGCTCCGGCTCAAGCCGATTCCGTAGGGCCGGCGGGGCCAGGGCACGGAACTTTTCGCGCCCGGCGGCGGTCTGGCGCGATGGGGGCGCACGCGCCTTGCGGCGCGTCGGCGATTCTTTGCGATAATGCGCCCCCTTTGCTGACGCCGCCCCGATGATCCGCATCGAAAACCTGGTCAAGGCCTTCGGCGCCAAGCGCGCCGTGGACGGCGTGTCCTTCGAGGTGGCGCGCGGCGAGGTGCTGGGCTTCCTCGGGCCGAACGGCGCGGGCAAGTCGACCACCATGCGCATG
>DATFEJ010000168.1:0-5128 GCA_035251235.1 Burkholderiales bacterium
GCGCCCCAGAGCGCGACCAGGCGGCCGCCGCGAGCGGCGAGCGCGCGCGCGTGCGTCACCCAGGCATCGCGGGGGAGGCGCTCGCGCTTCATCCGGCCACCATGCGCGCGGCTTCGCGGTACCAGCTCTCGAGGTACGGCGGCACGTACAGGCCGAGCAGCAGCGCGATCCCCAGGTGCACGAACACCGGCACGAGCGCGGGCTGGTGCGGCAGCGGCTTGAAGGAGGAATCGCCGAACACCATCGGCTGCACCCGCTGGAACACCGAGGCGAAGGCCACGCCCAGGCCGACGAGCAGGAACGGCGTCGCCCAGGGCTGCTCGCGCATCGCCGTGACGAGGATCAGGAACTCGCTCGCGAACACGCCGAAGGGCGGCATGCCGAGGATGGCGAGCGACCCGATCATCAGGCCCCAGCCCACGGTGGGGCTGGCGCGGATCAGGCCGCGGATCTCGCTCATCGTCTGCGTGCCCGCCTGCTGCGCGGCGTGGCCGACGGCGAAGAAGATGGCGGACTTGACCAGCGAGTGCACCGTCATGTGCAGCAGCCCGGCGAACGTGGCCACCGCGCCGCCCATGCCGAAGGCGAAGGTGATGAGGCCCATGTGCTCGATGGACGAGTAGGCGAACATGCGCTTCACGTCGCGCTGCCGCGAGAGGAAGAACGCCGCCACCAGGACGGACAGCAGGCCGAAGAACATCATCAGCTGGCCCGCGAGCGCGGTGCCCAGGGCGCCGTCGGTCAGCACCTTGCAGCGCAGCACCGCGTACAGCGCGACGTTGAGCAGGAGCCCCGAGAGCACCGCGGAGACCGGCGTCGGGCCCTCGGCGTGCGCGTCGGGCAGCCAGTTGTGCACCGGCACGAGGCCCACCTTGGTGCCGTAGCCGACGAACAGGAAGGCGAACGCGAGGCCCATGATGCGCGGATCGAGGCTCGCCTTGATCGTCTCCAGCTCGCTCCAGTGCAGCGCGACCTCCGGGCCCGCGCCGGCGCGCTCGGCCGCCATGTAGAGCAGGACCGTGCCGAACAGCGCCTGCGCGATGCCCACGCCGCACAGGATGAAGTACTTCCACGCCGCCTCCAGGCTCGCCGCCGTGCGATAGACGCTCACCAGCAGCACCGTGGCGAGCGTCGCGGCCTCGGTCGCCACCCACAGGAAGCCCATGTTGTTGGTGGTGAGCGCGAGCAGCATCGTGAAGCTGAACAGCTGGTACATGCTGTGGTACAGGCGCAGCCGCCGCGGCGTCATCTTGCCGTGCGCCTGCTCGACGCGCATGTAGGGCCGCGAGAAGATCGCGGTGGTGAGCGCGACGAACGCGGTCAGCGCCACCAGGAACACGTTCAGCGGGTCGATGAAGAACTCGCGCTGCAGCGCAAAGCGCGGGCCGGCGGCGATCACGTCGGCGGTCAGCGCCGCGGCCGCGACGAAGGTGCCGAGGCTGAAGCCGACGTTCAGCTCGGGCGCGAGGCGACGATGCCCGGCGAGGCCGAGCACGAGCGCGCCGGCGAGCGGGCAGCCCAGCAGCAACAGCAGCGGCTCGACGCTACTCATCCTTCAGCTTCTCCAGGTGGCGGATGTCCAGGCTGTCGAACTGCTGCCGGATCTGGAACAGGAACACGCCCAGGATCAGGATGCCGACCAGCACGTCGAGCGCGATGCCGAGCTCGACCACCATCGGCATGCCGTAGGTGGCCGCGGTGGCGGCGAAGAACAGGCCGTTCTCCAGCGCGAGGAAGCCGATCACCTGGGGCACGGCCTTGGAGCGCGTGATCATCATCATCAGCGACAGCAGCACGCAGGCGAGCGCGATGCCCAGCGTGCCGCGCGCGATCGAGGCCGAGAGCTCGGCGATCGGCGCGGCGACGTTGAAAGAGAAGATGACGAGCACGATGCCGACGATCAGGGTGGTGGGGATGTTGATCAGCGTCTCGATGTCCCAGCGCACGTTCAGGCGGTCGATCACGCGGTGCAGGAGCCACGGGATGAGGAAGACCTTGAGCGCGAGGGTCAGGCCCGCCGAGACGTACAGGTGCGGCTGGTGCGAGACGTAGCCCATGGCGGCCGTAGCGGCGACCAGCACCACGCCCTGCATCGTGTACAGATGGATCAGCGACAGGATGCGCCGCTGCGCGAGCATGGCGAAGGCGAGCAGCAGCAGCAGCGCCGCGAGCAGGTTGATGAACTGCAGCGCGAGGCCGCTCATCGGCCCGGCCCGCCGAGCAGCAGGTTCACCAGCATGGCGATCACCGCGAACATGAAGGCCATGCCGAGAAACTCCGGCACGCGAAAGATGCGCATCTTGGCCGAGAGCGTCTCCAGCAACGCGAGCAGGAAGCCGCCCAGCGCCAGCTTGGCGAGCAGCAGCGGCAGCGCGGCGAGCAGCGCGAGCGGCGCGTGCGCCCCGGCCACGCCCCAGGGCGCGAACAGCGCGATGCCGATGCAGGCGTAGGCGAAGAGCTTCAACGCCGCCGCCCACTCCATGAGCGCCAGGTGCCGCCCCGAGTACTCGAGCACCAGCGCCTCGTGGATCATGGTGAGCTCCAGGTGCGTGGCCGGATTGTCCACCGGCACGCGCGCGTTCTCGGCGAGCGCCACCATGGCCATCGCCACCGCGGCGAGCGCCAGGCTGGGCTGGATGCCGATCTCGCGCGCCGAGAGCGTGCGCACGATGGTGGTGAGCGAGGTCGAGTCCGAGATCAGCGCCGCGTTGAACAGCACCATCAGCAGCGCCGGCTCGGCGAGGAAGCCCACCAGCATCTCGCGGCGCGCGCCGAGCGAGCCGAAGGCGGTGCCGATGTCCATGGCGGCGAGCGACACGAACACGCGCGCCAGCGCGAACAGCCCGACCAGCGCGATCGCGTCGGCCGCGGGCGACAGCGGCAGCTCGGTGGACAGCGTCGGCACGATGCCGCAGGCGAGCGTCATGCAGCCGAACACGATGTAGGGCGAGGCGCGAAACAGCGGCGAGGCGCGCTCGGCGAGCACCGAATCCTTGTTGAACAGCTTGTGCAGCATGCGGTAGGGCTGCAGCAGTCCGGGGCCCGTGCGGTTCTGCAGCCAGGCGCGGCACTGGTTGACCCAGCCGAGGAACAGCGGCGCGAGCGCGAGCGCCGCAAGGATCTCCAGCAGCTGCGCGGCGAAGCCGAGCGCGCTCATCGCGTCACCCACACCAGCAACGCGAGCACCGTGGCGAAGCTGTACAGCAGGTAGATGGCGATACGCCCCTGCTGCAGCCGGCCGACGAAGCGCGCGGTCGCCTCCACCGCGCGCGCCGCCGGCAGGTAGAGCCAGTGCCAGAAATGGTCGCCCACCTCCACCGCGTAGCGCGGGCGCGCGTCGAAGGCGGTGGGCAGCTCGCGCTGCATGCGGAACAGCGGCTCGAAGATCTGCCGCACCGGCTGGCCGAAGCCCTCGGCGGTGTCCTGCATGCGCGCGTTCTGCCACGGGTGGCCGCAGTCCCAGGCCGGCGCGCGGCGCACGCGTCCGTGGTACAGGCGCCGCACGAGGAAGAACGCGAGCGCGAAGCTCGCCGCCACGCCCGCGAGGAAGAACAGCGGCGCGTAGCTGGCGCGCTCGACCGACACCGGCACGAGCAGCCAGTTGCCGCCGGCGAGCGCCGTCAGGCTCGCGTGCACCAGCATCGTGGTCACCGGCGCGAGCACGTCCAGGCCCTGCGCGGGCATCAGGCCGAGCGCGACGCAGCCCGCCATCAGCCACAGCATGCCGGTGCGCTCCCAGGGGCCGGCGTCGTGCGCGCCGGCCAGCTTTTCCTCGCGGTGCTGGCCGAGGAACACCACGCCGTAGAACTTGACCATGACGTAGCCGGCGAGCGCGGCCACCAGCGCGATCAGCGCCGCCACCGCGGGCACCAGCATGTTGAGGAAGGAGTTCGGCAGGTGCGGGGTGAAGAGAAAGCTCTGCAGCAGCAGCCACTCCGAGACGAAGCCGCCGAGCGGCGGCAGCCCCGCGCTCGCCAGCACGCCGAGCAGCGTCGCCCAGCCGACCCAGGGCATGACGCGCGCGAGGCCGCCCAGCCGCCCGAGGCTGCGCTCGCTGGTGGCGTGCAGCACCGCGCCCGTGGCGATGAACAGCAGCGACTTGAAGAACGCGTGGCTCGCCACGTGGTAGAGCGCCGCGCTGAGCGCGAGCGCCGCCACCGCATCCATGCGGTAGGCGGCGAACAGCAGCGCGAGCCCGATGCCGGCGAAGATGAGCCCGATGTTCTCGATCGAGGACCAGGCGAGCAGGCGCTTCATGTCGGACTGCACCGCCGCGAGCACCACGCCGAACAGTGCCGTGACCAGGCCGATGGAGAGCACGAGCACGCCCCACCACCAGATCTGCACGGGCAGCAGGTCGTAGGTGACGCGCAGGAAGCCGTAGACCGCGGTCTTCAGCATCACGCCGCTCATCAGCGCGGAGACGGGCGAGGGCGCCGCCGGGTGCGCCTCGGGCAGCCACACGTGCAGCGGCACGAGGCCCGCCTTGGCGCCGAAGCCGACGAGCGCGAGCAGGAACGCGATCGAGGCCCAGAAGGGCGAGAGATTCTGCAGGCGCATGTTGGCGAAGCTGTAGTCGCCGGTGTTCGCCTGCAGCACGCCGAAGCACAACAGGATGGCGATGGCGCCCAGGTGCGCGATGAGCAGGTACAGGTATCCCGCGCGACGGATCTCGGCGCTGCGGTGGTTGGCGGTGACCAGGAAGAACGAGGCGAGCGCCATGGTCTCCCACATCACCATGAAGGCGTAGGCGTCGTCGGCCAGCACCACCAGCGCCATCGCGGCGAGGAACACGTGGTACTGGAAGCACATCAGCCCGGGCGGCGTCCCCTCCGCGCGGCGAAAGTACCCGGCGGAGAACAGCGACACGCCGGCGGCGGCGCCGCCGATCACCATCAGGAAGAGCGCGGCGAGCGCGTCCAGCCGGAAGTGAAAGGGCAGCCCGGGCAGGCCGATCGGCAGCACCGCGGTCTGCGGCGTGCCCCACACCGCGGGCAGCGCGACGACGACGAGCGCGATCGCCACCGCGGCGCCGGCGGGAAACAGCACGCGCGCGACGAGCACGAAGCGGTGCAGCGCGGCGAGGCCCGCCACGCCGAGCGCGATCCAGGCGGCGGCGAGCGCGAGC
>DATFEJ010000332.1:0-4219 GCA_035251235.1 Burkholderiales bacterium
GTCAATGCCGACGTCAAGGGCAAGCTCGCGATCATGCTGTTCGACAATGCGCCGTTCGGCGACGCGCTGCCGCTGCTCAAGGGCGCGGAGGCCGTGGAAGTCGCGGCCTTCGACCCGGAGCAGGCCGGGCGGCGGCACGGCCAGGAGCCGGGCGCCGACGTCGGCCTGTACCTCGCGCGCCACGGCGTCAAGGTCACGGTGGCGCGGCAAAGCGGCGCGGGCTACGAGGTGGGCGGGCAGATCCTGTCGCGTGCCGCGGACCACGGCGCCGACCTGATCGTCATGGGCGCCTACGGGCACTCGCGCGTGCGCGAGCTGGTCCTGGGCGGCGCAACGCGCACGCTGCTGGAGGCGATGACGGTCCCGGTGCTGATGTCGCACTGATTTCGCCCGCGGCCGGTACAATCCCCGGCCGTGAGGAACCTCGCCGAATCGTTCGTGCGCCGCGCGGGGGCGCGCACCCGCGTGCCCTTCGCCGTGCGCTTCGCCGGCGGCGGCGAGTATCGCAACCGCGACGAGGCGCCGGCGTTCACCGTCGTCTTCCGCAGCGCCGCGGCCTACGCGCGCATCGCGGCCTTCGGGTACATCGGGCTGCTGGAGTCCTACTTCGACGGCCAGCTCGACATCGAGGGCAGCCTGGCGAGCGCCATGGCCGTGGGCATGGAGAGCGGCGCCACGTCGAGCAAGCTGCTCGTGGGCGTACGCAATCGCTGGCACGAGCTCAGGTTCTCCAACCGCGACTGGGCGCAGGCGAAGAGGAACGCCGAGTTCCACTACGCGCTGGGCACCGAGTTCTACCGCTACTGGCTCGACGACCCGCACATGATGTACACCTGCGCCTACTGGAAGGAGGGCACGAAGACCCTCGAGGAGGCGCAGCGGAACAAGATCGAGCACGTGGCGCGCAAGCTGCGGCTCGCGCCGGGCGAGACGGTGGTGGACATCGGCAGCGGCTTCGGCGGCTTCATGTTCCACGCGCACGAGAAGTACGGCGTCAAGGTCACCGGCATCAACACCACCACCTCGCAGGTGGAGATGGTGCGCGCCGAGATCGCGCGCCGCGGCCTGGGCGCGTCGCTCGACGTGATCGACACGGACTTCCGCGACGCGCGCCGCCAGTACGACAAGGTGGTCTCGATCGGCACCCTGGAGCACGCGGGGCGCGACGCGCTCGAAGAGGTGGTACGCGCGCACGCCGCGTTCCTCAAGCCGGGCGGGCTGGGCATGCTGCACTTCATCGGCCACGTCGGGCACTTCCAGACCGATTTCTTCATCCGCAGGCACGTCTTTCCGGGCGGCTGGATCCCGAGCCTGGCGCACGCCATCGCCGCCCTGGAGCGCGCCGGCTGCGAGGTGGTGGACATCGAGAACCTGCGCCGCCACTATGCGCTGACGCTCGATGCCTGGGGCGAGCGGTTTGATGCCCACTGGGAGAAGATCCGCGCGCTCGACCCGCAGAAGTTCGACGAGCGCTTTCGCCGCGTGTGGCGCGTCTATCTATACGGCTGTGCGGAGATGTTCCGCTCGCCCAAGGGCTACACGCACCTGTTCCAGATCGTGTTCTCGAAGGGCAACATCACGCGCGAGAACTACCCGATGAGCCGGGGGTTCCTCTATGAGCCGCCTGCACGCCGCCAAGACGCAGGCGCTCAGAGAGCAGCTTAGCCGCGGCGCCGGCCCGGTCGGGCTGGCGAAGGACACTTCCAACCTGTTCCGCGACCGGGAGGTTGCCGGTCGCCGGCGCCTGGACGTGCGCCAGTTCCGCGACGTGCTGGAGGTCAACGCGCGCGAGGGCTGGGTGGACGCCGAGGGCATGGTCACCTACGAGGACCTGGTGCGTGGCTGCCTCGTGCACGGCGTCATGCCGGCGGTGGTGCCGCAGCTGAAGACCATCACGCTCGGCGGCGCGATGGCGGGCGTGGGCATCGAGGCTTCCTCGCACCGCTACGGCCTGGTGCACGACACCGCGCAGGAGATCGAGGTGCTGCTCGGCGACGGCTCGCTCGTGCTCGCCACGCCCGGCAACGAGCACGCGGACCTCTTTTACGGCTTTCCCAATTCCTACGGCACGCTGGGCTACGCGCTGCGCGTGAAGGCGCGGGCGGTGCCGGTCAAGCGCTACGTGCGGCTCGAGCACCGGCCGTTCACCGAGCCGGCGCGCTTTTTCGCCGCGCTGGGCGGGCAATTGCGCGCGGGCGACGCGGACTTCGTCGACGGCACCGTGTTCTCGCCCCGAGAGATGGTCCTGACGACCGGGCGCTTCGCGGACGATGCGCCCTACACCAGCGATTACACGTTCGAGCACATCTACTATCGCTCGCTGCGCGAGAAGCGCGAGGATTTCCTCACGGCGCACGACTATATCTGGCGCTGGGACACCGACTGGTTCTGGTGCTCGAAGAACGTGGGCGCGCAGAACCCGCTGCTGCGGCGCCTGGCGTTCGGCAGGAAGCGCCTGGGCTCGCGCACCTACACGAAGATCATGCGCTGGAACGCGCGCGTCGGGCTGACGAAGAAGCTCGAGCGCCTCGCCGGCCTGCACTCCGAATCCATCATCCAGGACGTGGACATCCCGCTCGGGCGCGCGAGCGAGTTCCTCGAGTTCTACGCGCGCGACATCGGCCTGTGGCCGCAGTGGGTCTGTCCCATCGGCCCCGCGCCGCACGCCGGGCGCTTCACGCTCTACCCGATGGCACCTGGCTGGTACGTCAATTTCGGCTTCTGGGACGTCAAGCGCACCCGCGAGGCGCATCCCGCGGGGCACTTCAACCGCCTGGTCGAGCAGAAGGTGGCCGAGCTCGGCGGCATCAAGTCGCTCTATTCGGAGAGCTTCTTCCCCGAGCAGGAGTTCCGCGCCACGTACGGCGGCGCGGCCTACGACGCGCTCAAGCGCAAGTACGACCCGGGCGGGGCCTTCCCCACGCTGTACGACAAGTGCGTGCTGCGCGCCTAGGCGCCTAGAAGCGCACGGCGAGGCCCGCCGACACCTCGCCTTGCGCGAACGTGTCGCCCTGGATCTGCACCACGCAGCCGCCGCTGCAGAACAGCGCGCTGCTGCCGCCGATCAGCGTGGCGAAGGCGCGCCCCTCGAGCTTGAGCGCCACGCGGCCGGCCAGCGGGATCATGTAGCCGACGCCGACGTTGAGCGAGAAATTGGTCTCCGCGTCCAGGCCCGGCTCGCGCGGGTCGAGGTTGGTGAGGCCCACGCCGCCGAGCAGGTACAGGCCCCGGCCGATCTCTTCGTAGAAGTACGTCCCGCCGAACTGGACATAGGTGACGTCCAGGCCGATGCGCGACACCGCCGGCGTGAAGCCGCTCGGGCGCAGCGCCAGCTCCCCGCTGCGGCGCCCGAGGTACAGCTCGTATTGCGACCGGCGATCGATGTCGATGGCCGCCGACACCGCGTAGGCGGCGCCCTCGGTCATTTCCCAGTCATCGCCGGTGGCCGAGTCGTTCAGCTCGCCGCCGAAGCGGTACCCGGCGTAGACGCTGACCATGTGGCCCTGCTGGGCGTGCACTGCCGCCGGAACCACTGCCGCGAGCGCGGCGAGCATCGCGAGGAACCGGACGCTCATGTGCCGAAACCGTCCTGGACCATCACTTCGATGAGGCGCGGCCCGCCGCTGGCGAGCGCCTCGCGCAGCGCGGGCGCGATGTCGCCCGGCTCGGTGATGCGCCGCGCCGGCACGCCCATCGACCCGGCGAGCGCCGTGTAGTCGATCACGGGCTCGCGGATGTCCATGCCGACAAAGCGGTCGGTCTTGCGCATCGAGATGAGGCGCTCCTTCAGGATGCGGTAGCCGCGATTGTGCGTGATGACGTAGGTGACCGGCACGCCGAGGTGCGCCGCGGTCCACAGCGCCTGGATGCCGTACAGCGCCGAGCCGTCGCCGACCACCGCGGCCACCGGCCGCCCCGGGAGCGCGAGGCTCACGCCGATGGCGCCGGGCAGCGCAAAGCCCAGGCCGCCGCTCGCCAGGCCGTAGTAGCCCTGCGGGTCGCGCTGCTCGAGCAGCGCGGGCAGCGCCGCGCTCGAGGTCAGCGCTTCCTCGACCACCACCGCGTCCTCGGGCAGGGACTCGGCAATGCGCAGCATCAGGTAGCGCGGGTCGACGGGCTTTTCCTCGGCGGCTTCCAGCGCGGCGAGGCGCGCCTCGCCGCGCTGGAAGCCGCCGAGGAAAAGCCCGTCGACCCGCGCTACCTGATGCTGCGCATTGCC
>DATFEJ010000171.1:0-6295 GCA_035251235.1 Burkholderiales bacterium
GAGCACCAGGGCGCCCCAGCCGAGCCAGCCCAGACCCAGCTCGGGCTCGAAGCGCTCGCGCGGCAGCATGACCCAGAACTCGTCCTCGTCGATGAGGAAGCTCACCCAGAAGCCGCGCATGCCGTCGCGCGCGGCGGCGAAGCGCGTGCCGGCGCCGAGCTCGGCGCGCACGTGGGCGGCAACGCGCTCCAGGCGGCCGTCCGGGCGCAGCGGCACGAGCCGGTCCTCGAAGGTCACTGGGTAGACGCGGATGCCCTCGCGCTCGTTCAGGTCGATGAGCAGCTCGCGGCGCCGGAACGGGTCGGCGTTCACCAGCGCGGCGCGCGTCAGGTTGACCACGCTCACCGCCTGCTGCGCGAGTTCCCGCGCGCGCGGCTCGCGCTCGGCGACCCGCAGGATCTGGAAGGAGGCGAGCACCGAGACGACGATCAGCGCGGCGATCAGCAGGAACGACCGCCAGAAGAGCGTCATTCCTACTTGCGGCCGTCGGGCACGAACACGTAGCCGTGGCCCCACACGGTCTGGATATAGCGCGGGTGCGCGGGGTCGTCCTCGACGAGCTTCCTGAGGCGCGAGATCTGCACGTCGATGGCGCGGTCGAACACCTCGTACTCGCGCCCGCGCGCCAGCTCCATCAGCTGGTCGCGCGACAGCGGCTGGCGCGGGCGCTCGACCAGCACCTTGAGCACCGAGTACTCGCCGGTGGTGAGCGGCACCGGGTTGCCGTCCTTCTTCAGCTCGCGTGTCGCGGGCGAGAACTCGAACGCGCCGAAGCGGAACGTGCCGTCCTCCGCGCCCGGCGCGCCGGGCAGGCCGCCGCGGGGCTTGCGGCGCAGCACCGCGCCGATGCGCGCCACCAGCTCGCGCGGATTGAACGGCTTGGGCAGGTAGTCGTCGGCCCCCATCTCCAGGCCGACGATGCGGTCCACCTCGTCGCCCTTGGCGGTCAGCATGATGATGGCCGGCGCGCCGCCCGCGGCGCGCAGCCGGCGGCAGATGGCCAGGCCGTCCTCGCCGGGCAGCATGAGGTCGAGCACGATGAGGTCGAAGCGCTCGCGCGACAGCAGCTTGTCCATGGCCGGCGCGTCGGCCACCGCGCGCACCTCGAACTTCTGCTCGCCGAGGTAGCGCGTCAGCAGGTCGCGCAGGCGCTGGTCGTCGTCGACCACCAGGATGCGGGTTTTCAGCTCGGCCATGGCGTTACGCAATGTTACAGAAAGCGCACCGGGACGGCCGTATCATGCCGGGGCAATGAGGCGCTTGGCGTTCATTCTGCTGGCCACGATCCTGCTGCCGCAGGGGACGGCGCTCGCCCAGGAGCGGGACCGCTCGCGCGCCGAGCGCCAGGAGATGCAGCCGCGCGAGCGCAATTCGCGCGAGTCGTTCTCCCGCGAGCGCGCGGAGCGGCACCCGCAGCAGCGCGAGCACCGCTTCACGCGCGAGGAGCGCGACCAGCTGCGCCGGGACGTCATGGACGCCAACCGGGAGATGCGCGGGCGGCGGGGGAGGCAGTAGGGGGCTGGGGCGCTCCAGCCAGTCGTATCGCGGGTTTGATCTTCCATGGTCTCGTGTTTTTGGCCGGGTGAATCTTCCGGCCAAAAACACGAGATCGATTTGAAAGGCAAAATCCGCGCCGAGGCGTGCTTCGTCGCTAGAGCAAGTGCGCAATCGAATTCGCGTAATACCGCAACAGCGGCAGCTCCTCGGCCTGCGCGTAGACCAGCCCCTCGCGCTCACCCACGAGCTTCCTCAGCCGCAGCATCCTCAGCCCCACGTTGATGGCGTAGTCGAAATCCTGGCGCGGGATGTAGATGTGCGCGCCGCGCGCGTGCAGGGCGTCGAGCAGGCGCGCCACCTCGGTCTTCAGGTCGAACGGCGAGATGGCCCGCTCGCCGCGCTGCACGAGCACGGTGGCGATGAGCGGCACGGGCAGCACCGGCACGATGCGGCCGACGGCCTGCATCAGGTGCGCGCCGAGCGCCGCCATCGCGCGCCGGCGCTCCTCGCCCTGCAGCTTGTGGAAGTCGAGGCTGCGCGCCTGGCAGTACTCGCGCATGGAGACCGGCGCGCCGAAGTTCACGCAGGCGTAGCCGAAGCGGTACCACTGGCTGCGCAGCGCCAGCCACAGGTTGCGGGCGAGGAAGCGCAGGGTGGTGCCGAGCGCCGCCAGGCGCCCGCGGCGCGGCGCCTCGGCATCGAGGGCGCGCAGCAGCGTGCGGTCCTCGAGCACGCGGTCGTAGTTGATGCCCAGCGGGATGAACACCAGGTCGCGCTCGCCGTCCGCGCGGAAGCCGCGCATCATGTAGTCGATGGCGCCGAGCTTGGGCTCGCGCAGCCGGCCGTCGCGCGTCAGCCCGCCTTCCGGGAACACCGCCTGCGGCACGCCGGCCTCGGTGGCCATGACGATGTAGCGCTCGAGCACGCGCCGGTAGAGCTCGTCCTTGGAGTTGCGCCGCACGAAGTACGCGCCCATCCAGCGGATGAGGGCCGAGAGCGGCCAGATGCGCGCCCATTCGCCCACCGCATAGGACAGCGCCGTCTGGTCGGCGGCCAGGTAGCCGGCGAGCACGTAGTCCATGTTGGAGCGGTGGTTCATGACGAACACCACGGTGGCGTCGGGCTCGACGCGCTGCAGGTTCTCCACGTCCACGTAGCCCAGGCGCACGCGGTACAGCGCCTGCGCCAGGCGCTTGCCCAGCCAGTAGCCGATGCGAAAGTACAGGTAGGCGTTGAACGCCGGGACGGTTTCGCGCGCGTAGCGCTCGACGCGGTGCATCGCGGCGGTGAGCGGGACCTTGTGCTCGCGGGCAAATTCTTCGGCCGCGCGCTGCACCCGCGGATCGGTCATCAGCCGGTGGATCAGCGCCTGGCGGCGCGTGCGCTGGAACGGTCGGATGCCGATGCGCAGCCGCTTGCCGACCTCGTCGATCACCTGGTTGGCCGGGTGCATGACCAGCCAGCGCAGCGCCGGCATCAGCAGGTGCTCGTAGAAGGCCCAGGCCGCGAGCAGCGCGCCGGCAACGACCAGCCACAGGGGAATCGCGACGCTCTCGGCCATGCGCTAGCCTAGCGCGGGCGGCGCTCGCGCGCGAACAGGTACAGCCCGCTGGCGATGACGATGACGGCGCCGATCCATACGGCCTTGTCCGGCACGCTGCCGAACACCAGGTAGCCGAACAGCGCCATGTACAGGATCTGCTGGTAGAGGAACGGCGCCAGCGTGCTCGCCGGCGCGTAGCGGTGCGCGACCGCCAGCAGGTAGTGCCCCGTGCCGCCGAACACGCCCATCAGGCAAAGCAGCGTCCATTCGAGCCAGCCCTGCGGCGACTGCCAAGCGGCGAGTGCGAAAGGCGCGAGCACCACGCTCGCCACCACAGCGGGCAGGAACTGGATGGTCTCGGGCGAATCGTAAGCGGCGAGCTTGCGCGTCATCAGGTTGAAGGCCGCGTACAGCACGGCGTTGGCGAGCGACAGCAGCATCGCGGGATGGAAGGCCTCCGACCCGGGGCGCACGATGACCAGCACGCCGGCAAAGCCGATGAGGATCGCCGCCCAGCGCTTCGCGTCCAGCTTTTCGCCCAGCAGCGGCGCGCTCACCAGCGCGATGAGGATCGGCACGGTGAAGAAGATCGACGCGGTCACCGTGAGCTGCAGGTACTGCAGCGCCCAGAAATTGATGCCGGTCATGGCGCAGAACATGAGGCCGCGCACCAGGTGCCAGCGCAGGTGTCCCGTGCGCACGAGCGCCACGCCGCGCAGCGGAAACAGCAGCGCCGAGGCGAGCAGCGTGTGCGTGAGGAAGCGCAGCCACACCACCACGATCACGGGCACGCTCTGCACCAGCCACTTCGCGCTGCCGTCGAGCAGCGTGAAGAGCACGTAAGTGAGCGAAACGAAGCCGATGCCGACCAGGCGGTTGCGCGCGGTGTCGGCGTAGTGCACTACAAGGCGCGCTTGACTGCGCTGGTCACCGCGCGCGTGTCGTGCACGCCGCCCAGGTCGGGCGTGAACACCTGCTCCTCGGTGGTGCGCTCGATGGCCTTCATCAGGCGCGCGGCAGCCTGCGGCTCGCCGAGGTGCTCGAGCATCATCGCCGCGGTCCAGAAGGTGGCGATCGGATTGGCGACGCCCTTGCCCGTGATGTCGAAGGCCGAGCCGTGGATCGGCTCGAACATCGAGGGGAATCTGCGTTCCGGATTGAGGTTCGCGGTCGGCGCGATGCCGAGCGACCCGGAAAGCGCCGCGGCGAGGTCCGAGAGGATGTCCGCGTGCAGGTTCGAGGCGACGATCGTGTCGAGCGAGCCGGGCTTGAGCACCATGCGCGTGGTCATCGCGTCGACCAGAATCCGGTCGGTCTTCACGTCGGGGTAGTTCTTGGCCACCTCGTAGAAGATCTCGTCCCACAGCACCATGCCGTGGCGCTGGGCATTGGACTTCGTCACCAGCGTGAGCAGCTTGCGCGGGCGCTTGCGCGCCAGCTCGAAGGCGAAGCGGTGGATGCGCTCGACGCCCGTGCGCGTGAAGACCGAGGTCTCGGTGGCGATTTCTTCCGGCAGCCCCCGGTGCACGCGGCCGCCCGAGCCGGAGTACTCGCCCTCGGAGTTCTCGCGGATGATCACCCAGTCGATGTCCTTGCCATTGGCGAGCGGGCTGCTCACGCCCGGCAGCACGCGCGAGGGACGCACGTTGGCGTACTGGTCGAAGCCCTGGCAGATGGGCAGCCTGAGGCCCCAGAGCGAGACGTGGTCGGGCACGTCGGGCGCGCCCACGGCGCCGAAGAAGATGGCGTCGAAAGTCCTCAGCTTCTCCAGGCCGCCCTCGGGAATGTAGGCGCCGGTCCTCTGGTAGCGCGCCGAGCTCCAGTCGAAGTGCTCGAACGCGAGCCTGAATCCGTCCTTCGCGGACAGGGCCTCGAGAACCTCGATGCCGGCGGGAATGACCTCGTTGCCGATGCCGTCGCCGGGAATGGCGGCGATG
This sequence comes from Burkholderiales bacterium, assembly GCA_035251235.1. Classification (GTDB taxonomy): domain Bacteria; phylum Pseudomonadota; class Gammaproteobacteria; order Burkholderiales; family SG8-39; genus JAABQT01. Next base: position 4,978 of record DATFEJ010000171.1, read on the forward strand.
CGGTAGGTCTTCACGCCGCGCGCTTGGACGCGCCGCGCACCGCTTCGGCGACCGCGGCGCCGACCTCCATGGTCGAGGCCTTGCCCTTCATGTCGGGCGTGTGCGGGCCCTCGACGATCACGCGCTCGATGGCGCGCACGATCTCGGCGGCCGCCTGCGGGTGGCCGAGATGCTCGAGCATCAGCGCGCCCGACCAGATCTGGCCGATCGGGTTGGCGATCTTCTTGCCGGCGATGTCGGGCGCCGAGCCGTGCACCGGCTCGAAGATCGAAGGCGCGGTCTTCTGCGGATTGATGTTGCCCGAGGCGGCGATGCCGATGGTGCCGGCGGTGGCGGGGCCGAGGTCGGAGAGGATGTCGCCGAACAGGTTCGAGGCGACGATGACGTCGAAGCGGTCGGGGTTGAGCACCATCTGGATCGACAGGCCGTCGACGTGGTACTGGTCGGCGCGGATGTCGGGGTACTGCTTCTTCATCTCGGCGAAGCGCTCGTCCCAGTAGGGCATGGTGATGGAGATGCCGTTCGACTTGGTGCAGGAGGTGACGTGCTTGTTCCGGGTCTTCGCCAGCTCGAAGGCGTACTGCATGATGCGGTCGACGCCTTTCCTCGAGAACACCGCCTGCTGCGTGACGATCTCGCGCTCGGTGCCCTCGTAGACGCGCCCGCCGACGTTGCCGTACTCGCCCTCGGTGTTCTCGCGCACCACCACGTAGTCGATGTCTCCGGGCTTGCGGCCGGCGAGCGGGCAGGGCAGCCCCTCGAACAGGCGCACCGGGCGCAGGTTCACGTACAGGTCGAACCAGCGGCGGAAATTGATCAGCAGGCCCCACGCCGAGATGTGGTCGGGCACGATGGCCGGGTTGCCCGCCGCGCCGAAGTAGACCGCGTCGAAAGCGCGCAGCGTCTGCGGCGCGTCGTCCGGGCACATCTTGCCGTGCGCCTGGTACCAGTCGCAGCTCCAGGGAAACTCCTGCCACTGGAAGCCGATGCCGTGCCTGGCGCCCACCGCCTCCAGCACGCGCACGCCTTCGGGCATCACTTCGCGGCCGATGCCGTCGCCGGGAATCACTGCGATCCTGTGCGTGGTCATGGCCGCGAGTATAGCTAGAATCCCCCGGTGAAATTCGCCGCGTTCGAGACCTCGACCGAGTGGTGCTCCGTCGCCTTGTGGGTGGAAGGCGAGGTGCGCGCGGCGGAGAAGCGCGCGGACCACCGGCATGGCGAGCTCGCGCTGCCGATGCTCGCCGAGCTGCTCGCCGCCGCGCGCCTGGACATGGCGGCGCTCGACGCGGTGGCCTTCGGCGCCGGGCCCGGCGCG
>DATFEJ010000094.1:0-12001 GCA_035251235.1 Burkholderiales bacterium
CAGCCGCGGCGCGAGCGCGCCCGAGTCGCCCCGCGAGCTGATGCCGCTGCTGCGCGTGGCGCCCAGGCCCGGCACGAGCGCCGTCCCGGCCGAAGGCGCGCCCTCGCGCAACTTCCGCTTCTTCGACAACCGGCAGAAGTACCTGCTGTTCGTCAACACCTGCAGCGAGAAGGAAGTCATCGCGCGCCGCGTCGGCATGGAGCTCGCCAACATCCACCCGCGCCCGCCCGCGGTGCGCGTGTTCGACGCCGGCATGGGCGACGGCACGGTGCTCACGCGCGTCATGCGCGAGATGCACCGGCGCTTCGCCACGCTGCCGTTTTATTTCGTCGGCAAGGAGATCAGCCTCGAGGACGTGCGCCTGTCGCTCGCCAAGATGGCCGACCGCCTGTTCGAGCATCCGGCCACGGTGCTGGTGGTGACCAACATGTACTACAGCGAGGCGCCCTGGCTGACGCCCAAGGCGCTCGCCGCGGCCACCTCGCTCCTGTGGCACGAGGTGCCGCTCGCCGGCAGCACGGCGCACGACTTCAGCGAGCAGATCGCGGCGCTCGAGCCCTTCCTGTCGAAGAACTGGCAGGCGCGCCACAGCGCCACGACCGGCAACCCCGTCTACGAGCGCCCGGTGGCGCTGGTGCTGTACCGCGAGGACTTCAAGTTCCTGCTGCACGACATCATCCCGCAGCAGGGCCGCGCGCGCGCCGACTACGACCTGGTGATCGCCTCGCAGCCCTACCGCGCGCGCGTGCCGGCGAAGTTCAAGGCGCAGCGCGTGATTGCGCCGCTGGTGCGCGGCCTGGGATCCGGCGGACGCCTGCTCGGCATCCACTCCTGCGGCGGCGACCCGGGCCTGGAGATCGTGCGCAAGGTGTGGCCCGAGGAGAACCCGTTCCAGACCAACCGCCACGACGTGCTGCGCGAGGTGCGCGCCGAGCTGGCGCGCGACGCGCGCCACTACAACTTCAATGCCTATGCGGATGCGCGCGCGGTGTTCCGCTACGACATGCATACCCTGCCCAGCGAAGTATCCTCCAGCATCGGCACCTCGACGCTGTTCGCCGCGTGGAACGCCGCGGTGTACGTCGCGCAGATCGACGACGAGCGCCTCGCCAAGGTGATCGGCGAGCGCCAGTACCTCGAGGCGACCCGCGAGGTCCTGCAGGCGCACGGCGGCCTGTGGTTCCTGGACGAGTCCTATGTCGTCTCCCGCAAGCGCGCCTGAGCTCGCGGCGGCGGGCGCCGTCGACCTGGTCGCGGCGGGCTCGCTCGAGATGGGTGCGCACCGGCCGCAGGACGCCGCGGCGATCGCCGCGCTCCTGCCCGCGGGAACGCCGGTCTACGTCAATCACCTGCCGCGGCACCGCCTCGCCGACTCGCTCGCCTCGATCGCCGCGTTGCGCGCCGAGGGGCTGGAACCCGTGCCGCACATCGCCGCGCGGCGCATCGCCGGCCGCGCGGAGCTGGAGTCGTTCCTGCGCGCCGCGCGCGTGCGCAAGGCCCTCGTCCTCGGCGGCGACGAGCCGCAGGCGCTCGGGCCCTACGCCGACGGCGCGGCGCTGATCCGCACCGGCCTGCTCGAGGACTGCGGCGTGCGCGAGATCGGCCTGCCGGGCTACCCGGAAGGGCACCCGCGCATTCCGCAGGTGGCCCTCGAGCAGGCCTTCGGCGAGAAGCTGGCGCTCGCCGCCGGGCACGGCCTCGGCGCCTACGTGCTCACCCAGTTCTGCTTTGCGCCGGCGCGCATCCTCGAATACTGCGCGTCGCTTGCGCGCCGCGCGCCCGGCGTGCCCGTCTACGTCGGCCTCGCCGGGCCGGCCTCGCCCGCAGCGCTGCTGCGCTACGCCCGGCGCTGCGGCGTCAGCGCCTCGCTGCGCGCATTGCAGGCACAGGGTCTGAACGCGGTGCGCCTCGTGACCCGCACCGACCCGCACGACCAGCTTGCGCAGCTTGCGCGCTACTGCGCCGCGCACCCCACGGGCTGCAACGTCGTCGGCGTGCACGTCTTCAGCTTCGGCGGCGTCACCGCCGCGGCAGGCTGGATGAACCGGGTGATCGGCGCGCGAGCGACGGACTAGGCGGCGCTCGCAGCGTACTCGGAGAAGATGCCGAGTTGTACCGCGCGCGCGGAGCGCGCGAAGCCCGAGGCCGCCAGCGTCGCCAGGATGCGATCGGGCGGCACGCAGGCCTCGATGGTGTCCCAGTAGTAGCGGTACAGCTCGGGCGTGTCCTTGCTGCTCGACACCAGGCGCGTCAGCGCAGGCAGCACGCCATGCATGTAGGCCTTGAGCATGGCGTTCGCCACGCGCCCGTCGGGCCGCGTGATCTCGAGCACGAGCAGCCGCCCGCCGGGCCGCAGCACGCGGTGGAACTCGGCGAACACCGCCTGCAGGTCGGACAGGTGGCGCAGCGCATAGCCCAGGCAGAGAAAGTCGAACGAGCGCGCGGCGAACGGCAGCGCCTCGGCGCGGCCGCGCACCAGGCGCAGGCCATGCGCTTCCGACTGCGCGAGCATGCCCGCGCTCGGGTCGACGCCGACCACGCAGCCGCGCGCGCCGACCACTTCCGCGGCCTCGCGGGCGACCAGCCCCGTGCCCACCGCCACGTCGAGCATGCGCATTCCCGAAGCGAGCCCCGCGCGCAGCAGCGCCTGGCGGCGGTACCAGGTCCCCGAGCCGAAGGCGAGCAGCCGGTCGACGCGGTCGTAGTCCGCGGCGCCCGAGTCGAACATGCGGCCCGTGAAGCGCCGCTTGCCTTCGGCGTCGGCGTAGTACCCCGGCATCGCCGGCAACGGCGAGCGCACGGGGCGCGGATCGACTGGATCGGGATTCGACACTGCCGCGATGGTACAGTCTCCGCGCCCATTCCGGAGGAAAACACCATGCCCGCAGCGAAATCGCCGCCCACCACCATCGCCGCCGTGAAGGACATCGTGCCCAAGCTCGCCGAGCTCACCGAGACGGTGCTGTTCGGCGACGTCTGGGCGCGGCCCGGCCTGTCCAAGCGCGACCGCAGCTTCGCCACCGTGGCGGCGCTCATCGCGCTGCATCGCCCGGAGCAGCTCAAAGGCCACCTGTGGCGCGCGCTCGACAACGGCGTGACGCGCGAGGAGCTCTCGGAGCTGTTCACCCATCTCGCCTTCTACGCCGGCTGGGCGAACGGCATCAGCGCCGCGCAAGTCGCCAAGCAGGTCTACGAGGAGCGCGGCGCATGAAGGCCGCGTTCGTGGGCCTCGGCATGATGGGTGCGCACATGGCGGAGAACCTCGCGCGCGCCGGACACCAAGTGGCCGGCACCGACCTGCGCAAGGTGGAGCTCGCCGGCGTGCGCTGGGCGGCCAGCGCGGCCGAGGCCGCGGCCGAGGCCGAGGTGGTGTTCACGTCGCTCCCCGGCCCGAAGGAGGTCGAGGCGCTTGCGCCCCGGCTCGGCGACGCGATGCAGAAAGGCGCCGCCTGGTTCGACCTGACGACCAACTCGCCCGCGTGCGTGCGCCGCGTGCACGCGCAACTGCGCTCGCTCGGCGTCGAGTTTCTCGACGCGCCCGTGAGCGGCGGCAAGGCGGGCGCGCAGAGCGGGCGCCTCGCCATCTGGGTGGGCGGCGACCAAGCGACCTACGAGCGCTTCGCGCCGGCGCTGCGCGCCATCGGCGACCAGCCGTTCTACGTCGGTCCGATCGGCGCCGGCTCGATCGCCAAGCTCGCGCACAACGCAGCGAGCTTCACCGTGCAGACCGCGCTCGCCGAGATCTTCACGCTCGGCGTCAAGGCGGGCGTCGAGCCGCTCGCGCTCTTCCAGGCGCTGCGCCACGGCGCGACCGGCCGCAAGCGCACCTTCGACCGCCTCGCCGAGCAGTACCTGCCGGGCGCCTACGAGCCGCCGACCTTCGCCCTGCGCCTCGCGCACAAGGACCTCGCGCTCGCGCTCGAACTCGCGCGCGAGGTCAAGGTGCCGATGCAGGTCGCCGAGCGGGCGTACGCGGATTTCGAAGAGGCGATGCAGCGCGGCTGGGCGGAGCGCGACTCGCGCACGCCCATGCTGCTGCAGAACGAGCGCGCCGGCGTGTCGCCGCACGTGCCGGCGGACAAGCTCAGGGAGGTGCTGGGCTAGAAGCGGTAGCGCACTTCGACGCCCGATTCGCGCGTCGTGTTGGCGGGCTCGAGGCCTGCATAACCGAGGCCGATCGGCTGGATGTCCGAATCCTCGACGTCCCAGTAGTTGGTCCAGACGATGAACGACCAGCGCGGGCCTTCGAAGGCGAGCTGGGCGCGCACGCCGTAGCCCTCCATCTGCTCGTTGGTGACGTCGCTGAAGCCCAGGCCGGTGTCGGCGAGGTAGCTGCGCTGCGAGCCCCTGGCGAAGGCGTCGTACTCGATCTGCGGCGCCATGATCCAGCGCCCGCCGAGCGGCACGCGCAGGGTGACGCCCAGGGGCACGTAGAAATAGTGCGACTCGCGCCGGTAACCGATGGCGCCCGTGCTGCTCGTCCCCCGGAGATCGTTGTACAAATAGCGGAATCCCAGGCCGCCGTAGGGCACCCACATCAGCGCGCCGTGCCGGAGCTCCCACAGGGCGAGGGCGCGCCCCTCGAACAGGTGATCGGGCACGTCGGCGATCGTGCCCGAGCCCGTGTAATCAAGCTCGCCATAGGAGTAGCGCGCCTCGATGCGGGAATGGAAGCGCTCTTTCCCGAGGAACGTATAGGCGCCCGACACGCCGATGCGCTCGCCCTCCAGCAGGGCGAAGTCCGGCTCCTCGTACTCGTAGGTCGAGAGCTGCAGCCCGACCTCCCAGCCGCCCCGGGTCGCAAGCGGGTCGTCTTGCGCTGCGGCCGCGCAAGCCCAGACCGCCGTGGCGACCGCCGCCCAGATGTTCGCCCGCATGGCTTTCCCCCCTGGCCGGAATACTAGCGCGTTCGGCTAAACTCGCCGGCGAGGAGATTGCCGTGCAACTGCATTCAAAACTGAGGTTCGCGCCGGCCGAGGTCGAGGTCGAGCGCCGGCCCGACGGGACCATGGTGCTGCGCTCGCCGCAGCCGCTGCGGCCCTACGAGCGCTGCATCGGCGAATGGCTGGTGCGATGGGCGCGGCAAGCACCCGAGCGCGTGTTCCTCGCCGAGCGGCAGGCGGACGCCTGGCGCAAGGTCACCTACGCGCAGGCGCTCGAGGCCGCGCGGCGCATCGGCCAGGCGCTGCTCGAGCGCGGCCTCGGCCCGGAAAAGCCGCTCGCCATCCTCTCGGACAACAGCGTCGACCACGCCCTGCTCGCGCTGGGCGCGATGCACGCCGGCGTTCCCGTGGCGCCGGTCTCGCCCGCGTATTCCCTCATGTCGAAGGATTTCGCCAAGCTCCGGGCCATCGCCGAGCTGCTGCGGCCGGGCCTGGTCTGGGTCGACGACCCGCAGAAATACGGCGCGGCGCTGGCCGCGATCGGCGCCGAAACGACCCCCATCGCGCAGCTCCTCGACCGGGCGCCGGATGCGCGGGTGGACGAGGCGTTCGGCCGCATCGGTCCCGACACGGTGGCCAAGATCCTGTTCACCTCCGGCTCCACGGGGCTGCCCAAGGGCGTGGTCAACACGCAGCGCATGCTGGTGGCCAACCAGCAGATGATGGCGCAGGTCTGGCCGTTCCTCGAGGACCGCGTGCAGACCATCGTCGACTGGCTGCCGTGGAACCACACCTTCGGCGGCAATTTCTGCTTCAACATGATGCTGCGCAACGGCGGCGCGCTCTACGTGGACGGCGGCAAGCCCGCGCCGGGCCTCATCGAGACCACGGCGCGCAACCTGAAGGAGGTCGCGCCGACTCTGTACTTCAACGTGCCGCGCGGCTTCGACCTGCTGCTGCCGTACCTGGAGAAGGACGCGGAGCTGCGGCGCAGCTTCTTCCGCGACCTCGACGTGCTGTTCTACGCGGCCGCGGCGCTGCCGCAGAACCTGTGGGAGCGGCTGGAAGTCATGGCGGTGGCGGAAAAGCACGGCGAGCTGGCCATGGTCTCGGCCTGGGGGTCGACCGAGACGGCGCCCTGCGCGGCCTGCGTGCACTATCCGATCGAGCGCGCGGGCGTCATCGGGCTGCCCAACCCGGGCTGCGAGCTGAAGCTCGCGCCCGCCGCCGGCAAGCTCGAGGTGCGCGTGCGCGGCCCGAACGTCACGCCAGGGTACTTCCGGCGCGACGATCTCACGCGCGCGGCGTTCGACGAGGAGGGCTTCTACCGCATCGGCGACGCCATGAAGTTCGCCGACCCGGCCGTGCCGGCGAAGGGACTGGTATTCGACGGGCGCGTGGCCGAGGACTTCAAGCTCACCTCCGGCACCTGGGTGCACGTGGGCGCGGTGCGCGTCAAGCTGATCGCCGCGGGCAACCCGCTCATCCAGGATGCGGTGATCACCGGGCACGACCGCGACGAGGTGGGCGCGCTCGTCTTCCTCAGCCCGGCGGCCAAGGATCTCGCGCCCGCGGCGCTGCGCGCGAAGATCGCCGCCGCGCTCCGGGCGCTGGCCGCCGAGGGCGGCAGCTCGATGCACCCGACGCGCGCCATGGTCACCGCCGATCCGCCGTCGATCGACGCCAACGAGATCACCGACAAGGGCTACCTCAACCAGAGCGCCGTGCTCGCGCGGCGCGCCGCGCTGGTGGAGCGCCTGCACGCCCCGAAGCCCGACGCCGAGGTCGTCACCCCGGCGGGCTGAAACAGGCCGGATACAACTTCGCAACCAATCGGCTGTGGATGCGCGCCCGACGCGCGGCTAGTATGCCCTCCATCTTTTGCGGAGGAACCGACATGCTGAAAGACGCCCGCGGCAACGCCGTCACGCTGAGCAATCCCAAGGCGCTCGAAGCCTACGAGCGCGCCGTCACCGCCTTCAACACCTATCGCGGCGACCCGATCGCGCCGCTGGACGAGGCCATCGCGCTCGACGCGGGCTTCGCCGCCGCGTACGCCACCAAGGCGCTCGTGCTGTGCACGCTGTTCGAGCGGCGCTTCATGAACGACGCGCTCGCCGTGCTTGAGCAGGGCCGCGCCGCGCTGCAGTTCTCGAGCACGCGCGAGCAGGCGCTCGCCGCGGCCGCGCGCCGCATCGCCGAGGGCGACTGGCACGGCGGCACGCGCGCGCTCGAGGAAATCCTCGTCGAGCACCCGCGCGACCTGGTCGCGCTGCAGGTCGCGCACCTGATGGACTTCTATCGCGGCGACGCGCTCAACCTGCGCAACCGCGTCTCGCGCGTGCTGCCGGCGTGGGACGCCGGGATTCCCGGCTACGCCTACGTGCTCGGCCTGCACGCCTTCGGCCTGGAGGAGTGCAACCAGTACCCCGAGGCCGAGCGCGCGGGCCGCAGGGCCGTCGAGCTCTCCGGCGACGACAGCTGGGCGGTGCACGCGGTGGCGCACGTGATGGAGATGCAGGGGCGCATCGCGGACGGCCTCGCCTGGTACGAGCAGACGCACCCGGTCTGGGCGGGCGAGGACAACGGCTTCGCCTTCCACAACGCCTGGCACACGGCGCTGTATCGCATGGACCGCGGCGAGCACCAGGCGGCGCTCGCTGTGTTCGACCAGCGCTTCACCGGCCCGCTCGACATGGTGCTGCCGCGCATCGATGCCACCGCACTGCTGTGGCGCCTGATGCTGGAGGGCGTGGACGTCGGCTCGCGCTTCGTCCCGGTGGCTGGCGCCTGGGAGGCGATCCTCGAGACCGAGGGCGGCTTCTACGCCTTCAATGACTTCCACGCAGCGATGGCGCTCGCCGCCGCGGGGCGGCGCGAGGCGCTGGGGCGGCTGCGCGCGATGACCGGCCGCGCGCTGATCGAGCAACGCGCGAACGCCGCCATGATGCGCGCAGTGGGCATGCAGGCCTGCGAGGCGGCCATCGACTGGTGCGAGGGACGCTTCGACGCCGCCGCGCGGCATCTCGTGGCGGTGCGCGACGCGGCCAATGCGTTCGGCGGCAGCCACGCGCAGCGCGACCTGCTCACGCTCACGCTCATCGACGCGGCCACCCGCGCCGGGCAGAACACGCTCGCGCGGCACTACGCCAACGAGCGCCTGGTGCACAAGCCGGATTCGGCCTGGGGCCGGAGGCTCGTCGAGCGCATCGACGCCCGCAGGGCGAAGCGCGCGGCCTAGCTAGAGCGCCATCATCCGCGGCAGCCACAGCGTGAGCTGCGGCGCCGCGATGAGCAGCCCCACGACGCCCAGCGCGATGGCGATGAAGGGCGCGACCGAGCGGATGATCGCGCCCATGGGGATCTGCGGCGCCGCCCCCTTGGCGACGAACAGCAGCAGGCCGAAGGGCGGCGTCGCCAGGCTGATCTCCAGCACCATCAGCATCAGCACGCCGAACCAGACGATGTCCAGGCCGAGGGTTTCGGCCACGGGCATGAACAGCGGCGCGGTGATCATCATCATGCTCACCTGGTCCATGAAGCAGCCCAGGACGAGCAGGATGCCGAGCATGCCGAGCAGCACCCACAGCGGGGAAAGGTTCGCGCCGGTGACCAGCTCGGACAGGCCGGCGGAGGCCTGGGTGAAGGCGAGGATCTGCGAGAACGTGATGGAGCCGCAGATGATGAACAGCGTCATCACCGTGAGGCGCAGCGTCTCGCGCACCGAGACGACGAAGTTCGCCCAGGTAAGGCGCCGGTAGGCGGCCGCGGCGCCGAGCGCCGCCGCGGCGCCGAGCGCCGCCGACTCCGTGGGCGTGGCGAAGCCGCCGATGATCGAGCCCACCACCACCACGAAGATGCCCATCAGGGGCAGCACGTACTTCGCGAACGGCAGCAGGCGCGCACGCCAGGAAAGCACCGCCACCTCGTAGGGCGGCGCGAGGCCCGGGTCGAGCCGGCAGCGCAGGATCACGTAGCCGAAGAACAGCGCCGCCAGGATCAGCGCCGGGAGGATCGAGGCCACCAGCAGCTCGCCGATCGGAATGCGCGCCACCGACCCGAGCAGCACCGCGAGCGCCGAAGGCGGGATGAGCATCGCCAGGCCGCCGACGGCGACGATGGGGCCCACGGTGAGCGAGGGGTGATAGCCGCGCCGGGTCATCTCGGGCAGCAGCGTCGAGGAGAGCATCGCCGTGTTGGCGATGGTCGAGCCCGAGAGCGAGGAGAAGATCGTGCCCCCCGTGATCGCCACGAGCGCGAGGCGCCCCGGCACGCGCGCGATCAGCCGGTCGACCGCGTCGATGGCGCGCGCGGCCACCCCGGTGTGGAACATCACCTCGCCCATGAAGATGAACAGCGGGATCGGCAGCAGCGCGAAGCTCTGCACCGCATCGGCGGCATTGCGCATCAGCTGCAGCAGGCCCTTGTCGCCCCCCATGAAGACGAAGGCGCCGACCAGGTTCACCGCGAAGAAGGCGAACACCACCGGCAGGCCGAGCGCCATGAACACGAGCAGCAGGCCGATCAGCAGGCCGAGCGTCTCGTACCAGGCCATCAGGCGGCGCGCCGCGCCGCGAGCCGGCGCAGGTAGATGCCCAGCAGGATCAGCATCACCGGCGGCATGCCGGCGTAGGCGAGCCACTCGGGAAAGGAGAAGCTCTTCTGCACCATGATGCCGCTCGCATACGACTGCCACACCACGCGGCAGGCGTAGTAGAAAAGCACCGCGCAGATGGCCGCGCCGGCGATTTCGGCGAGCAGGCCGGCAATGGCCCGGCCGCGCGCCGGCAGGCGCTCCACCACCAGCTCGATGGCGATGTGGCCGTTCTCGCGCAGCACCCAGGGGGCGCCGAGGAAGGTCACGGCGTAGAGCATGTACTCCGTGGCCTCGAGCGACCACGGCAGCGTGAGCAGGCGCAGGCTGCGCGCCGCCACGTCGAACACGACGAGCGCGGCGAGCAGGACGACCAGCGCGCCGGCAGCGACCGCCAGCGCGTCGATCAGGGCATCGAACCAGGACCGCGGCCGCGCCGCGCCGCCGCCCTGCACGCCGCCCCCTACTTCGAGAGCAACGGGCGGATCTTGCGCACGAACTCGGGGTTGCCCTTGCCGAGCACTTCCCAGTAGAGCTCCTCGGCCTGCCGCGCGAAGCCGGGGCCCAGGTCGACATACTGGATGCCCGCCTGGTCCTGCACCGCCTGCTGCTTGCCGTCCTCCTCGGCACGCCACTTGGGCCACTCGCCCTCGACCCATTCGGACATGCGCGTCAGGCAGGCGCGCTGCCCGTCGTCGAGCGACTTCCACTTGTCCTGGTTGACGAGGATGGCGACCGCGGCGCTGATGAAGCCCGGGCCGTAGCGGTACTTGGTGTACTTGTGCCAGCCGAAGTCGGCAATGCCGTACAGCGGCCAGCCGTAGCCGTCGACCGTGCCGCGCTCGAGCGCGGTATGCACTTCGGGGGGCGCCATGCGCACCGGCAGCCCGCCGAGCGACTTGAAGAACGCGTCGTAGATCGGCGTCGAGCGCAGCCGGAAGCCCTCGAAGCGCCCGTCCTTCGCCGGCTTGGAGGTGTAGATGTGGAAGCGCACGCCGCCGAAGAGATGCGTCAGGTACTGCGCGTTCATCTTCTGGTTGTGCGCTTCGTTGATCATCGCCCAGGCGCCGTTCCTGCGCTGCTCGGCGGTCTCGTTGCGCGCCACGCTCACCACGTCGCCCTCGGGCAGCGCGCCGACGTAGTAGTTGGGCGGGCCGTAGTGCATGTCCACCACGCCGGTCTTGAGCGCGTTCCACTGCTCGAGCGACTTGATGGCCTCGGGGCCGACGATGCTGATCGACACCTTGCCCGCGCACTGGCGGTTGACTTCACCCACCCAGCGCGCGAAGCCCGCGACGAACACGGCCTTCACCGGCAGGAAGGCGGCGGCCTTGAGCTTCGCTTCCTGGGCGAGCGCCTGCGGCGCGAGCGCGGCGAGCGCCGCTGCGGCCAGTATCGTGGTCCTCATGGTTCCCTCCTCCAGTTGGGCGCGTCGAGTCTATCCACTGCTCCTGGCGGCGGCAAGAGCTTGAGGTGGGCAAACAGCGCGACGAAGCGGCCGACGAGCGCCTTCTGGTAGGCGGCGAGATCGCGCCCGCGCCAGTCGGCCAGGCCCTCGCCCTCGCGCGCGCCGCGCTTGCCCTCGCGCATCAAGCGCTCGACGATGGCCGGCGGCTCGTAGCGCGGCGCATCGAGCGCCTGCGCCATCGCGCGCGACGCGTAGTACAGGATGTCGAGGCCGCCGTAGTCGATGAACTCGCACATGCCCATGGCGGTGTAGCGCGGGCCGAAGCCGGCGCGCACCGCGCGGTCGATGTCCTCGGGCGTCGCCACGCCCTCCTCCACGAGCCGCGCCGCCTCGTTCATGGCTGCCGCCTGCAGGCGCGGCACGATGAAGCCCGGCGAAGGCGCGCAGCGCACCACCACCTTGCCGGCCGACTCGAGCAGCGCCTTCAGCGCCGCGAATGTCGCCTCGGCCGTCGATGTTGCCGGGCTCACTTCGACGAGCGGGATGAGGTAGGCCGGGTTGAGGAAGTGCGCGTTGACAAAGCGCGCGGGATGCGTCACCAGGGCGGCGAGCGTGTCGGCGAGCATCGAGGAGGTGGTCGAGGCGATGATGGCCTGCGGCCGCAGATGCGCGCACAGGCGCGCCAAGGCATCGCGCTTCGCGTCCAGCGTTTCCGTCACGCCTTCGAAGACCACGTCGGCCGCGGCGAGCACCGCCGGCGCCTCCTCGACCGGAAAGACGCGGATGCGGCCGAGCATCGCCCGGCGCTGGCCTTCGTCGAGCACGCCCAGGTCGCGCAGCAGCGCGAGGTTCGCGCCGATCTCCTCCGTGACCGCCGCGCGCATGCGCGCGCCCTCCTCCGCGCCGCGCGGCTTGAAGTCGAGGATGTCCACGCGATAGCCCGCGTAGGCGAAGACGTGGCCGATGCCGCGGCCCATGCGCCCCGCGCCCAGGGCGACGATGCGCGTCACCGGCCGTCCCGCAGCAGGCGGCGCAGGTCTGCGCGCGACAGGCGCTCGAGGCCCAGTCCCACCAGCGCCGCCTCACTGATTGGCGCATTGCGCACTCGCCCAGGGA
>DATFEJ010000082.1:0-7307 GCA_035251235.1 Burkholderiales bacterium
GTCAGCGCGAAGGCGGCGCAGGCCACGTAGGCAAACGTCCAGCCGAAGCGCGCGGCGAGCACCAGCGCGAGACCCCCGGCCGCAGCCGCGCCGATGCGCCAGCCGTACTGCGACATGCCCGAGCCGGCGCCCAGCTGGCGCGGTTCGAGCAGCTCGATGCGATAGGCGTCGATGATGATGTCGAAGGTGGCCCCGGCGAATCCGACCGCGATCGCGGCGGCCGCGACGAGCGCGAGCGACTCTCGCGGGTCCGCGGCGCCGAGCAAGGCGACCGCCGCCATCACCAGCGCGCCGGAGAACCACAGCCAGCTGCGACGCTGGCCGAATCGGCCAAGGAACGGCAGCCGGACGTTGTCGACGATCGGCGCCCACAGGAATTTCAAGTTGTAGGCGAGGAACGTCAGCGCGAAGGCGGTGACCGCGCCCTTGCTGATGCCGTGCTGCGCGAGTCGCGTGGTGAGCGTCGCGCCGATCATGGCGAAGGCGAAGCCCGAGGACATGCCCAGAAACAGCGCCGCGAGCGGCGCGGCCTCGAGGTAGGGACGGACGGCGCTACGCCAGCGGGAAGACATAGTCGATCGTCAGAGGCGCGTGGTCGGAGAAGCGCTTCTTCTTGTAGATCGACTCGCGCCGCGCCCTGGCGGCGATGCCCGGCGTGGCGATCTGGTAGTCGATGCGCCAGCCCACGTTCTTCGCCCAGGCCTGGCCGCGGTTCGACCACCAGGTGTACTGGTCGGCTTTCCGGTTCAGGCGCCGGAAGACGTCGACGAATCCCGCTTCGTCGAACACCCGCGTCAGCCAGGCGCGCTCCTCGGGCAGGAAGCCCGAGTTCTTCTGGTTGGCGCGCCAGTTCCTCAGGTCGATCTCCTGGTGCGCGATGTTCCAGTCGCCGCACAGGATCACCTCGCGGCCGCTGCGCTTGAGCTTCTTCAGGTGCGGCAGGAACGCCTCGAGGAAGCGGAACTTGGAGGCCTGCCGGTGCGGGCCGCTCGAGCCCGAGGGCAGATAGAGCGAAACCACCGACAGCTTGGCGAAGCGCGCCTCGAGATAGCGGCCCTCGTCGTCGAACTCCTTGACGCCGAAGCCTTCGCGGATCGCGTCCGGGCGCACGCGGCTGTAGAGCGCAACGCCGGCGTAGCCCTTCTTGTCGGCATGCGAGAAGTGGCCATGCAGGCCACGCGGCGCGCGCATGGTGGCGTCCAGGTCGCCGTCGTGCGCCTTGATCTCCTGCAGGCACACGATGTCGGCCTGCTGCGCGGCGAGCCAGCGGTACAGCCCCTTGCGGGCCGCGGATCTGATGCCGTTGACGTTGAGGGTGATGACCCTCAAGACGAAGGAAAGCTGGAAACGCCGCCGTGTGCCGCCGACCATTCGGCAGGCGCGTTGAGGAACTTCTCCACCTGCGCCACTTGCTCGGCGGCGAGATAGTCGCCCCGCTTGACGACCGCGAGCACGTCCCACCACGTGGCCAGGTGGTGCAGGCGCACCCCGAGCTCGCCCATCACCTTCTTCGACTCCGGGAAGATGTCGTAGTAGAAGTTGACGAACACGTGCTCGACCACCGCCCCGGCGTCGCGCAGCGCCTTGCAGAAATTGATCTTCGATCGCCCGTCGGTGGTCAGATCCTCCACCAGGAGCGTCCTCGCACCCTCGCGGATGTCGCCTTCGATCTGGGCGTTGCGGCCGAAGCCCTTGGGCTTCTTGCGGATGTACTGCATCGGCAGGCCGAGCCGGTCGGCGAGCCAGGCCGCGTAGGGAATGCCGGCCGTCTCGCCGCCCGCCACGACGTCGAACTGCTCGAAGCCCGCGTCGCGCGCCAGGGTCGCGGCGGCGAACTCCACCAGCTGGCGGCGGATGCGCGGATAGAAGATGAGCTTGCGGCAATCGATGTACACCGGGCTCGCCCAGCCGGAGGTGAAGATGAAGGGCTTGCCCTCGGAGAAGAGCACCGCCTTCACCTCGAGCAGCATCTTCGCGGTGGTCTCGGCGATGAACGCGCGGTCGGCGGAAAGCATGGGAAGCGCACGGATTTTAGCAGGGTTAGAATCGCGCCGATGAACGGTCCCCGGGGGGTCGCGATGTTCCGCCTGCCGTTGCTTGCCCTTGGCACGCTGCTGCTCGCCGCGGCGGCGCCGGAAGCGGCGCTGGCGCAGGCCAAGTCCGAGGTCGCGAAGGAGAAGGCGCGCATGGACACGCTGCGCGCGCAGGTGCGCTCCTACCGCTGCGTCACCAAGGCGGGACGCAAGTACTACGGCTCGACCATTCCTCCGCAATGCGCCGGCGAACCGGTCGAGGCGCTCTCGGCGCAGGGCACGGCGCTGTTCCGCATCGAGCCGCCGCCGACGCCCGAGCAGAAGGCGGCCCGAGCCGAGGAGGAGCGCAAGGCCGCCGAGGCGGAAACCGTCAGGAAGGAAGCCGCGCGCCAGGCGCAGATCCAGGCGCGCCGCGACCAGGCGCTGCTGCAGACCTACGCCGACGAGGGCGACATCGAGCGCGTGCGCCAGCGCGCGCTGGCCGACAACCGCACCGCGGCCTCGCAGGTGCAGGCGACCATCGACCGCCTCAAGCAGCGCCAGCAAGAGCTCGACAAGGAGCAGGCCAAGTACAAGAACTCCTCCGAGATGCCGCCCAAGCTGCTGCAGGACGTGCGCGCCGTGGCCTACGACCTTTCGCTGCAGGACCAGCTGCTGGCGACGCGCAAGAAGGAAGCCGCCGAGATCAACGCCCGCTACGACGAGGAAAGGCGCAAGTACCGGGAGCTGACGGGCAAGGGCAAGTAGCGCGCTAGCGCGCCAGCCGGCGCTTGAGCAGCTCGTTGACCTGCGCGGGATTGGCCTTGCCCTGCGTCGCCTTCATCACCTGGCCGACGAGCGAGTTGAAGGCCTTGTCCTTGCCGGCGCGGTAGTCCTCGACCTGCCGGGCGTTGTTCGCCAGGACCTCGTCGACGATTTTCTCCAGCGCGCCGGCGTCCGAGATCTGGCGCAGGCCGCGCCGCGCGATGATCTCGTCGGCCGTGCCCTCGCCCGCCCACATCGCGTCGAACACTTCCTTCGCCATCTTGCCCGAGAGCGTGCCGTCCGACACCCGCGCGAGCAGCGCCGCGAGCGCCGGTGCGCGGACCGGTGCATGCCCGACGTCCAGGCCCGCGCGATTGAGCGCGCCGGCGAGCTCGCCCATGATCCAGTTGGCGCACAGCTTGGCCTGGCCCGCGCCGGCGGCGGCCGCGCAGGACTCGAAGTAGTCGGCCAGCTCGCGCGAGCCTACCAGCGCGCGCGCATCCTGCGCCGCGAGCCCCATGGCTGCGAAGCGCTCGCGGCGCGCCTCCGGCAGCTCCGGCAGCGTCGCGCGGATCCTCTGCACGTCGGCCTCCGCCACGACCAGCGGCAGCAGGTCGGGATCCGGAAAGTAGCGGTAGTCGTGCGCCTCCTCCTTGCTGCGCATGGCGCGCGTCTCGCCCCGCTCGGGGTCGAACAGGCGCGTCTCCTGCGCCACCGTGCCGCCGTCCTCCAGCAGCTCGATCTGCCGGCGCGCTTCGAACTCGATCGCCTGCTCCATGAAGCGGAAGGAATTGAGGTTCTTGATCTCGCAGCGCGTGCCGAGCGCCGTCGCGCCCGCCTTGCGCACCGAGACGTTGGCGTCGCAGCGGAAGGATCCTTCCTGCATGTTGCCGTCGCAGATGCCGATCCAGCGCACGAGCGCGTGCAGCGCGCGCGCGTACGCCACCGCCTCCTGCGCGCCGCGCAGCTCGGGCTCGGAGACGATCTCCAGCAGCGGCGTGCCCGCGCGGTTCAGGTCGATGCCGGTCATGCCATGGAAATCCTCGTGCAGCGACTTGCCGGCGTCCTCCTCGAGATGCGCGCGCGTGAGGCGGATCGTCTTCTCGCCGTCTCCGGCCTGGATGGCGAGCGCGCCGCCCTGCACGATCGGCAGCTCGTACTGGCTGATCTGGTAGCCCTTGGGAAGGTCGGGGTAGAAGTAGTTCTTGCGCGCGAATACCGAGCGCCGGCGGACCGTGGCGCCGACGGCCAGGCCGAACTTCACCGCCATCTGCACCGCGGCGGCATTGGCGACCGGCAGCACGCCCGGCAGGGCCACGTCGACCGCGCAGGCCTGCGCATTGGGCGGCGCGCCGAACGCCGTGGCGGCGCCCGAGAACATCTTGCTCTGCGTGGCGAGCTGCGCGTGCGTCTCGATGCCGACGACGATCTCCCAGGCCATCGCTACCTCTGCAGCGGGCGCAGCAGCTGGCAGCCGCCGCGGCGATCGAGGAGCACCGGCTCCAGGTAGGCCTGCGAGCCGCAGAGCGCGCCGCAGTTCTCGGCGCTCGCGCGCACGTACTCGCCCAGGTCGCGCAGCGTGACGCGGCAGCGCCCGGCGGCGAAGCGCAGGCCGCCCTCGAGCGGCTGCTGCTCGTCGGCGACCACGGCGCACACGTGCCCCGAGGGCGCGACGCGCGAGCGCCAGTCCAGGCGCTTGAGCTTGCCCTGCTCGACCGCGAGATCGAGCGACGAGGCGTAGCGCCCTTCGGCGAGCTCGCAGCGCGCCTCCACGCTGTAGTCCTGCATGCCGGCAAACTTCTCCTGGAACTCGAAGCGCTCGCGCTCCTGGCCGCCCGGGGCGAAGCGGGTGCCGCGGAACGCCCCCGCGCTCCAGGTGCCCTGCAGCGTGGCGGTGCCCGGCCGGCCGTAGAGGATCGGCGAGTTGCCCTCCTTGAGGAAGGTCACCCCGAGCTGCTTGCTGCGCTCGCCCTCGAGGAAGCGCTGGACCAGGGGCATGAGGATCCAGTACTCCCCCGTGAGCCGCGCCGAGCCGTCCGGGCGCGGCGTCTCGTAGATCTGCAGCACGGCCGCGCGCCCGCCCATCTGGCCGATCAGCTCGTGCGACTGCCCGCCCTCGTCCTGGGCCTGGGCGGGCGCCGCCATGGCGGCGGCGAGCGCGAGCCCCGCCAGCCGCCTCACAGCGGCGTCTCCGGCGGCACGCGCCGGTGCCAGTCCGTCGCCTGCTGGTAGCGATGCGCGGCGCCCAGCAGATGCGCCTCCGAGAAGTGCGGCCCCATGAGCTGCAGGCCCACCGGCAGGCCGCGCGCGTCGAAGCCGCAGGGGATCGACAGCGCCGGCAGCCCGGCCAGCGGCGCCGGGATGGTGAAGATGTCGTTCAGGTACATCTGCACGGGGTCGTCCATCTTCGCGCCGATGGCGAACGCCGTGCTCGGCGTCGTCGGCCCCAGGATCAGGTCGCACTGCGCGAACGCCGCGGCGAAATCGCGGGCGATCAGCCGGCGCACCTTCTGCGCCTTGAGGTAGTACGCATCGTAGTAGCCGTGCGAGAGCACGTAGGTGCCGACGAGGACGCGCCGCTGCACTTCGGCGCCGAAGCCTTCGGCGCGGGTGCGGCTGTACATGTCGAGCAGGTCCGCGTACTCCTTCGCGCGATGGCCATAGCGCACGCCGTCGAAGCGCGACAGGTTGGAGGAAGCCTCGGCCGGCGCGAGCACGTAGTAGACCGGAACCGCGAGCGCGGTGTTCGGCAGCTCGAGGGCGACCGTGCGCGCGCCCTGCGACTCGTACCAGGCGATCGCCGCGCGCACGCAGGCGAGCACCCCGGGGTCGGTGCCCTCGCCGAAGTACTCCCTGGGCAAGCCGATGCGCAGGCCGCGCAGCTCGAGCCCGAGCGCTCGCGCGTAGTCCTCCCTGGGCCGCGCGAGGCTCGTGGAATCGCGCGCGTCGTGACCGGCCATCACGTTGAGCAGCAGCGCGAGGTCGGCGGCCGAGCGCGCCATCGGGCCTGCCTGGTCGAGCGAGGACGCGAAGGCGATCATGCCGTAGCGGGAAACCACGCCGTAGGTCGGCTTCAGCCCGCAGACCCCGGTGAGCGCGGCCGGCTGGCGGATCGAGCCCCCCGTGTCGGTGCCGGTGGCGGCGGGCGCCATGCGCGCGGCGACGGCGACCGCCGAGCCTCCCGAGGAGCCGCCCGGCACCAGGTCCCTGCCCCAGGGATTGCGCACCGGGCCGAAGTACGAGGTCTCGTTGGACGAGCCCATGGCGAACTCGTCCATGTTGGTCTTGCCGATCTGCACGGCGCCCGCGCGATCGAACTGCTCGATGACGTGCGCGTCGTAGGGGCTGCGGTAGTGCTCCAGCATGCGCGAGCCGCAGGTGGTGCGCAACGCCCGGGTGCAGAAGATGTCCTTGTGGGCGATCGGGATTCCGGTCAGCGGCTCCGCCTCGCCGCGCGCCAACCGCGCATCCGCCGCCCGCGCCTGCGCGAGGCTTATCTCCTCGTCCACCGAGATGAAGGCGTTCGTGCTGCCGTTCAGCGCCCGGATGCGCGCCAGGTGGAGCCCCGTCAGTTCCACGCTGGACAGGCGGCGCGCGGCCAGCGCCGCCTGCAGCTCGCCGAGGGTCGAATCGAGCACCTACTCGATCACTTTCGGCACGAGATACAGCCCATCCTCGAGCGCCGGCGCGCCGGCCTGCAGCGCGGCACGCTGGTCGGCCTCGGTCACCGCGTCGGGGCGCAGCGGCTGCACCACGTCGAGCGCGTGCGACATCGGCTCGATGCCATCGGTGTCCACGGCCTGCAGCTGGTCGATCATGCCCAGCACGCGATTCAGGCGTTGCAGCACGATCTCCGACTCCTGCGCCGGCAGGGCGATGCGTGCGAGCTGGGCGAGGCGCCGGATCTGGTCTCGGGTAAGCGACATTGCACTGCGGAAATAAGTGGCTCGAAGCCCGCTTCCCGCCTTGCTGGGGCCTTGGTTGCGGGTATTATATGCCCTTTGGCGACACAGCCTTAGCGAACAAAGTTAAGGCCTTACGACGAAACGGGCGAAGACCACGGACATGTTCGGATTCCTGCGCAGTTATTTCTCCAACGATCTCGCGATCGACCTGGGCACCGCCAACACGCTCATCTACGTGCGCGGCAAGGGCATCGTGCTCGACGAACCTTCAGTCGTGGCGATCCGCCAGGAAGGCGGACCGAACGCGAAGAAGACCATCCAGGCGGTGGGCAAGGAAGCCAAGATGATGCTCGGCAAGACGCCGGGCAACATCGTCGCCATCCGCCCGATGAAGGACGGCGTGATCGCCGACTTCACCATCACCGAGCAGATGTTGAAGCAGTTCATCAAGAAGGTGCACGACAACAAGCTCTTCTCGCCTTCGCCGCGCATCATCATCTGCGTGCCCTGCGGCTCGACGCAGGTCGAGCGGCGCGCGATCCGCGAGAGCGCGATCGGCGCGGGCGCGGGCCAGGTGTACCTGATCGAGGAGCCGATGGCCGCGGCGATCGGCGCCGACCTGCCG
>DATFEJ010000164.1:0-12627 GCA_035251235.1 Burkholderiales bacterium
CGTCCCCCGCCTGCTCCATGCGCGCCGCGGCCACGCGCAGGTCGAAGTTCGCGGCGATCGCCTCGTATACCAGCACCTCCAGCTGCGGGTCGCCGAAGGTGTCGAGCCATGTGCCTTCGGGCTCGCCGGGCGCGACCGCCCCCGCCGCGTAGTTCGCCGGCTGCGCATAATCGGGCAGCGCCTGCGCGCGCAGCTCGTCGCCCTCCGGCGGCGCCTGCAGGGCGCAGCCCGAGAGCAGCGTAGCCAGCAGGAGCCCTCGTACCCGCATCAGTGCAGCTTGAGGACGAGGTAGCTGGTCAGCGCGCCCACGCGCAGGATCACCTTGCGCAGGATGTGGATGGCGTGCACGCGGTCGGTGTAGATCGCCGCGTGGCCCGCCGCGCCCGGCGCCATGAACAGCTCGCGGTCCTTGTCCGCGATGTCGAACTTGACCGCGAAGCGCTGCGGCGGCGCCGTGAGCACGCCGGTCATCGGCAGCGTGCCGCTCGCCGGCAGCTGCCCGGCGCCCGTGGCCCAGATGACCGAGTCGACCTTGGCCTTGATGACGCGGCCCGGGAGGGTATTCAGCGTGAACTCGGCTTCGTTGCCCGGCGCCACCTGGTGCAGCTCGTTCTGGCTGTAGAGCGCGACCACCGAGCCCGTGGTCTCGACCAGCGTCATGACGGGATTGAACGGCAGGCCGGCCACGAACCCGCCCGCGCGCAGCTGCAGGTTGACGACGTAGCAGTCGCACGGCGAGCGCGTGGTGGTCTGGTCCAGCTCCCATTGCGCGTTTTCGAGCTGGGCGCGGATCTGCGCGGCCTGCGCGAACTCGCCGTTCACCTTCGCGCCGAGCTTCTGCTGCACCTGCTCGCGCGAGGCGACCGCCTGCCGCTCGCCGGCGCGCGCCTGCGCTTCCGCGCTGCGCGCCGAGGCGAGCTGCCCGGAGAGCTCGAGCAGCGAGGCTTCCGCCTGCTCCAGGTCGAACTTGGTGCCGGCGCCGGTCTTGGCCAGCTCGCGGTACTGCTCGACGCGCACGCGCGCCAGGTCGAGCCGCGCCGTGACTTCGGCGATCCTCGCCTGCGACTGCACGATCGCGCTCCTCGACTCGGCGATCTTCGCCTGCGAGCCTTTCAGCGATTCCTGCAGCTCGCGCTCCTGTGCGCTGGCATTCTCGAGCTGGGCCTGCAGCGTGTTGACCTGCAGCTCGTAGGGCGTGGGGTCGATGCGGAACAGCACGTCGCCCTTCTTCACCGGCACGTTGCCTTCCTCGATCGGCACCTCGATCACGCGGCCGCGCACCTGCGACACGATGGGCACCGTGTAGCGGTACACGCGCACGTCGGCCGACGAGGGCGCCACGACGTTGAGCAGCAGGATGAGCGCGGTCAGCCCGACGATCGGGATGACGGCGACGACCACCTGGGTCTTGGTGTTCCACGGCAGCCACTTGAACTTGATGAAGATCAGCCAGACGAAGAACCCGTAGATGCCAAGGAGGATCGCTTCCAACTAGCGGCCCTCCGCCGGCGGCGCCTGGCGCGCCTTCGCCAGCTCCTGCAGGGAACGCAACTCCGCCAGCAGGGCCTGCAAGGCGGGGGGCAGCGCGCCGCGCGCCTGCATGGCCTCGAGCTCCTCGCGCAGGTGCCGGATCTCTTCGAGCGTCGAGCCGCCCGCGCGCGCCTTCTCGGTCTGCTCCTCGAAGTAGCTCTCGTGCTTCTCCGTGCCGTAGGCCATGCGGTACATGACCGGCCGCGTGTAGGCCCACAGCCAGGCGATCGGCCACAGCAGGCCGCCGAACACGAGCGACAGCAGGCACAGCGTCTTGATCGCTTCCTGCTGTGGGTGGTGGCGCTTCTCCGCGATCTGCTCGGGCAGGATGTGCACCAGCCAGAAGAGCACGATCGCCACGATCGGCACGACGATCAGGATCACCCAGGCGAGGATGTCGGCGGCCGTGTCCAGCGCCTCTCCCGCGAGGAACGCCGCCTGCGCCGGCAGCGCGCACGCGAGCAATGTAGCGAAAACCGTCGCGCGTCGTAGGGTCAAGCGCCTATCCGGAAGGAACGTGATGATCGGCGCAATTGTAGTCCTTCACGCGGGCGGCTTGGCGGCCTGGCGCGAGGCGAGCTTCGCCACGGTGGCCAGCTCGTAGCTCAGGGCGTCCGTGAACTCGCTGGCGTAGCCCGCGTCGCGCAGCGCCCAGCGCACGCGGTTGGCGAGCCGCGCCATCTTGTAGATGTTGAGCTTGCGCGAGCGCACGAACTGCTCCAGGCGCGCGAAGATGACGTCGTGGGTCTTCCTGAGCCGGTCCGCGGTCTTGCGGGTGTGCGGGCCGGGGGCAGGCGGCAGGCGCTTGACGAGATCGGCGACGATCGCGTCGGCCACCTCGTCCACTTCCTTGGTATTGAACCAGTCTCCGAACATGTCCTCGTCCTCCCGCTAGCGCAGCGCCGAGCGCAGCAACTTGCCCATCTCCGCCGGGTTGCGCGTGACCTTGATGCCGCAGGATTCCATCACGGCGAGCTTCTCCTGCGCCGTGCCCTTGCCGCCGGAGATGATGGCGCCGGCGTGGCCCATGCGCTTGCCCGGCGGCGCGGTGACCCCGGCGATGAAGCCGACCACCGGCTTTTTCATGTTCTTCTTCACCCACTCGGCGGCGGTCTCCTCGTCCGAGCCGCCGATCTCGCCGATCATGATCACCGCGTCGGTGTCCGGGTCATCGTTGAAGAGCTTCAGCACGTCGACGTGCTTCAGGCCGTTCACCGGGTCGCCGCCGATGCCCACGGCGGTGGACTGGCCGATGCCGAGCTCCGTGAGCTGCCCCACCGCTTCGTAGGTGAGCGTGCCCGAGCGCGACACCACGCCGACGCGGCCCTTCTTGTGGATGTGGCCCGGCATGATGCCGATCTTCAATTCCTCCGGCGTGATCACGCCCGGGCAATTGGGGCCGAGGAGCAGCGTCCTGCGGTTCTGCTTCCTCATGCGGTCGCGCACCTCGATCATGTCGCGCACCGGGATGCCCTCCGTGATGCAGATGGCGAGGTCGAGGTCGGCGTCCACCGCCTCCCAGATCGCCGCGGCGGCGAAGGGCGGCGGCACGTAGATCACCGACACCGTCGCCCCGGTCTTCTCCTTCGCGTCGCGCACCGAGCCGAAGATGGGGATGCCTTCGAAGTCCTCGCCGGCCTTCTTCGGATTGACGCCCGCCACGTAACAGGCCTTGCCGTTGGCGTAGGCGCGGCTGGTCTGCGTGTGGAACATGCCGGTCTTGCCGGTGATGCCCTGCGTCATCACCCGCGTGTTCCTGTTGACGAGGATGCTCATTTCTTCTTCCTCTTGGCGGCTTTCCTCTTCGCCGGCTTGCTTTTCAGCAGCTTCTTCTTCAACGCTTTCCTCCTCTTGATCGCCGCCACCACCTTCTGCCCCGCCTGCGCCATGTTGTCGGCGGAGATGATCGGCAGCCCGGAGTCCTTGAGGATCTTCTTGCCCAGGTCCTCGTTGGTGCCCTTCATGCGCACGACGAGCGGCACCGAGAGCTTCACTTCGCGCGCCGCGGCCACCACCCCGGCGGCGATGGTGTCGCACTTCATGATGCCGCCGAAGATGTTGACCAGGATCGCCTTCACTTTCGGATTGGACAGCATGATCTTGAACGCGGCGGTCACCTTTTCCGCGGTGGCGCCGCCGCCGACGTCGAGGAAGTTCGCCGGCGACCCGCCGAACAGCTTGATGGTGTCCATGGTCGCCATGGCGAGGCCCGCGCCGTTCACCATGCAGCCGATGTTGCCGTCGAGGGAAATGTAGGACAGGCCGTGCTTGGAGGCCTCGATCTCCAGCGGGTCCTCCTCGTCCAGGTCGCGCAGCGCGACGATGTCCTCGTGGCGAAAGAGCGCGTTGTCGTCGAAGCTGATCTTCGCATCGAGCGCCACCACGCGGCCGTCGCGCGTGACGATGAGCGGGTTCACCTCGACGAGCGAGGCATCGGTCTCCCAGAAGCAGCGGTACAGGCCCTGCAGCAGCCGCGCCGCGTCGCCGAGCGCTCCCTCCGGCACGCCGATCTTGCGCGCCACGTCGCGCGCCTCGGTCTGGGCGAGGCCCGCCTGCGGATCGACGATCACCTTGTGGATGCGCTCCGGCGTCTTCGCCGCCACCTCCTCGATATCCATGCCGCCCTCGGAGGAGGCCATGAGCGCGACGCGCTGCGAGCCGCGATCCACCACCAGGCCCAGGTAAAGCTCCTTGTGGATGTCCGCGCCCTCCTCCACCAGCAGCCGCCGGACCTTCTGCCCCTCGGGGCCGGTCTGGTGCGTGACGAGCTGCATGCCGAGGATCTTCTTCGCGTGCGCGCGCACCTCGTCCAGGGACTTCGCCACCTTGACGCCGCCGCCCTTGCCGCGGCCGCCGGCGTGGATCTGCGCCTTCACCACCCATAGCTTGCCGCCCAGCGTCTTTGCCGCCGCCACGGCTTCGTCGGCGCTGAAGCAGGGCACGCCGCGCGGCGTAGGCACGCCGTAGCGGCGGAAGATTTCCTTGCCCTGGTACTCGTGGATCTTCATGCGCCCGCCTTCTCCTTGCTGCCCGTGTACCACTGCGGATACCACTTCTTCACGGTCTCGCCGGTGGTGTCCATGGCGAGGCATTGATCGAGCTGGAAGGGCTTGCGCTCGTCCATGCGGTCTTCGCGCATCTCGCCGGCGAAGGTCTGGATGGCCGCGGTCGGCAGCGCCGCCAGCATCTCGGTGATGTGCGTGCAGCCCCGCACGCCGCCCAGGCGCTCCTTCAGGCCGTCGCGGAACTTCTTCAGCAGGTTGAGGCCGATGAGCTTCGCGTACTCGGGCGCCGCGGCCTCGCAGCCGCCCGGGTACGGCACGGCGTCGGACACCGCGCGGGCATCCACGACGTTGAACTTGCGGTCGATGGTGACGCGCACCACCATGTCGTGCACCGGCAGGCCGGCGCGGCGCACGCCGGTCTTCAGCGTGAAATCGTGGTTCTTGACGTCGGTGAGGTGGGCCTCGATGTCCCACAGGCCGTCGGCGCGCTTGTAGCCTTCGTAGCGCACGCGGCGCGTGTGCACGAGCTCGCGCTCGATCTCGGAAACGGGGAGTGGCATGGCGCGCGAGAGTTTATCATCGGCGCGCGGCCCGACCGCCGGCTTGACCTAGGTCATGAAACGCTCGCCGCAGTGCCCGTGGTCCGCGCAGCTTCGCCGGGTACCCCGTGGGGAAGGAGGAGACCCATGACCGGCTAGACCTTGCGGAACACGAGCACCGCGGCGATCAGCGCGACGACGCTCGCGCCCCAGAGCGGCAGGCGCGTCGCCGCCAGCCAGAGCAGATGGATGTAGGCGGCGAGCAGCAGCGAGATGAACAGGCGATCGCCGCGCGTGGTGTGGATGCCGAGGATGCCCCGCCGCGGTGCGCCGCCGGGCACGCGGCGCTCCCACAGGCCCATGCCGGCAAGGAGCAGCGCGATGACCGCGAAGAAGGTCGCCGTCTGCCAGGTCCATGCCATCCAGGAGAGACTCATGGGGAGGGGCGCGCCGGGTCAGACCCGGCCGAGCGCGAATCCCTTCGCGATGTAGTTGCGCACGAAGTAGATGACGAAGGCGCCCGGGATGATGGTGAGCGACCCGGCCGCGGCAAGCAGGCCGAGCTCGTAGCCCGAGGTGCTCGCGGTGCGCGTCATGGTGGCGGCGATGGGCTTCGCGTCCACCGAGGTGAGCGTCTTGGCGAGCAGCAGCTCCACCCAGGAGAACATGAAGCAGAAGAAGGCGGCCACGCCGATGCCGGCGGCGATCGCCGGCACGAAGATGCGCAGGAAGAAGCGCCAGAACGGGTAGCCGTCGACGTAGGCCATCTCGTCGAGCTCGCGCGGCACGCTCGACATGAAGCCCTCCAGGATCCACACCGCGAGCGGCACGTTGAACAGGCAATGCGCAAGCGCCACCGCGATGTGCGTGTCGAACAGGCCGATCGCCGAGTAAAGCTGGAAGAAGGGCAGCGCGAACACCGCTGGCGGCGCCATGCGGTTGGAAAGCAGCCAGAAGAACAGGTGCTTGTCGCCGAGGAAGCGGTAGCGCGAGAAAGCGTAGGCCGCGGGCAGCGCCACCGCCACCGACAGCACGGTGTTGATCACCACGTAGGTGAGCGAATTGACGTACCCCAGGTACCAGGTCGGGTCGGTGAAGATCTTGGCGTAGTTCTCCAGCGTGAACTGCTGCGGCCAGAGCGTGAAGCCGCCGAGGATCTCGTTCGTGGTCTTGAACGACATGGCGAGCAGCCAGTAGATCGGCAGCATCAGAAAGGCGATGTACAGCGCGGGCACCAGCCACGTCACGCGCCTCATGACGGCTCCTCGTCGCGCGTCATCACGCGGTAGAACACCCAGGAGAGCAGCAGGATGATGAGGAAGTAGATGAGCGACATGGCCGCCGCCGGCCCGAGGTCGAACTGGCCGAGCGCGATCTTCACCAGATCGATCGACAGCAGCGTGGTGGCGTTGCCCGGCCCGCCGCCGGTGAGCACCACCGGTTCGGTGTAGATCATGAAGCTGTCCATGAACCTGAGCAGCACCGCGATGGTCAGCACGTGCTTCATCTTCGGCAGCTGCACGTGGCGAAACACCGCCAGGGGCGAGGCGCCGTCGATCTTCGCCGCCTGGTAGTAGGCGTCGGGGATCGCCGAGAGCCCCGCGTAGGCAAGCAGCGCGACCAGCGAGGTCCAGTGCCAGACGTCCATGGCGATCAGCGTCGCCCAGGCGGCGAACGGCTGGCGCGTGTAGTTGTAGTCCAAGCCGATCTTGTTCAGCGTCCAGCCCAGCAGGCCGATGTCGGGCAGCGCGAAGATGTTCCACATGGCGCCGACCACGTTCCAGGGAATGAGCAGCGGCATCGACATGAGCACCAGGCACGCCGAGGCCCAGGCGCCCCTGCGCGGCATGGCGAGGGCGATGGCCACGCCGAGGGGCACCTCGATGGCGAGGATGATGGCGGTGAACAGCAGCTGGCGCTTGAGCGCTTCGTGGAAGCGCGCCGAGTTGACGACGTCCTGGTACCACTTCACGCCCTCGAAGAAGAACTGGTTGTTGCCGAACGTTTCCTGCACCGAGTAGTTCACCACCGTCATCAGCGGAATCACGGCATTGAAGGCCACCAGCACCAGGACCGGCAGCACCAGCCACCAGGCGCGCGGGTTCACGGGCTTGGCGCTCACGCCGCCTCCCCGGCCATCCAGCCGTCCACGTACAGCCGCGTGAACGCCGGATCGAAGGCGAGGCGCGCGTGCTCGCCGGGCACGCGCTCGCCTTCCTTGAGCAGCACGCGGATCACCGTGTCGCCGTGGCGCGTCTCGACGATCTGGTGGCGCCCGCCGTCGGCGACGCGCGCGACGCGCACCGGGACGCCCTGGTCGGCGAAGCGCACGAACTCGGGCCGCACGCCGATCTCCGTGCGCGCGCCGGGCGCGACGCGCCCGGCAGCCGCCAGCGGCACGCCGGCAAAGCGCGCCTGCCCCGCCTCGATCTCGCAGGGCAGGACGTTCATGCCCGGCGAGCCGATGAAGTGCCCGACGAAGGTGTGGCGCGGCCGCTCGAACAGCTCGACCGGCGTGCCGACCTGCACGATCGCGCCATCGTGCATCACCACCACCTGGTCGGCGAAGGTCATGGCCTCGGTCTGGTCGTGCGTCACGTACACCATGGTCATGCCGATGCGCTGGTGCAGCTCCTTCAGCTTCGAGCGCAGGCGCCACTTGAGGTGCGGATCGATCACCGTGAGCGGCTCGTCGAACATGATCACGTTCACGTCGGCGCGCGCGAGGCCCCGGCCGAGCGAGATCTTCTGCTTGCCGTCCGCGGTCAGCCCGGCCGCGCGCCGCGGCAGCATGGCCTCGAGGTCGAGCAGCGCCGCGACCTCGCGCACCCGGGAGTCGACCTCGGCCGCCGCCACGCCGCGATTGCGCAGCGGGAAGGCGAGGTTGTCGTAGACGCTCATCGTGTCGTAGACCACCGGGAACTGGAACACCTGCGCGATGTTGCGCCGGTCGGGCGCCAGGTCCGTGACATCGCGCTCGCCGAAGAACACGCGCCCCGAGGTCGGGCGCAGCAGCCCCGAGACGATGCTGAGCAGCGTCGTCTTGCCGCAGCCGGAGGGCCCGAGCAGCGCGTAGGCGCCGCCGTCCTGCCACTCCAGGTCGATGCGCTTCAGCGCCCAGTCGGCTTCGCCCGCCGGCTGCGCGCGGTAGCTGTGCCGCACCGATTCGAGGCGGATGCGCGCCATTCAGCCGCCCACGCGCGCGCCATCCGGCGCGAAGTAGAAGCCGCGCTCGACCTCGAGCGCGAAGCGCGCGCGGTCGCCGACGCGAAAGCCGTGCACGCCGTGCGACAGCGACACCCAGGTCAGCCCCTCGAGCTCGAAGTGCACCACGCTCTCCGAGCCGCTGATCTCGGCGATCAGCACCTTGCACCCGACCTGGACGCCCGCGCCGCCGTTCGTCGCGGGTACCACGTGGTGCGGGCGCAGGCCGAACGTGTAGGCGCCGTCGGCGAGCTCGGCCGGCGCCGGCCACTCGATGCCTTGCGCAAGGCGGATGCGACCGCCGGCCTTCGTGACCTGCGCCGTGTTGATCGGCGGATCGGAGTACACGCGCGCGGTGGTCAGGTCGACCGGCTCGCGGTACACCGCGCTGCTCGGGCCGAACTGGGTCACACGGCCCTCGTGCAGCGTCGCCGTGTGCCCGCCGAGCAATAGCGCCTCGCCCGGCTCGGTGGTGGCGTACACCACGGTGCACTCGCGGTCCGCGAACAGGCGCGGCAGCTCCTCGCGCAGCGACTCGCGCAGCTTGTAGTCCAGATTGGCGAGCGGCTCGTCGAGCAGCACGAGCTCGGCGTCCTTGGCCAGCGCGCGCGCGAGCGCGGTGCGCTGCTGCTGCCCGCCGGAGAGTTCGGCCGGCCGGCGCTCGAGGAAGGGCGTGAGCTGCAGCAGCTCGGCGATCTTGCCGACGCGCGCGCGCACTTCGGCATCGGGTCGCCGCGCGACGCGCAGCGGCGAGGCGATGTTCTCGTACACGGAAAAATTCGGGTAGTTGATGAACTGCTGGAACACCATGGCGACGTTGCGCTTCTGCACCGGCACGCCGGTGACGTCGCGGCCGCCGAACCAGACCCGGCCGGCGCTGGGCGGCAGCAGTCCCGCCATCAGCTGCATGAGCGTGGTCTTGCCGGAGAGCGTGGTGCCGAGCAGGGTGTTGAAGCCGCCGGAACGCAGTTCCAGTGCGGTCGGATGGATTTGCGTCCGGCCGCCGACGTGCCGCGCGACGTCCCTGAGTGCGAGCATGGGGGTGTCCGGAAACTAGCACGGACGGAAGGCAATGCGCCTCCCGTCCGTGCCGATTACCTCTGCGACGCGCTCAGCGCTTCGCCCAGCGCTTGACCAGCTCGTCGTAGTCCATCGTCTCGCCCTTGGGCTTTTCGTTGGCGAGCTTCGCCTTCGGGCCGTTCGCCTTGCCGAGCCACTCCTTGGGATCCTTCTCCGCGTTGAGGCGCGGGCCGCAGCCGCCGTACACCTTGCTGCGCTTGTCGGCTTCCTCCATGCGCGCCATCACCTGGTCCATCTCCTTGGCCAGGCGGTCCATCGCCTGCTGCGGCGTGAAGGCGCCGGAGTTCACGTCGCCGATCTGCTGCCACCAGAGCTGCGCGAGCTTCGGATAGTCCGGGACGTTGACCCCGGTCGGCGTCCAGTTCACGCGGTCGGGCGAGCGGTAGAACTCGACCAGGCCGCCGAGCTTGGGCGCGCGCTCGCTGAAGGACTTGTGGTTGACCGTGCTGTCGCGGATGAACGTGAGACCGACGTGGCTCTTCTTCACGTCGACGGTCTTCGACACCACGAACTGCGCGTACAGCCAGGCCGCCTTGCGGCGGTTGACCGGCGTCGACTTGAACAGCGTCCAGGAGCCCGCGTCCTGGTAGCCGAGCTTCTGCCCTTCCGTCCAGTACGGGCCGTGCGGCGAAGGAGCCATGCGCCACAGCGGCTTGCCGGAATCGTCCACGGTGTTGTTGCCGTCCTTCTTCGGCGCCACCATCGACGCCGTGAACGCCGTGTACCAGAAGATCTGCTGGGCCACGTTGCCCTGCGCGAGCGCCGGCAGCGACTGGTAGAAGTCGTAGTCGGCCGCGCCCGGGGGCGCGTACTTGCGCAGCCACTCGTCCCACATGCGGATGGCGTAGACCGAGGCGGGCCCGTTCGTCTCGCCGCCGCGCGACACCGAGGCGCCGGCCGGATTGCACGAGCCCTCTTCCATGCGGATGCCCCACTCGTCGATCGGGCGGCCGTTGGGGATGCCCTTGGAGCCGGAGCCTGCCATCGACAGCCACGCGTCCGTCATGCGCCAGCCCAGGTCGGGCGCGCGCTTGCCGTAGTCCATGTGGCCGTAGATGCGCTTGCCGTCGATCTGCTTGACGTGCACCGAGAAGAACTCGGCGATGTCCTCGTAGGCCGACCAGTTCACCGGCACGCCGAGCTCGTAGCCGTAGCGCTCCTTGAACGCCTTCTTCAGGTCCGCGCGCTTGAACCAGTCGTAGCGGAACCAGTACAGGTTGGCGAACTGCTGGTCGGGCAGCTGGTAGAGCTTGCCGTCCGGCCCCGTGGTGAAGGACTTGCCGATGAAGTCGTTGACGTCGAGCGTCGGCAGGGTCACGTCCTTGCCCTCGCCCTTCATCCAGTCGGTGAGGTTGACCGCCGACTGCAGGCGCGAGTGCGTGCCGATCAGGTCGGAGTCATTGATGTAGGCGTCGTAGAGATTCCGGTTGGTCTGCATCTGCGTCTGCACCGCCTGCACCACCTCGCCCTCGCCCAGCAGCTGGTGGTTGACCTTGATGCCGGTGATCTCGAAGAAGGCCTTGGCGAGCGTCTTCGACTCGTACTCGTGCGTCGGGATGGTCTCCGACAGCACGTTGATCTCCAGGCCCTTGAACGGCTTGGCGGCGTTGACGAACCACTCCATCTCCTTCTGCTGCTGCGCCTTGGTCAGCGTGGAAGGCTGGAACTCCTTGTCGATCCACTGCTTCGCTTCGTTCATCCCCGAGTGCGCGATCGGCGCGAACGCCAGGGCCACCGCCACCGCAAGCGCGCGTGCGGGCATTCCGGATCTGCTCATGCTCCCCTCCTTTGTAGGACTAGCGGAGGATGCTAGATTCGAAAGTAAACGAATGTCAATAGACGCAAAACGAATGTTGCATTGCATCATCTCGAAAGCAAACGAAACCCATGCTGCTAGAATTCCCGGCAAGGAACCCGTCCATGGCCCTCTTACCCCGACAGGCGGACATTCTGGCGCTCGCCCGGGACGCCGGGCGGCTCGACGTCGACTCGCTGGCGGGGCGCTTCGGCGTGTCGCCGCAGACCATCCGCAAGGACCTGAACGAGCTGTGCGACCAGGGGCTGCTCGAGCGCTACCACGGCGGCGCCATGCTGCCCTCGGGCGTCGCCAATCTCGCCTACGAGTCCCGCCGCCAGCTCGCCACCGACGCCAAGCGGCGGATCGGGCAGCGCGCGGCCGAGCTCATCCCGAACAGCTGCTCGCTGCTCATCAACATCGGCACGACCACCGAGCAGGTGGCCACCGCGCTGCGCGGCCACAAGGGACTGATGGTGATCACCAACAACATGAACGTGGTGAACATCCTGCGCGGCTATGACGAGATCGAGGTGATCGTCGCCGGCGGCGTGCTGCGCCATTCCGACGGCGGCATCGTCGGCGCGCCCGCGGTCGAGTTCCTGCGCCAGTTCAAGGTCGACTACGCGGTCATCGGCGTTTCGGCGATCGACGAGGACGGCGGGCTGCTCGACTTCGACTACCGCGAAGTCGAGGTGGCGCGCAAGATCGTCGAGTCGGCGCGCTGCGTCATCCTGGTGGCCGACAGCCTGAAGTACGAACGCTCGGCGCCCGTGCGCATCGGGCACGTCTCGGAGGTCGACCACTTCGTGACCGACGCGCCGCCCCCGGAGCGCCTGGCGCGCATCTGCGCGGACCACCAGGTGAAAGTGAACGTCGTGACGGATGCGCCGCGCGCGGCAGCCGCCGGCGCCCCATGAGCGACGGGCGGCAAGCGCCGCGCGAGGAGCTGCTGCGCGCGCTCGAGCAGTCGCCGGCGCGCGATCTGGTGGTGATCGGCGGCGGCGCGACCGGTCTGGGCGTGGCGCTCGACGCGGCCGCGCGCGGGCTGTCGGTGGCGCTCGTCGAAGCCGAGGATTTCGCCAAGGGCACCTCGTCGCGCGCCACCAAGCTGGTGCACGGCGGCGTGCGCTACCTCGGGCAGGGCAATCTCGCGCTGGTGCGCGAAGCGCTGCGCGAGCGCGCGATCCTGCTGCGCAACGCGCCGCACCTCGCCCAGCCGCTGCCCTTTCTCCTGCCCCTGTACGGCGCCCGGGGCCGCTGGCTCGACTCCTGGTTCTACGGCGCCGGGCTGGTGCTGTACGACCTGCTGGCGGGCGAGCGGCGCCTGGAGCGCACGCAGTTCCTCGGCGCCGCCGAGGCCGTGCGCGCGGCGCCCGGCCTGCAGACGAACGCCCTGGTCGGCGCGGTGCGTTACTGGGACGGCCAGTTCGACGACGCGCGGCTGGCGGTGGCGCTGGCGCGCACGGCGATC
>DATFEJ010000157.1:0-5641 GCA_035251235.1 Burkholderiales bacterium
GCAATGCAGTCGATCTCGACGTCGAACTTCTTCGGCCAGGAGCCGACCACGCAGAACACGCGCGCCGGCTGGTCCTTCCTGAAGTACTTGCGGTAGACCCTGTTCACCTCGTCGAAGTACGCCGTGTTGGTGATGTAGACGGTGCACTTCAGCACGTTGTCGAGCGAGGAGCCCGCCGCCTCGAGGCACACCTTCATGTTCTCGAGCACCATGCGCGCCTGCTTGTCGACGGTGACGAGCGGGATCTTGCCGGTGCGCCGGTCCATCGGCGTGAGGCCGGAGACGAACACGAAGTCGCCGGCGCGGACGACCGGGTTGAGCGGGATGCCTTCTTTCTTCAGGTGCTTGCTCACCCCGGGGACGTCGATGACCTCTTTCTTCACTTTTCTCATGATTTTCCCTGGCCCTCGCCCCCGCGCAGGCGGGGGCTCAAGTTTAAAAAGAGCAAATGGGGTCCCCGCCTTCGCGGGGACGACGATGGGTTAGTACTCATAAAACATCTTCTGAATCCCGGCGCGCTCTTTTGTGACCGTAAGCGCCAGCATGAGCAGGATGCGCGCTTTCTGCGGCATCAGGTCGTCGCAGACGATGAAGCCGCCGGCGTCCTTCTTCGGCGTCATCACGACGCGGCCGTTCCACGAGCGCGTAGCGAGCACGACCGGGATGCCGGCTTGCACCGCCTGCTTGCCGGCGTCCAGGAAGGCGGCGGGGAAAGAGCCGCCGCCGAATCCCACGAGCACCATGCCAGCCGGCCGACGCTCCGTGAGCGCGTCGACCAGCAGGCCGTCGGCGCCGGCGTAGGCGTAGACGATGTCGACGCGCGGCAGGTCCTTGCGGCCGCGCACGTCGAACGGCGTGGCGCCGGTGTGCGGGCGTGTGACGCTGCGGTAGAAGAGCACCCGCGCGTCCGAATCCACGTAGCCGAGCACGCCGAAGTCGCGGCTGTGGAAGGTGTCTACGCGAAATGCGTTCGACTTGGTGACGTCGCGCGCGCTCTGGATCTCGTTGTTGAGGAGGGTGAGCACGCCGCGGCCGGCGGCCTGCGGCGAGGCGGCGAGGCGGATCGCGTCGAGCAGGTTGAGGTCGGCGTCGGTGCCCACGGCGCTAGGCGGGCGCATGGCCCCGGTGACGACGACGGGATGATGCGACTTGACGGTGAGGTGCAGGAAGTAGGCCGTCTCCTCGAGCGTCGCGGTGCCGTGGGTGATGACGATGGCGGCGGGGGTCGCGTCTATCCGCTTGAGGATTTGTAACCACTCCGCCGGGCCGATGGACGGGCTACCTACCTGCAGCAAGTCTTCCCCGCTCAGGTCGGCGAGCTCGCGCGCTTCCGGAATGCGCTCGAGGAGCTGGTCGACGGTCAGCTTCTTGCCGACTTCCGGGTACAGCGTGTAGTCGAGCCGGTGTGGGCCGATGCCGGAGATGCTGCCGCCGGTGCCGAGGATGTGGACTTTCGGCTTCACGGAAGCAGGATCACCTTGCCGAAGAAATCGCGCGAATCGACGATGCGGTGCGCCTCGGCCGCCTGCGAGAGCGGCAGCGCCTTGTGGATCACGGGCTCGAGCTTCCCGTCGGCCACGAGCTGCATCACCTTCCTCAGCTCGAGCACCGAGGCGTTCTTCGACCCGGCGAGCCGCAGCTCGCGGCGGAAGAAGGGAATGATGTCGAAAGGCACCACTTCGCCCGCGTGCGCGCCGACGGTGACGATGATGCCGCCGCGCGCGAGGCATTGCAGGCTCTGCGTGAAGACCTCGCCGCCGATGTGCTCCATGACCACGTCGACGCCGCGCCCGCCGGTCAGCACCATTACCTTGTCGGCGAATTTTTCCTTGCCGTAGTTGATGAGGTGGGTGGCGCCGAGCGCTCTTGCCTGCTCGAGCTTCTTCTCGCTGCTCGCGGTGGCGATGATCATCGCCGCGCCCGCGAGCTTCGCCACCTGCACCGCGGCGCTGCCGATGCCCGAGCCGGCGGCCTGGATCAGCACCGTCTGCCCCGCCTGCAGGAAGCCACGGTTGACGAGGACATGCCACGCGGTGCCGAAGGCGATCTGCGCAGCCGCCGCGTCCTCGTAGCGCACGTGCGAAGCCAGGGCGTTGAGGTTGGCGATGGGCACGGCGACGTACTCGGCATAGCCGCCGGGAATATCGAGGCCAAAGTAGCCCTCCTCGACGCAAAGGTTGTCGCGTCCGGCAAGGCACAGCTCGCACTTGCGGCACGGAATGCGGCAGGTGACCCAGGCCCGGTCGCCCTCCTTGAACCCTTGGCCATCCCCGTTCAGCGCCGCGACCTCGCCGGCGAATTCACGCCCGAGGATGTGGGGGAAGGTGAGCGGAATGCGCGACGTGCCGGCGCGGTGGTCGAGGTCCACATGGTTGATGCCCACCGCGCGCACGCGCACCAGCGCCTCGCCGGGCTTCGGCGCCGGCCTGGGCGCTTCCTCGTAGACCAGGACTTCCGGGCCGCCGAACTTGCGGAACCAGGCGACCTTCATCAGGGTGTCCTTTCGAGAATCTGCGGCGAGATCTTGCGCTTGAGGTACTGGCCATCCTTCAGGTTGCCGTGGAACCTGCCGTCGGCGACCATCACCTTGCCGCGCAGCACGGTGACGGACGGCCAGGCGCCGACCTCCTTGCCTTCCCACGGCGAGTAATCGGTCTCGTGCAGGTCCTGCGCGCGCACCGTGCGGCGCTTGCTGGTATCGAGCACTACGATGTCGGCATCGCTGCCCACGGCGATGGCGCCCTTGCGCGGGTAGAGGCCGAGAATGCGCGCCGCGTTGGTGGAGACCAGATCGACGAATTTCTCCAGCGAGTAGCCGCGCTTCTCCACCGTCTCCGTGTACATCACTGCCACGCGCGGCTCGACGCCGGCGTTGCCGCCCGTCGTGTCGTCGATGCGGCTGCCCCGCACCTTGACGGAAAGGTTGCAGCACACCTCGTCCGTGCCAACGCAGTGCAGGTGGCCGTCCTGCAGCCCGTCCCAGAGGCCCTGCTGGTCGCGCTTCGACTTGAGCGAAGGGTAGGTGTGGTAGATCTGGCCGTTCGGTTTCTTGTAGTCCTCGCTCGTATACAGCAGGTACTGGTGCAGGGTCTCGCCGTAGATCGGGTAGCCGCGCGCGCGGCTCTCAGCGATCGCCTCCACTCCGGACGCCGCGCTCACGTGCATCATGTAGAGCGCCATGCCTTCGACGTTCTCGGCGAGGCGGATGATGCGCCGGAACGAGAGGTCTTCCGAGAGCGCGTTGTGCACCTCGGCCATGTGCTCGAAGCCGGTGCGGTTCTCGCGGAAGAGCTTCTCGTACATGTGCCTGACAATGTCGTCGTCCTCGGCATGGATGACTGCAAGCCCGCCCTCACGCGCGAGCACCTTGAAGATCTCCCAGATCTCGCCGAAGCGGATCATCCGACCGGCGCGACTCGGCGTGATGTCGGTGGTGAAGATCTTGACCGTGGCGTAGCCGGCCTGCACCGCCTCCTTCAGCTCATCAATGGTGGCGGGCGGCACCTTGCCGCGCAGCATGACGTGATACGCATAGTCGCAGTAACACTTGCCGGCCCAGTCCTGGTCCCGCGCCTCGATGGCGTCGCGCAAGCTCTGGCTGGAAGACTCATCGCCGGCGCGATCCGGCTTGCACGCGACGAAGTCGATAAGCGTGGTGCTCCCGCCCCACAGCGCGGCGCGGCTGACCTGCTCGGGCGGGCCGCTCGTGCCCGGTGGATCGCCGGGACGCATCGGTGGGATGTACCAGGCGCAGTGCACGTGCGGATCGATGCCGCCGGGCATGACCACGGCGTTGCCCGCCTCGATGACGCGTGCCGCCTGCGAAGCGGGAAAGGTGCCGGGCGCGGCGAGCGCGGCGATGACGCTATCCTTCACCGCAATCTCCCACGGGCCGACGCCGTGCGGGGTGACGACGCGCTCGCCGCGGATCAGTAGATCGAACATGCTTTCACCTCGTCGTCCAGAGCTTCGAGAAGGTCCTGCAGCCAGCCGGGATCGAGCCCCTGCGAGATGACGACGATGCGGGTAGTGCGATCGTCGTCCGGCCAGGCTTCGAGCCACGCGGGCGGATGGAACACGTGCTGCACGCCATGGATCACGGCCGGGCGGCCGGGACTCTCAACGACGTCGACCAGGCCCTTCAGGCGCAGCAGCTTGGCGCCGCAATGCTCGGCGAGGAGCTGCAGGAAGAGGCTCAGCGTAGCCGCGTGCAGCGGCGCGCTGCGGCGCAGGCAGAACGTTTTTACTTCCTCGTCGGCGTGCGCGTGCGATTCGTACAACGCGAGGTCCCGGTGTTCATAAACTGAAGCACTGAAAAGGCGGCTCGCGTCGACCGCGCCGTGCAGGGCGATGAGCTGCGGGGCCGAGGGATTGATCCTGCGCACGCGCCTGGCGAGCCCGCTCGCCGCCGGGTCGGCGAGGTCTGCCTTGGTGAGCACGATGCGGTCGGCGAGCGCGGCCTGCTTCACCGATTCGGGATGAGCGTCCAGCGTGGCGCCGCCGGCGGAGCAGTCCACGGTCGCGATCACCGACTCGAGCCGCAGCGCGTGCGCGATCTCGCGGTCGGTCATCAGCGCCTGCAGGATGGGCGCCGGGTCGGCGAGGCCGGTGGTCTCGACCACGATGCGGTCGAATGCCGCCTCGCCGCGCGCGCGCCGGGCGAGCAGCTCGCCCGCGGTGCGCACCAGGTCGCCGCGCACCTTGCAGCACAGGCAGCCGCCCTCGAGCAGCACCACTTCCTCGTCGCTCGCCTCCACCAGCAGGTGGTCGAGGCCCACTTCACCGAACTCGTTGACGATCACCGCGGTGCGCGCGAGCGCAGGATCGCGCAGCAGGCGCGAGAGCAGGGTGGTCTTGCCGCTGCCGAGGAAGCCGGTGATGACGCTGATCGGCAGCGCGTTCATGCCAGGGACTGCGAGCCGATGATCAGGCGGCCGGCGGGCGCGTTCGGCGCGAGCTCCTGGCGCAGCGTGCGCAGCAGGCCGAGGAGGCCGGCGTGCGCGCCGAGCAGCTGCGCGTCGCGAAACACCATCCAGCCATGCGGTGCCTCGGGAACGATGCGCAGGTCTTCGCCCACCACGATGGCGCCAGACTGCTCCTCCACGCTGGCCGAGACCGCCCACACGCGCAGCGCGCCGGAGATCACTCGCGCGAGCCGGTCGGTTTTATGGCTTGACATTTGCTGGGACCAGCGAAACTATGACAGCGAAAGATAGACGTTGCATTCGGTATTTGCGAAATCAATACGAGATATCGCCGCCGTCGATACCGGCGCCGGCGCGAGTGAACTTCTGAGGAGGAGTCGATGAAACGCAAGCTTCCGCTGCTGCTTTCCGTGTTCGGCTGCGCGCTAGCCGTCGCTGCGGGCGATGCCGCCGCGCAGGCGAAGTACAACCTGCGCTGGGGCCACTATCTCGCCGACAGCCCGTTCGTGCAGCTCGAGAAGGACTTCGCGAACGAGATCGAAAAGCGCACCAACGGGCGGGTGAAGATCACCATTACCTTCGCGCAGGGCCTGGGCAAGACGACCGAGCTCCTCACGCTCACCGCCAAGGGCGCCATCGACATGACCGCGACGGCGCCGGGCTACAACCCCGACCAGCTGCACTACTGGCGCGCGTTCCAGCTGCCGCTCACCTTC
>DATFEJ010000257.1:0-4847 GCA_035251235.1 Burkholderiales bacterium
TCACGCGGCGCACGGTGAGCGGCACGCGCCAGCGCCGGCACAGCGTCCGGCAGAAGCGCGCCCAGGCATCGGCCCGCGGGCTCAGCCCGTGGTGCACGTGCAGCGCTTCGAGGCGAAAGCCCGCGCGCGGCCGCAGCGCGCGCAGCAGGTGCAGCAGGACGACGGAATCGATGCCGCCCGAGAGCCCGACGGCGACGCGCTTGCCGCGCAGGTCCAGCCCGGCGAGGTCAGCGCTCGGCGGCTTCCCGGAACTTGCCATAGCTCATGAGACGCTCGAGGCGCGTTTCCACGAGCTGCTTCGCCTTGACGCTGCGCAGCTCGCGGAACGCCTCGGCGAGCGCCTTCTTCAGCGACTGCGCGGCCGCCTGCGGATCGCGGTGCGCGCCGCCGAGCGGCTCGCTCACCACCTTGTCGACCAGCCCCAGCGTCTTCAGGCGCTGCGCGGTGATGCCGAGCGTCTCGGCCGCTTCCGGCGCCATGTCGGCGCTCTTCCACAGGATCGAGGCGCAGCCTTCCGGCGAGATGACGGAATACGTGGCGTACTGGAGCATCAACGTCACGTCGCCCACGGCGATGGCCAGCGCGCCGCCCGAGCCGCCTTCGCCGATCACGCTGGTGAGCACGGGCGTGCGCAGGCCCGCCATGGCGTACAGGTTGCGGCCGATGGCCTCCGACTGCCCGCGCTCCTCGGCGTCGATGCCGGGATAGGCGCCCGGCGTGTCGACGAAGGTGAACACGGGCAGCTCGAACTTCTCCGCCATCTGCATCAGTCGCAGCGCCTTGCGGTAGCCCTCGGGCTTGGGCATGCCGAAGTTGCGCAGGATCTTTTCCTTGGTGTCCCTGCCCTTCTGGTGGCCGAGCACCATGCAGGGCACGCCGTCGAAGCGCGCCAGGCCGCCGACGATGGAGGCGTCGTCGGCGAAGTGGCGGTCGCCGTGCAGCTCCTCGAACCCGGTGAACAGCATGCCCACGTAGTCGAGCGTGTAGGGCCGCTGCGGGTGCCGCGCGACCTGCGCCACCTGCCAGGGCGTGAGCTTGGCGTAGATCTCCTTGGTCAGCGCCTGGCTCTTCTTGGTGAGGCGCTGGATCTCCTCGGAGATGTCGACCGCCGAATCGTCCTGCACGAAGCGCAGCTCCTCGATGCGCTGCTCGAGCTCCGCGATCGGCTGCTCGAAGTCGAGGAAGGTGGTCTTCACGGGGTCAGTATTCTACTGGCACCGGGTCGAGCGACCGCCACAGGTACCAGGTGGCCACCGAGCGCCAGGGGGCCCACTGCTCGCCC
The DNA here is from genome assembly GCA_035251235.1 of Burkholderiales bacterium. Lineage (GTDB taxonomy): Bacteria > Pseudomonadota > Gammaproteobacteria > Burkholderiales > SG8-39 > JAABQT01. The sequence continues at coordinate 1,283 of DATFEJ010000257.1, forward strand.
AGGCGGCGGATGCGCGCCACGGGAACCTTGCGCCCGCGGAAGTAGGTCAGGCGCACGGCGTTCAGCAGTCCCAGGTCGCCCAGAGGGTAGACGTCCGGGCGCAGCAGGTTGAACATCAGGAACATCTCCGCGGTCCAGCGGCCGATGCCGCGCACCGCGACCAGTTCCTCGATGACGGCTTCGTCGTCCATCTGCGGCCAGCGATGCGGGTGCACCGTCCCCTCGGCGAAGTGGCGCGCGAGGTCCGCGATGTACTCCGTCTTGCGGTCCGACAGGCCGCAGGCCCGCAGCCGCGGCCGCCGCAGCGCGAGCACCTCGGCGGGTGTCATGCCCGGCGCCACCTCGAGCACCCGGTTCCACACCGACTGCGCCGCCTTCACCGAGATCTGCTGGCCGACGATGGCGCGCGCCAGCGTCTGGAACGGCTCGCCGCGCGCCACCAGGTGCACGCGCGGGTGGCGCCGCATGATGGCGGCGAGCACGGGATCGCGGCGCGCGAGCGCGCGCTTGGCGCGGTCCCAGTAGTCGGGCTTCACGCTCAGGCCCGATGCAGCGGCAGGTTGGTGAGCAGGTTCTGCGGCTTCATGCGCACCACCTGCTCGGCGTTGGCGCTCAGGCCCAGGTAGACGGTGCGGCCGGCGATGTCCGGCCGCATCGCCGCCGGCTCCGCGAACTGCAGGCTGAACAGCGCGAGGATGTTGCGCATGCGGCCCGGGTCCACCTCGCCGCCCGACCACAGCGCGTTCAGGATTTCCGTGGACTCGGCGTCCAGGCCGATGTGCCAGGCCCAGCGCGCCTCCTCGATCTTGCGCAGCGGCTTCACCGTCACCTGCACGCCGTGCAAGTGCAGCACCCAGGACTCGATCACGCGGCACAGCGCGTCGAGCGCCGCACGGCCGTAGGTCAGGCTGATCACGGTATCGTGGCGCGATTCGCGCTCCCAGTAGAGCGCGGCGTTGGCGCGGTCGAGCACGTCCAGGTCCACTTTGCCGATCTCGCCCTGCGCCTCGACGATCAGCTTGCCGAGGTTGCCGTAGCGGTTGCCCGAGGCGTGCATTTGCACGGTCTCCAGGTCGGCCAGCAGCACGTGGCCGTCCTGCAGCGTCGCCTTCTGCTCGCGGAAGAAAAGCTCCGCGGCGCGCAGCCGCAGCGGATCGTCGCAGCCTTCCAGCAGGTTCCTGAGGATCACGTGCGCCAGCTGCTCGATGAACAGGGGCGGGATGTCGATCCTGCCCTTGAACAGTCCCAGGTAGCAGCCCTCGACCGTGCCGGCGTCGAGCAGCCGGTCGCGGAACGCGAGCAGCATGCGGTAGTTGTGGCGCGCGTCTTCGTCGGCGACGGACGCAATTTCCTCCTCGGACACCGCGCGCCGCGGCGCCTCCATCAGGGCGGCATGCAGCCGCCGCTCGGCGTCGCAGGACTCCTCGACCGGGTGGATCTCCGGGCGCAGGTAATAGGCGCGCAGGAAATCGTCGGTGACCGCCAGCAGCCCGGCCGCGTCCCTTTGCAGCAGGCGGTAGCCGCTATTACGCCAGAACTCAGGCAGGGGCCAGGACCAGGCGGCTGTGCGCCGCCACGTGCTGCCGCAGGAACTCCATCTGGTCGGCGAGGATGCGGCGGTTGGTGAGGATCAGGTACTCCGCCTTGTTCGGCACGTAAGGCGCGTACATCAGCTCCAGGCCGCATTCCTCGGGCAAGCGGTTGCGCTTGTGCCCGTTGCAGTGCCGGCACGCGGTCACCACGTTCATCCACGTGTCGCGCCCGCCGCGCGACAGCGGCGTGATGTGATCGCGCGTCAGCTTGAAGTAGCTGTACTCGCTGCCGCAATAGGCGCAGGTATGCCGGTCGCGGCGGAACAGCTCGCGGTTGTTGAGCGGCGGCACCTGGTGAAAGCCCTTGGCCGCCAGCGCCTTGCCGCGGATGGCGATGATCGAATGCGCGGTGATGCTCGAGCGCTCCCCGGTCAGGCGCGACACGCCGCCGCGAAACGTGAAGGTGCGCTCGCCCAGCGTCCAGGCGACCAGGTTCTTGGCGTAGTAGAAGCAGGCCTGCTGCCAGCTGATCCAGCGATGCGGCACGCCGTGGCTGTCGAGCGAGAGGATCAGCAGGTTGTCCATGACCGCAGCAATTCTGCCAAGGGTTCAGTCACTTGGCAATGTGCCGCGCCGCCGCACGGCCGGGGCGCCTAGCGGCTGGCGACGCGGTCCTTGAAACCCTGGCCGGCGGAGAACGCCGGCACGGTCTTCGAGGAGATGCGGATCTCCTTGCCGTTCAGCGGGCTGCGGCCGCTGCGCGCCTTCCTCTTGCGCGGCAGGAACGTGCCGAAGCCCACCACGGTCACGCGATTGCCCTTCGCCACGCTGGCCACGATCGCATCGAATACCGCGTTCACCGCCTCGCCCGCGCTCGACTTGCTCATGTTGCCGGCGCGCGCCGCCGCTTCGACGAGATCAGCCTTGGTGACGGATCGCATGGCGTTCGACTCTCCCCTTGCCGCAGACGAGCGAGCATCATAATCAGATCGCTACGCGAAAACAATGAGCTCGAAGACGCACGCGCGCGAAATTGCGCACGCTTCGCTTCAGCGCTTGCCTTGCAGCAGCTCGATGAGCACGCTCGGCTCGTGCGCGGCGTGTCCCTGCGCGGCGAGCAGCCGATACAACTCCGCGGCGGTGCGCGCCATCGGCAGCGGCACGCCGCACTCCTTCGCCACCGCGGCCGCGTTCTCGAGGTCCTTGAGCATGGTGGACACCGCGCCGAGCGCGGGCTCGAATTGCCGCGCCGCCATGCGCGCGCCAAATACCTGAAGGGGCAGGGAATCCGCGAATCCGCCTTTCAGCGCCTGCGGCAGCGCACGCGCGTCGACGCCGGCGGCCTCCGCCAGGCGCACCGCTTCCGCGATCACCGGCAGCAGCGAGCCGACGATGATCTGGTTGCACAGCTTGGTCGTCTGCCCGGCGCCCGCGTCGCCCATGCGCGTGAAGCGCTGCGCGAGGTGCATGACCACCGGGCGCGCGCGCTCGACGTCCTGCTCGCGGCCGCCGGCCATGATGGCGAGCGTGCCCTGCTCCGCGCCAAGCGTTCCGCCCGACACCGGCGCATCCACCATGCCCATGCCGTGCTCCTCGCGCAGCCGCGCCGCGAAGCGGCGCGCTGCCTCGGGCGCGATGCTGGAAAAATCCACGACCAGCTTGCCCGGCGCGCCGCCCGCGGCCACGCCGTCCGGCCCGAACAGCACCGCTTGCGCGGCGTCCTGGTCCGTGACGCACATGAGAATCATGTCCGATTCGCGCGCCAGCGCCGCGGGCGACGGCGCGCGGCGCGCGCCTTTGGCGAGGACCTGCGCGAGCTTCCCGGCCGTGCGGTTCCAGACGGCGAGCGCATAGCCCGCGGCGAGCAGGCGCAGGCACATGGGCTTGCCCATCAGGCCGATGCCGAGGTATCCCAGTCGCGGCGCGTCTTTCAAGGCTTGCCTCCGGAGTGCGTCACGGCGCCGCGATTGGCGGGTCCGACCAGGCGCGCGTATTTCTCCAGCGCGCCGGACAGCCGCGCGCGGCGCGGCGCC
>DATFEJ010000265.1:0-13797 GCA_035251235.1 Burkholderiales bacterium
AGGTGTCGGAGAGCAGCGGCGCGAGCTTCTCCTGGATCAGCACGAAGGCGAGCGCGCCGCCGAGCGCGAGGTTGACGACCGCAAAGCCGATTGCCGACATCGCCGGGTTCGACCAGGGCAGCATGCGGATCCAGCCGAACAAGCCACGCGCGCCTGCGCTGCGTGCGTGCACTTCGAGCGAGGCGACGATCACCAGGAACACGGTGACGGTGGGCACGCTGATGAACAGGGACAGCAAGGAGCCGAGCACGCGCACAGTCTCGGCGAGGCCGGGCTCGAGGAACATGTGATAAAGCGACGTGGGCGGCACGAACACCAGGTAGCTCGCGAACACGGTCTTCGAGAAACGCGCGCCGAACACCGACTTGACCCCCGTGAGCGCCTCCACCAGCACGTACCAGACGAGCACCGTCGCCATGAGCGGCAGGTAATGCATGTTGTGAAACAGGATGTGCCAGCTCGTCGAATGCTCCGCGGGCAGCGGCCCGAAGCCGAACGCCCAGCGCGCTGCGGGCAGGAAGGCATAGGCCGCGGCAATCGCGCTCACGATGAGCAGTCCCGCCCAGGCGCAGGCAGCGAAGCTCACTACTGGCCATTCGGCGATCTCGCCCGCCGCGAGCGGTCGCAGCGTCGTGGCCACGCCCGCCGCCGCGACGCTCGCCAGTCCCGCGGCGAGCATCAAGTAACCGGCATAGAACATCGCCGTCACCGTCGAGGGCCCGCCCGCAACATCGGGCGGCGCGTCATAGAGGAGCGGCATGCCGGTGAGGATGGAGTATAGGTTCGCGGCGAAACCGGCGAGCATCAGCGTGAGGCCCACCCAGGCGAGCGGCCGCCAGGCAATGCCGCGCGCCGGCGCCGTATACGCGGCCGCAAACGCGAGCAACAGGCCGGCCTGCGAGAAATAAAGCCAGTAGAAGAAGATGCTCACCGCGTGCCCGGTGAGCGCGCGATAGCCCGTCAGCGGGTCGAGCGGCAGGAAACCGGCGCGCGCGAGCGCGATCGCGGAACCCCACAGCACGCCCAGAACGAGCGCCGCCAGCGCGGCAGCGAAGGTCGCCTTCAGCAATCGCTTGTCGCCGGGGGCGAGCGCGGCAAGGCCTTCGGTCAGCGCATGGCGACTCATGATCCGGCCCTCCGCTCGGTAACGACGATCTTGCCCTGCATGCGGTCGTGCGCGAGGCCGCAGTACACCGTGCAATACAGGAGGTGCTCGCCCGCGCGCTGGAAGGTCAGCCCCTGCTCTACAAGCACGCCGGGCCGCAGGCGCACGACGCGCGCGCCTGGCCCCACGCGCACGGAAGCGCCGTGCGCGACATCCACCGCCATCATGTGAAAGCGGTACGGCACGCCCGCCTCGAGGCGCAGTACCGCGGGCAGGAAACCGAACTGGTAGGCCATCAGGTAAACGTCGATCGGGCCGTCGTCCGCCGCTTCTTCCTGCGCCTGCGGGGCCGCTTCCTGCGCCGCGCCGTGGCCGCCATGCGGCTGGGCGTGGCTGTGCCCGTCGTTCCTGGGCGCGGCAGGGGCAACCGCCTTCACCCGTCTTGGCTGCACGCTGCCATCGGGCAGCTTGTGCTGCTCGGCGAAGCGCTCCACGGCCGTGCGGAACTCCGCGATCCGCGCTTTGGCTTCAGGCGCCGCAGCGGCGCCGTGCCCGTCGCTGTGGCCGCCCGCCTCTTCCGCGTGGTCGGCCTCCGCCTCGCCGTGGCCGCCAATGCCGAGCGGCGCAGCGCCATAGGCGGCCCACAGCAGGTAAAGGCTCACCAGGCCGAAGCCGGCCGTGGCCACGAATCCGCGTCGCGCGGTCCAGTGCCTGCGCTCTGCGTCCGTGCTACCGCTCATGTCCGGCCCTCCGTTGGCGCGGCTGCGCCGCGACTACTTTACCGCTTCGATTCTCGTCACCGTATAGGCGCCGCCGAGCTTCTCGGCGGAGAACTTCACCTTGTCGCCGTGCTTCACCTGCTCGAGCATCGCCACGTCCTTGACCTGGAACACCATGGTCATCGGCGGCATGTCGAGGCTCTTGATCTCGCCGTGCTTGATGGTGATCTTCTTCGCGTCCTTGTCCACCTTGCGGATCTCGCCGTCCGCGAGCTGCGCCAGCGCGCTTGTTGCGCCGAATGCCAGGATCAGTGCCAACGTGATGCGCCTCATCCATGCGCTCCTATTCATTGCACCGTGACCTTGCCCACCATCCCCGCCTCGAAGTGGCCGGGGATCAGGCAGCCGAAATAGAACGTCCCCGGCTGCGTGAAGCTCCAGCCGATCTCCCCCGTCTTGCCGGGCGCGACGTGCGCCATGTGCGGCTCGTCGTGCTCCATGCCGGGGAATTTCTTCATCAGCTCGGCGTGCTTCTGCAGCTCCTCCCGCGTGCCGAGCACCATTTCGTGCAGCACCTGCCCCTTGTTGGCGGCGACGAAGCGCACCACCTCGCCGCGCCGCACCTTGATCTCGGAGGGCGTGAAGCGCATGTCGTCACTCATGCCCACGCGGATGGTGCGTTTTGCCGTCCGCGGATCGGCCGCGACGCCGAACGGTGTCGCTTCGGCCTTCGAATAGTCGAAGGCCTTCGCGCCCGCCCTGTCGCCATGTGCAAGCGCCACCTGCGTGAACCCGAGCAATGCGACAGCCAGAAGCACCTTGCCCATCAATCCTCCTCGTCAGTGTCTCGCGCGGCCTGAGGGCTTGCGTACCCGGAGCGCCCGGCTCGCGTCCGCCACCGGCGTCTCGCGCCTCGCTCGCGGCGCCTCGCCCGACCACGGATAGGCGATCGTCCCCGGCGGATGCTTGTACCACCCCGGATCCTTGTAGTCGTTGCGCGCCAGGCCCTCGCGCACCTTGACCACGGAAAACATGCCGCCCATCTCGATCGGCCCGAAGGGCCCGGCGCCGGTCATCATCGGCAGCGTGTTGTCCGGCAGCGGCATTTCCATCTCTCCCATGTCGGCCATGCCGCGCTCCCCCATCACCATGTAGTCGGGCACCAGGCGCATGATCTTCTGCGCCACGCCGCGATGGTCCACGCCGATCATGGTCGGCACGCCGTGCCCCATCGCGTTCATGGTGTGGTGCGACTTGTGGCAATGGAACGCCCAGTCGCCCGGCTCACTGGCGGTGAACTCGATGGCGCGCATCTGGCCCACCGCGACGTCGGTGGTCACTTCGGGCCAGCGCGCGGACTTCGGCACCCAGCCGCCATCGGTGCCGGTGACCTCGAAGCCGTAGCCGTGCAGGTGGATCGGGTGGTTGGTCATCGTCAGGTTGCCGATGCGGATGCGCACGCGGTCGCCCTTGCGCACCGCCAGATGATCGATGCCGGGGAACACGCGCGAATTCCACGACCACAGGTTGAACTCCGTCATCGTGTTCACGCGCGGCGTCGCGCTCCCCGGATCGATGTCGTAGGCGTTGATGAGGAAGACGAAGTCGCGGTCCACGCGCATGAAGCCGGCGTCCTTGGGGTGCACGACCAGGAAGCCCATCATGCCCATCGCCATCTGCACCATCTCGTCGGCGTGCGGGTGGTACATGAAGGTGCCGGACTTCTTCATCTGGAACTCGTAGACGAAGGTCTTGCCCACCGGGATCTGCGGCTGCGTAAGGCCGCCCACGCCGTCCATCCCGCTTGGCAGCAGGATGCCGTGCCAGTGGATTGTGGTGTGCTCGGGCAGCTTGTTGGTGACGAAGATCCGTACCTTGTCGCCCTCCACGCACTCGATGGTCGGGCCCGGCGACTGGCCGTTGTAGCCCCACAGGTGCGCGGTCATGCCGGGCGCGAATTGGCGCCGTACCGGCTCGGCGACGAGGTGGAATTCCTTCCAGCCATCCTTCATGCGCCAGGGCAGCGTCCAGCCGTTCAGCGTCGCCACCGGGTTGTAGGGTCGGCCGTTAGGCGGCGCGAGCGGCGGCGCCATGTCGGGCTTGTCCATCAACGGCGCCTCCGGGAGCGACGCGGCACCCGCGCGCGATACGAGCGCCGCGCCGAACAGGCCCGCCGCGGAAGCGCGCAGGAAATGCCTGCGTGTGGACATCGGCATCTCCTCAGTGTCCGCCGGCGGCCGGCGCCGCCGAGATCGCGGCCTTGACGAAGCTCGCCGCTTGCCCCGGCGTGCCGGTGGTGAGCGCCATCTGCAGATCGGCGTCCGCCTGCCAGAAGTCGCGCTGCGCCTCGACGTACGCGTTGACGCTCGCCACCGTCTCGCGCACGTCCGTCAGCAGCTCGAAGACGGAGGACAGCATGCCGTTGTAGCGCAGCAGCATCTCCTCGGAGATGCGCTTCCTGAGCGGCACGATCTCGTCGCGATAGTGCCGCGTGAGGTCGTGGGCCGTGCGATAGGCGCCGTAGGCCTCGCGCACCTCGGAGCGCGCGCGCACCGCGGCGTCGGTCGCGCGATTGACCGCCTGCAGGTACTGGTGCTCGGCGCGCGCCACGCGCGCGCCGCCGAAATCGAAGATCGGGATGCGCAGCTCGAGCTCCCAGCCGCGCTGGTCCTCCTGCCCTGTCTCGCTGTTGCGCAGCGCGCCAACCTCGATCAGGCTCACATAGCGCGTCACTTTGGTGAGGTCGAGCGACGCGGCAAGGCTCGCCGCCTCCCGGCGCGCGGCCTGCACGTCCAGCCGCTGGCGCAGCGCCTGCGCCTCGAGCTCCACGCTTTCCCTGACGCTCGCCGGAGGCTCCGGCAAGCGCTCGGGCAACGCGAAGGCGGTCTGCTCGCCCCACAGTCCCATCAGGCGAGTGAGGCGCTCGCGCGCCACGACCTGCGCCTGGCGCGCGCGCGCAAGCTGCGCGGCGGCGTCAGCGTAGAACGCCTGCTCGCGCGCCTGCGTGAGGCGCGGCCAGTTGCCCACTTCCGCCATGCGGCGCGCGAGATCGGCGCTCGCCTCGGCGGCCTCCTTGACGTCCTGCAGGTAGAGTTCCGCCTGCTGTGCGGCCACTGCTCCATACCAGGCCTTGCGCGTATCGAGCGCAAGCCGCAGCGTCTCTTCCGCGGCCCTGTGCTGCGCCGCCTCGAAGCGCTGCCCCTGCGCCTTCGTCGACAGGGGGATCGAGATGAGGCCCAGCACGTCGAGGAACAAGCTCCTTTCACGCTCGATCTCATCGCCGCGGCGCAGGCGCGCGTAGGACAGCGTGGGGCCGCTCCAGCGGCTCGCCTGCACGAGGTCGGCCTCCGCGATGCCGAGCTCGGCGTAACGCGCCTGCAGCCCGGGATTATTGAGCAGCGCGATGCGCACCGCGTCGTCCGCGGAGAGCGGCGCGGCGAGCAGTTCCTTCACGCGCGCCGCCACCGAATCCGCGTCGTCCGCGGCGCGCACCCATTTCGCACCTTCGACGCCGCGCTCCTCGGCCGCCTTCTGCACGCTGGAAAAACCGCCGTCATCGCTGAAGGAGACGCAGCCGGCAAGCAGCGCGAGCGCCGACAGGACAGCGGCCCTCACTTGCGCTCCCCCGGCGTGTCCGTCTTCGGCGAGGCCTGCTCACGCAGGATGCCGACGTGCCCGCCTACGCGGCCGACTTCCTGATTCGCTTCGCGCCAGGGGATCTGCTTCGACAGATCGTGCATCCGGTAGCCGTCGAACGTCGAGCGGTAGACAGTCTCCGGAACCCGCGCATTCGCATCGGCGGGGTCAGGTCGCGCGCCGCTCTGTGCGGCGGCAGCGCCCGCGGCCAGCGCCGCAGGCAGTATCCAAAGTGCGTGCTTCATGCTCGCTCTCTTCGCAGTGAATGACTCGCGCGCGGCAACATGCCGCGGCGGCGCAAACGGGGGCGAAGCTAGGCGAGCGGCGGGCGGTCGAGACGGTCGGGGAAAACAGCGGCTACGTGCGAGGCGGCCCTATCGACGGCATGCCAGCCGACGGGCTGCGCCGCAAGCGCGGCGTGCATCGCTGGGGCAAAGGCCGCGCTCGAGCAATGCTCGGCGCAAATGTTGCAGGAGGACTCGACCGGCTGGGAGGGGACGTACTCGCCGTGGCCGTGGTGCGCGTGCTCGCCCCCTTGGTGCGCGTGGCCCGTGGCCTGCGCTGCCACAGCCATGTCCTTGTGTCCCGAAGCACAGAAGCCGATGGTTACCCCTGCGACCGCGCGCAGGGGCATCAAGGCCATGAGCATCAGGACGACGGCGAGCTTAAGCGCGCGCGGCATGAGATCCATTATGACATGGCGAAAAGGGCGTCGGTTCCACGACCTGACGACCGGGCTCAATGGTGCGCGTGCACCACGGCGTGGCCCTTGCCGCGCGCAATCAGCCAGCGGTTGACCGGGAATGCGGCGAAGGCCGCAATGACAAGAGCAAACGCAAGGCTGCCCCAGAACAGCAGGCTGTCGAGCGGCGCGTCCATCGCGCCCGGAATGGCGAGCATGATCACGTTGTCCACGATCTCCATGACGGTTATCGAGGCGGTGTCGGCAGCAAGCGCAAGACGCGCCGCCGCGCGCAAGCCCATGCCGTCGCGCAGCAGCGGGCGAATGGTGAGCGCGTAGCCGAACAAGAACGCGAGAATCACGGCAAGCGCGATGGTCTCGACGTTGCCCCAGCCGAGCGCGGTGCCGATCACCATGCCGAGCACTTCGCCGATGGCGCAGCCGGTGAGGCAATGCAGCGTCGCCGACCAGGCGAGTGCGTTGAGCGAAGCTCCGGTCATGCCGCTTGCGCGATTCGCCGCGTGAGCCTCGTGATGCGTGTGTGCGTGCTCCATGTGCCCTCCGTTCGTGAATGACCGCGCCAGCTTCACCTCTCCCATGATGGGAGAGTCAAGCATTCAGGCTTTGGCGAGGTCTTCGAGAATCGGACAGTCCGGGCGCTGGTCGCCATGGCAGTGCTCGCTCAGGTGCTCGAGCGTCTCGACCATCGCCTGCATCTCGACGATGCGGCGCCTCAGGTCCTCCACGTGCCCGGCGGAGATCTTCTTCACCGCCGCGCTCGGACGCGACTTGTTCTGCCACAGCGACAGCAGCTCGCGGATGTCCTCGATGGAGAAACCCAGCGAACGCGCGCGCTTGATGAAGCGCAGCGTGTGCACGTCGCTCGCGCCGTAGACGCGGTAGTTGGCGTAGGTGCGCGCCACCTTCTTCAGCAATCCGATCGCCTCGTAGTGGCGGATCATCTTCACCGACACGCCGCTCGCCTTCGCCGCGCGGCCGATGTCCACCAGGCCGCGCCCGAGCGCGTCCGCGTGCTCGAGGAACGCTTCGTTCTTTCCCATCTCAGGCCCCCGGCTTCCAGCGCTTGAGCAGCAGCGCGTTGGTGACCACGCTCACGCTGGAGAGCGCCATCGCGGCGCCCGCCACCACGGGGCTCAGGAACCCCAGCGCCGCGAGCGGGATGCCCACGACGTTGTAGAAGAACGCCCAGAACAGGTTCTGGCGGATCTTGGCGTAGGTGCGGCGCGAGATGTCGATGGCTGCTGCGACGAGGCGCGGGTCGCCACGCATCAGCGTGACACCCGAGGCATGCATCGCCGCATCCGTTCCGGAACCCATGGCGAAGCCGACGTCGGCCGCCGCCAGCGCCGGCGCGTCGTTGATGCCGTCGCCCACCATCGCGACCGTGCCGTGCGCCGCGCGCAGCGCCTCGACCTCGCGCGCCTTGTCTTCGGGCAGCACCTCGGCGCGCACGCTCGCGATGCCGAGTCGCGCGGCGATCGATTCGGCGACGACGCGGCTGTCGCCGCTCAGCATCACCGACAGCACGTCGCGCCGCGAGAGCTCCGCGACCGCCTGCGCGGCCTCGGGCTTGAGCTCGTCGCCGATGCCGAGCAGCGCGAGCACCCTGGGCGCCGCGCCGAGCTCGGCGAGCCAGGAGACCGTGAGTCCTTCGCGCTCGAGCGCCGCCTGGCGATCCGCGAGTGGCGAGAGGTCCACGCCGAGCTCGCGCATCCAGCGGCTCGATCCGACCGCGAGCCGCCGCTCGCCCGAGCGTGCCTCGATGCCGCGCCCCGGCGTCACCCTGATTTCGGAGGCCTTGGCTGCCGCGACGCCCTCCTTCTTCGCCGCCGCCATCACTGCCTTGGCGAGCGGGTGCTCACTGCCGGATTGCACTGCGGCGGCGAGCGCGAGCGCGGCGGAGCGCTCCCCGCTCGCGGGCTCCAGCGCAACCAGCGTGGGCTTGCCCACCGTGAGCGTTCCGGTCTTGTCGAAAGCGACGACGCGCACCCGGTGCGCGATTTCGAGGGCTTCGGCATCCTTGATCAGCACACCGTGCTTCGCGGCAACGCCGGTGCCGGCGATCACCGCCGCGGGCGTGGCGAGTCCCAGCGCGCAGGGACAGGCGATCACCAGTACCGCGACCGCATCGAGCACTGCGCGCTCCCAGTCGCCCGTGCCGATTCCCCAGGCGAGCAGCGTGAGCGCCGCGATGCCGAGCACCACCGGCACGAATACCGCGCTCACCTGGTCCACCAGCCGCTGGATCGGCGCCTTGCGCGCCTGCGCCGTCTCGACCATCTCGATGATGCGCGCGAGCACCGACTGCGCGCCGACCGCAGTGGCGCGCACGACGATCAGTCCCTCGGCATTCACCGAGCCGCCCGTCACGCGCTCGCCCGGGCCCTTGGCGAGCGGCAGCGATTCGCCCGTGATCAGCGACTCGTCCACGTGCGTCGAGCCTTCCACGATCTCGCCGTCGGCCGCGACGCGCTCGGCGGGCCGCACCACCACGAGGTCGTCCACCTTGACGGACTCCACCGGCACGTCGATCTCGGTACCGTCGCGGCGCACGCGCGCGCGCTCCGGGCGCAGGGCCTGCAGCGCACGGATGGCCTCGGTCGCCTGGTGCTTGGCGCGATGCTCGAGCCATTTGCCGAGCAGCACCAGGGTGATCACCGCGGCGCCCGCCTCGAAGTACAGGTGCGGCACGCCGTGTTCCGCGTGGCGGATCAGCAGGTAGACGGAGAGCGCGTACGCCGCGCTCGTGCCGATCGCCACCAGCAGGTCCATGTTGCCGGTGCGCGCCATGAGCGCTTTCCAGCCCGCGCGGTAAAAGCGCGCGCCGAGCACGAACTGCACCGGCGTGGCGAGCACGAGCTGCAGCCAGCCCGGCAACGCCCAGTGAATGCCGAATGGATCGAGGGCCATCGGCACCAGCAACGGCAAGGTAAGCGCCGCCGACGCAGCGACTGGCCACCATGAGCGGTCGGCAGAAGGTGACTGCGGCGCGGGCGCAAGGCGCGCCTCGTAGCCCGCCTTGTGCACCGCCTCCACCAGCGACTCGGGTCGTGCGCCGGCGGCGAGCGTCACGGTGGCGGTCTCCGTCGCGAGATTGACCTCGGCGCTGCCCACGCCAGGCACTTTCTTCAGCGCTTTCTCCACGCGTGCGACGCAGGAAGCGCATGTCATGCCCTCGATGGGGAGGCGGATCTGGATGCTGGTTTCCACGGCGGATCCTTTCAGGTCGGCGTTCGACCCATGCAGCCTGAAGTCTGCCACCATTGGAGGGTCAAGGCGGGTGAAAGGTTCGCGCATTTGAGGTGGGTCAAGGGCTTGACCCTGCCCCTGTGGGAAGGTGGAGGCTGTGTGCCAGGCGCCGATTTGCGGGGCCTTGGACGACGGAGCGGAAGATGATCGAACTGAAAGTACCGGACATGACCTGCGGCCACTGCGTCAGCACCATCACCAAGGCGGTGAAGGAGCTGGACGACACCGCCAAGATCGAGGTGTCGCTGCCCGAGCATCGGGTGCGCGTGGACAGCAAGGCCTCCAAAGAAGACCTCGTGCGTAGCATCGCCGAAGCCGGCTACACCCCCGAAGCTATTTGAGCCGGCCGCCGAGGTCGCGCAGCACTTCCCGCGCGCAGTTGTGCCCCGGCGCCCCCGTCACCCCGCCCCCGGGGTGCGCGCCCGAGCCGCACAGGTACAGCCCCCGGACGGGCGTGCGGTAGTCGGCGTGCCCGAGCACCGGGCGCGCCGACCAAAGCTGGTCGAGCGTGAGCTGCCCGTGGAAGATGTCGCCGGCCACCAGGCCGAACTCACGCTCCAGATCCGCGGGCGAGAGCGCCGTGTGCGCGATCACGCTGGCGCGGAAGCCCGGCGCATGCGACTCCACCACGTCGAAGACGCGCTCGACCGCCTCGGCCTTGCGCGTGTCCCAGTCCGCGTCCGGCGCGAAGTGCTGGCAAAAGAGGCTCGCCACGTGCGCGCCCTTGGGCGCAAGCGTGTCGTCCAGCGCGCTCGCAATGACCATCTCGACGATCGGCGCGCGCGCCATGCCTTCGGCGCGCGCATCGACGTACGCGCGGTCCATGTAGGCGAGCGAGGGCGCCATGACGATGCCGGACGCGTGGTGCGGCCCCGGCTCCGGACGGCAGGAAAAGCGCGGCAGCGCGGATAGCGCCACGTTCATGCGCAAGCTCGCCGAGCCGCACTTGTAGCGCTCCATGCGCTCGCGGAACTCCTTGTCGAGCAGCGACGGCTCCAGCAGTCGCAGGAAAAGCAGTTTCGGGTTGACGTTGGCGACGATGGCGCGCCCCGCGATCTCGCGGCCGTCCTCGAGCCGCACCGAGCCCGGGCCGACGCGAACCACCGGCGCCTCGCATTCGATCTCCACGCCCAGGCGCCGCGCCTCGGCGGCCAGCGCTTCGCTGATCGCACCCATGCCGCCGATGGCATGGCCCCAGAGGCCGCGCCGGCCGTTCACTTCGCCGAAGCAATGGTGCAGGAGCACGTAGGCCGTGCCCGGCTGGTAGGGGCTCGCGTAGGTGCCGACGACGGCGTCGAAGCCGAAGGCCGCCTGGACCGGCTCGGACTCGAACCAGTCGCCGAGCCAGTCCGCCGCGCTGCGCGCGAACAGCCCCAGCAGGTCGCGGCGCGCCGGCATGTCGAGCGACTTCAGCCGGCGCGCCGTGCGCCAGGCCGAGAGCGCATCGCGCCAGCCGCCGCCGGCGTTCGGCGGCGTTTCCAGCACCATGGCGCGCAGCACGTCCGCGACCCGGTTGAGCCGCTCCCAGTACGCGGTCAGGCGCAGCGCGTCGCGCGCCGAATACTTGCCGAACTCGCGCCGCGTGGCGTCCAGCCCGCCGCCGACCGCCAGGTAGCCGCCCGCCAGCGGCAGGAAGTTCGACAAGGGGCGCTCGACGATGCGCAGCCCGTGCTCCGCAAGCCGCAGGTCGCGGATCACCTTCGCCTGCAGCAGGCTCACCGTATAGGCGGCGACCGAGTTACGGAAGCCGGGATGGAACTCCTCGGTGACCGCCGCGCCGCCGACGCGCGCCCGGCGCTCGAGCACCTTGACCTTCAGCCCGCCGCGCGCGAGGTAGCACGCGCAGGCGAGCCCGTTGTGCCCGGCGCCGATGATCACGGCGTCATAGCGAGCGGCACTCATGTTGCATCGAGTGTAGCCGGGATTTCGCGCGCGGCAGCCGGATCAAGTATCTTCCCGCGCATGTCGCGCCTGCAGATCGCGGCGGCATTCGCCGCCCTCTACGTGCTGCTCGATTGGGTGAGCTACGTCTATCCGGCGACGCCAGCGGGCCTCACGCCGTGGAATCCCCAGTCCGGGCTCGCCGTGGCATACCTGCTGTATGCGGGTCTGCACGCCTGGCCGGCAATCGCGCTCGCCGCGCTGGCGGCGGAGTGGCTGGTGCGCGGCATGCCGCTCGGGCCCTGGGCCGGCGCGGCGCTCGCCGCCATCCTCGCGGCGGGGCTTGCGGGCATCGCCGCCGCCATGCCGCGCGAACTGCGGCGCGCAGGCGCCATCGGCAGCCTCGGCGGCCTCACGCGCTTCGTCGCCATCAGCACCGCAGGCACCCTCGCCGTGTCGCTCGCCTATGTCGCCGTGCACCTGTGGGCCGGCGCGGTGAGCGGTGCTTCCTACGCGCAGGGCGTAGTGCATTTCTGGGTCGGCGAGCTGATCGGCATGATCGTCACGCTGCCGCTCGCGCTCCTCGCGCTGGAGCATTTCGCGCGGCGGGCCTGGGGCGGGCCGCGCACGTGGTTGGCATTTGCCCAGGGCGCCCTAGTGCTGGTCGCCTTCGGCTTCGTGTTCGGCATCGGCCAAGGCGACGCGGCGAGGTTCTTCTACGTGCTGTTCATCCCGCTCATCTGGGTCGCGGTCACCTGGGGCTTTGCCGGCACCGTGGTCGCAGTCGCCTTCATCCAGGTTTCTCTCATCGCCTCGGTGATCGCCCTGCGTCACGAGGCGAGCTCGGTGCTCGAGCTGCAGTTCCTCATGCTGACGCTCGCCATCACCGGCCTGTTCCTGGGCATGGCGACCACCGAGCTGCGCGCGCAGCAGGCGGGGCTGCGGCGCTCGCTGCGCCTCGCGGCGGCGGGCGAAATGGCTTCGGCGCTGGCGCACGAGCTTAACCAGCCGCTGTCGGCGATCGGCACCTACCTGCGCTCCTGCGCCATCCTGCTGCGCGAGCCCGCCGCTAACCGCGAGCGCATCGACGAGACGATCGCCAAGGTGCAGAAGGAGGCCGAGCGCGCGGGCGACGTGGTGCGCCGGCTGCGCGATTTCTTCCGCGCCGGCATGACGACCCTGGAGCCGGTCGATCTCGGCGCGCTGGTGAGCGAGGCGGGCGTGCAGCTGGGCGGGCGGCTCAAGCGCCACGGCGTGACGCTTGCCGTCCTGGCGGCCGAGGGCCTGCCGCCGGTGCTGGCGGATCGCGTGCAGATCGGCGTCGTCGCGCGCAACCTGGTCGCCAACGCCATCGACGCCATCACCGCTGCGGGCGCCGCCGCCGGCCGCATCGAGGTGCGCGTCGAGGCGCCCGAGCGCGAGACGCTGCTGGTGTCGGTCGTGGACTCCGGCGCGGGCGTGCCGCGTGAAGCGCAGGAGGCCCTGTTCGACCTGTTCCACAGCACCAAGTCGGAGGGCATGGGGCTGGGCCTCGCCATCAGCCGTGCCATCGTCGAAGCCCACGGCGGCAGGCTCTGGGCAGAAAGCAGCGCGCGCGGCGGCGTGTTCCGCTTCACGCTACCGGCGGCTCGGGCCGAGGAAGACCGCGCGTGAGCCACGCCCTCCAGACGGTGCACATCGTCGACGACGACGCGGCGGTGCGCGATTCGCTCTCGCTGCTGCTCGAGTTGCAGGGCATCGCGGCGCGCGCCTATGCCTCTGCGGAAGCGTTCCTGGAAGCCTACGAAGGGCAGCCCGGCTGCGTGGTGGTGGACCTGCGCATGCCGGGCATGTCCGGGCTCGCGCTGCAAGCCGAGCTCAAGCGCCGCGGCATCGCGCTGCCCGTGGTGATGGTCACCGCCTACGGCGACGTGCCGACGGCGCGCGCCGCGCTCAAGGCCGGTGCTTTCGACTTCGTCGAGAAGCCGATCGAGGAAGATCGCCTGCTCGCCACGCTCGAGGCCGCGCTCAGGATGGCGCAGGCCGAACGCGCGACGGCCGAAGAGCTCGCCGACTTCCGCGCGCGCCTCGAGCGCCTGACCGCGCGCGAGCGCGAGGTGCTCGACATGGTGGTCGAGGGCCGCCACAACCGCGAGATCGCCGAGGCGCTGGCCATCAGCCCGCGCACGGTGGAGGTGTACCGCGCACGCATGATGGAGAAGCTCCACGTGCGGCGCCTGCCCGACCTCGTCCGCCTGATGCTGCGGCAGCAGCCGCGCGCCCCCGCGGGTAAGTAGTCCCACGTACGTGGCCCGCCGGATTCTGCGGTGGCGGCATCGCGCCTACCATCGGGCCATCAACGGCTGCGGAGGCGAACATGGAACTGTGGCGCGAACTGCTCGACTGGCTGCGGGATCTCGATCCCGCCTTCGCGTTCCTGCTCGCCCTGCCGTTCGTGGTCGGCGCGCTCGGCCTGCTCGCGCACCGCGAACGGCGCGCGCCGCGTGCCGCCGCAGCGCCCTCGC
>DATFEJ010000292.1:0-3930 GCA_035251235.1 Burkholderiales bacterium
CGCGCCGCCGGGGAGGTCGTAGAGGCGCTCGGGGCGGCCCGCGGAACCCACCGTATCGGGGTCGAACAGGACGAGGTCCGCCGCCATGCCGGGGGCGATCCTGCCGCGGTCCCTGATGCCGAAGAAGTCCGCCGGGTCGGAGGTCATCCTGCGCACCGCTTCTTCCAGCGTCAGCACCTTTTTCTCCCGCACCCACGTCCCCAGCACGTAGGTCGGGTAGCCGGAGTCGCACAGCATGTCGAGGTGCGCGCCGCCGTCGCCCAGACCCAGGAGCATGTCGCGGTTCTGCAGCACTTCCGCCATGCGGTCCTCGCGCGAGTTGAACGACTTCAGCGTGAACTCGTTGTCGAGGTCGTCCTCGAGCGTCAGGTCGAGGAGCGCGTCCACGCCGTCCTTGCCTTGCTCCCTGGCGATCTCCGCCACGGTCATGCCTTCGAGGGCCTTGAGCTTCGGGTTCTTCACCTCGTGCACCGTGATGCGCGACCAGTTGAGGAAGGTGGCGGGGTTCTTCAGGTCCTCGCGGAACGCGTTCCTGAAGGCGGGGTCGCGATAGACCGCGGCCTGCGCCGCCTTCGACTTGTCCACGAACGCGCGCTTCCAGGAGGGAAAGCCCGCGAAGGAGAACGGGTTGCGCATGTTGATCTCGCGCGTGAGCGGCAGCGGCGAGGTCTGCGGCCGCGCGCCCTTGGCGATCATCGGCGCCGCGCGCCTGAGCGACGTGCGCAGCGCTTCCGAGATGTCCTCGCGGTCGAACATGGCGATGAAGGTGATCGGGCGGCGGCTTTCCTCGAGCATGAAGTCGAGGAGCTCCAGCTCCGCGTCGTCCATGACGCCCAGCTGCTTGGTCATGGCGATCTCGATCGCGCCCTTGTTGCGCTCCTGCAGCGCGTTGCAATAGGCCTTCAGCTCTTCGCGGCTCGCGTTGCGGCAGGCGAGCGGCTTGCCCTGGTAGCCGAGGTGCTGGTTGAGCAGCGTGGAGGAGAAGCCGAACGCGCCCGCGTCCATAGCTTCGCCGAGCAGGGCCTTGATCTTCGCGGTCTCCCCGGCGTTCGCCGCGCGCTCGAGCGACGCCTCGCCCATCACGTAGTGGCGGAACGGCGTGAGCGGCGCGAGGAAGGCGAGGTTCATGGACGAGCCGCGCTTCTCGGCGGCGTCCAGGTACTCGGGGAACGTTTCCCAGTCCCAGGTGATGCCGGCATTCAGCACCTCGAACGGGATCGCCTCGACGTTCACCAGGTCGCGCATCGCGATTTCGCGCGCCTGCGGCCGGCAGGGCGCGATGCCGACGCCGCAGTTGCCCATGACGACCGTGGTGACGCCGTGCCACGAGGACGGCGTGGTCGCGCCGTCCCAGCAGATCTGCGCGTCGTAGTGCGTGTGGGGATCGATGAAGCCGGGGGCGACGGCCAAGCCGGAGGCGTCGATGGTGCGCTGCGCCGTGCCCGAAAGCTTGCCGATTTCGAGGATCTTCCCGTTCGAGATGCCGACGTCCGCGAGCGTCCCCGGCCGGCCGCTGCCATCCACCACCGTTCCGTTCTTCACCACGAGGTCGTGCGCCATGCGCGCATGATACTTGGCAGGTGCGAAGGCGACGCACCTCGCCAATTCGAGGGATTGACCCCAGTCAGGAGGAGAGTCCACACTCGCACCGCCCCAGCATTGCCAGCCAGGGAGACTGGCGTCCATGTCACAGCCGCTCAAACCGGTGCTCGCGCTTACGCTCGCGGTGGGCGTCGCGCTTTCGGGTTGCGCGACGAGCCCGCCGCCCACTCCTTCCGGGGCGGACGTCAGGGGCCAGGTGCCCGCCGAAGGCCTGCCGCACGTATCGCGCGTCGTCGCCAACGAGCTGCCCATCAGCCTGGTCGGCTTCTGGAACGATCCGAAGGAACGCGAGGAGTTCGAGAAGCGGCGCGCCGCGATCATCGCCGAGCGCGTCGAGGCCAACAGAGCCTCCGGCGCCGACATGGCCGCCGGGATCGCGGTGGGTTCGCTGCGGGCGTGCCTCCTCCTTGGGCCGTTCTGTGTCCTGGCGTTGCCCGCCATCCCGGTCGCGGCCGCCGTCGCGGGTACGGCAGACTATTCGCGGGCAAGGATCGTCGCCGGCCGGGGCGTGGAGTACATCCCGATCACGGAATCGAACAGCCAGCGCCTGTCCGCCCTCTACTCGGGGACCCTGACCGGAGTCGCGCTTGGCGAGCGCACGCTGCGCCTCGCCCGGTCCGGCCCGGCGCCGGTGGACGCGGCGGCCGATTATCCCCGCGTCGTGGTCACCATGAAGTCCGCCACCGTGCGGATGGATGCGCACGAGGAGCTGCGCGTCAAGGTTGTCGCCGAGGCGCAGGCGCAGCCCTCGCCCGGCGTGACGTGGGCACCGACGGAGCACGTCATCGACATGGAGCTCTGGCAGAGGTACGACTACACGGTCGCGGTGCAGAAGATTCTCGACGTGCTGGCGCAGAGCATCGTCGCCACGTACCTGCCGCAGCACCCGCATTCCGTGGAGAAGCGCCACTGGGACGACGTCCGCACGAAGGACGCCGCGCAGGTGCAGACGTATCTGGAGCGCTATCCGAACGGCACGTTCGCGGAGCTCGCCCGGCAGCAGCTGGGCGAACTTTCGGCGCAAGAGGCCGCGGCACGGGAAGCGGTGACCGACGCGTGGGCGGCGAAGTCGCTCTTCCGGAGGAGCGCGCGTGTCCGTCCCGAGCTGGAAGGGCGATGGACCGGCTCCGCGCCCGTCCCGTTCTGCGGCAGGACGTCCTACGCCATCCTCATCAAGGACGGCTATGTCGAGGGAACAGTCGAGTGGCAGCTGAGCGCTCTTTTCAGGATCGAAGTGGCCGGATACGTGAAAGAGGATGGCTCGGTGACCGTCGTGCCCATCTCGTCCGGCCGCGTCGACAGATCGCAGAGCCTGGATCTGGTGCCCAGGTCCGGGCGCCTGACAGGGCCAAGCGCCATCGCGTGCGTACCAGCAAGCCGGCATCTCGTCACGCTGGGGCGCGACTAGGGCGAACCGGCCGCCGCGTTTGCTATCCTCCCGCCTCCGCGTTTCCGGAGATCGGGTTCATGCCAGCGGTTCGCTTCCTGCAGTCCGTCCTCGCGCTGTCGCTCTCCTCGGCCCTGGTCGCCTTCGCCCAGGCGCCGCAGGCCAGCGACTTCAAGCCCGACGTGGGCCAGGAGGGCAAGGACGTCGTCTGGGTGCCCACGCCCGACGCGCTGGTGGAGAAGATGCTCGATCTCGCCAGGGTCACGCCGAAGGACTTCGTCATCGACCTCGGCTCCGGGGACGGGCGCACCGTCATCGCCGCGGCGCGGCGCGGCGCGCGCGCGCTGGGCGTCGAGTTCGACCCGCTCATGGTCGAGCTCTCGGAGCGCAACGCCAGCGCCGCCGGCGTCGCGGAGCGCGCCCGGTTCGTGCAGGAGGACCTGTACAAGACCGACTTCTCGAAGGCCACCGTCATCACCATGTTCCTGCTGCCTTCGATCAACCTCGACCTGCGGCCGCGCATCCTCGCCCTTGCGCCCGGCACGCGCATCGTCTCCAACACCTTCGACATGGATACCTGGCAGCCCGACGAGAAGGCGTCGGCAGGCACGCGCGGCGGCAAGTGCGAGTCCTACTGCGTGGCGCTGCTGTGGATCGTGCCGGCCCGGGTGGCCGGGAAGCATCGGGTGGCGGACGGGGAGCTGGAGCTCGAGCAGGAGTTCCAGATGCTGAAGGGGACGTTGAGCTCGGGCGGCGCCAGCTACCCGGCCGAGGGGCGGGTGCGCGGGCTGGACGTGGAGGTCAGGGCCGGCGGCAAGACGTACCGCGGCCGCGCGGGCGGCGGCCGGCTGGAGCTGCGCTAGCGGGGGCGCGCTGGACTTCGACGCGCTCTACCGCACCGAGTCGCGCCGCGTCTTCGCCACGCTGGTGCGCCTGCTCGG
>DATFEJ010000236.1:0-31087 GCA_035251235.1 Burkholderiales bacterium
TGGCCAGGCGAGCCAGGAGGAGCACGAGGCGCTTCTGGAGGAAGGGATTCCCGTCGCGCTCCTTCCGTTGCCTCCGGCCAAGCGCTGGAACTAGTCTTTTCCTATCAGGGCTGACCTCTGTCAGTTGTACATTGTGTATTATGTTAAATAGAAGCTGCGGCAGACGAAGCACCACCCCACGCTAGTCCTTCGGCATCCTCTCGAGCATCTCCCCCGCGAACAGCCGCGGATTCAGCGGATGCCGGACCAGTTGCCTGTTCCGCCCCATCTCCCTGGCGAACCGTAGCCACGACAAGCCCTTTCCAGAAGGTTTTGCAGCGCCGTACTTCCCGCGACCCGTAAACGTCGCAAACACCCGGTCCAACGCGTACTTCTGCAGCGCTTCCGCCAGCGCCTCCAGGCCTTCCCGGTCATTTACCGCTCCGAGCACCTCCAGATCACGTGCCTCAAGCGCCCGCCGTAAACCCGCCAAAACAGGTCCGGCGGTCTGCGCATCCGCAAGTGCCCGCAACGGCGCCCCGGAGGCATAGGCCAGCCACCGCTCGGGCTCAGTAACCTTTTCGCCCGCCAGCCACGCACGCGCCGCTTCGGGCGACGGGAGGCCCACGGGCACGGTCACGCACCGGCTGCGGATCGTGGCCAGCAGCCGCGCAGCGTGGTGAGAAACCAGGATGAACACGGCGCTGCCCGGCGGTTCCTCCAGGCCCTTCAGCAAGGCGTTGGCCGCATTGACGTTCATCGCTTCCGCAGGATGGACGAGCGCCACCCGGCGGCCGCCACGGTGTGACTGATGGTTGAGAAAGCCATCCAGGCCCCGGATCTGCTCCACGCGAATCTCGTTGCTCGGCTTGCGAGTGCTGGCCGGACCCTCGGCGGGCAATTCCTCCTCCTCGCTGGCGGCGGGACGTCGCGCGAGCGACTCGGGCTCCAGCAGGCGGAAATCCGGGTGGCTGCCCGCCACGAACCAGCGGCAGCCGTCGCATTTCCCGCAAGGTGCCTGGTTGCGGTCTTCCGCCTCGCAAAGCAGGCTCTGCGCCAGATGCTCGGCCAGGCTGAGCTTCCCCACACCCTGGGGGCCGTGGATCAGGAGTGCATGCGGGAGATTCTCTCGCCGTAGTCGCAGGTCCTCCCACACCTGACTGTGCCAAGGATAAATCATTGTTTTCCGAGACCTATGATCTCTACTTCAATCTGTTTCTCAATTTCCTCCAACGTGCCGCTGGCGTCGACTACCCGGATTCTTTCGGGATCGGCGCGCGCCAGCCCCAGATACGCCTGTCGCACCCGCTCGAAGAACTCCCGATCCTCCCGCTCGAAGCGGTCCGGCGCCTTGGCCGCCCGGTCGAGCCGTGCGCGCGCCACTTCGTAGGGGCAATCGAACATGAGGGTCAGATCGGGCATCAGCCCGTCGTGGGACACCTGCGCCAGGTGGGCGATCAGCTCCGCTGCGACGCCCTTTCCCCCGCCCTGGTAGGCGAAGGTCGCGTCCGTGAACCGGTCGCAAAGCACCCAAGTGCCCTGCTCCAGCGCCGGCCCAATCTCCCGCTGCACGTGATCGGCCCGCGCCGCGAACAGCAGCATGGTCTCGGCGAGCGGGTCCATGGGCTCGTTCAGCACCAGCGCGCGCAGGCGCTCCGCGAGCGGCGTGCCGCCCGGCTCGCGCGTCACCAGCACCTTGCGCCCCGGGGCGCGCAGGCGCTCGGCGATCCACGCCATGTGCGTGGACTTGCCGGCCCCGTCCACGCCCTCCAGGGTCACGAACCGGCCACGGCTCACGGTCTTTTCCTCGGCTTCAGCTGGTACTTGGAGACCGCGCGATTGTGCTCCTCCAGGCTGCGCGAGAACTGGCTCGTGCCGTCGCCGCGCGAAACGTAGTACAGCGCCTTGGTTCTGGCGGGCTGCAGCGCAGCGCGCAGGGACGCGAGCCCCGGCAGCGCAATGGGCGTCGGCGGCAGTCCGGGGCGCGTGTAGGTGTTGTACGGCCCGTCGGTGGTCAGGTGCACACGTTTCAGATTGCCGTCGAACGAGGTCCCCAGGCCGTAGATCACCGTCGGGTCGGCCTGCAGTGCCATGCCGATACGCAGGCGATTGACCAGCACGCCGGCGATCTGGTCGCGCTCCGCCGCCCTGCCCGTCTCCTTTTCCACGATCGAGGCCATCACCAGCGCTTCGTAGGGCGTCTTGTAGGGCGCATCCGGGGCGCGCGCCGCCCATTCCTGGGCGAGGTGGCGCTGCATTGCATGATAGGCGCGGCGCAGAACGGCGAAATCGCTCGATTGCCGCGCGAACAGGTAGGTGTCCGGAAAGAACAGGCCTTCCGGATGGCGCTCGCTCGCGCCCAGGCGCTGCAGGAGCTCCGCGTCGCTCTGTCCGGTCGTTTCGTGCCGCAGGAGCCCGCTGCCGTCGAGCTCGGCTCGCAGCTGCGCGAAGGTCCAGCCCTCGATGATGCGGATCTCGGCCTGCGCCACCGCGCCGCGTGTCAGCTTGTCGAGAAGCTCCGCCGCGGTCGTCGGGCCGCTGAGCTCGTAGTTGCCCGCCTTGATCGCGTCCACCCTGCCCGTGACGCGGGCGAGGAGCTCGAAATGCCGGGGACGAACGTCGATGCCCGACTCGCCGAGCCGCCGGGCCGCGACCCGCAGCCCGGCGCCCTGCGGAATCTCGAACTCGGCCGGATAAGCCGCAACCCTCACCGGGGTATTCGCATACCACGCCATGTACCCCGCCGAAAGCAGCGCGGCGAGAACCGCGAGCGCCAGCGCGCGTCGTAGACGGGAACGGAGGGAAACCGGCATAAAATCGCTGTGGACATTCTACGATGGACGTCAAAGTCACCTTCCTGGCGGCGCAGTTGCCTGAGCAGGGATTGCTGTCGTGCACGGGCGACGACGCGCGCAATTTCTTGCATGCGCAATTGACGAGCGACATCGCGGGCCTCGACGCGACGCACGCGCGCCGCGCGGGCTGGTGTTCCGCCAAGGGCCGCCTGCTGGCAACGCTGCTCGTCGTACCGCAATCGGACGGCTTTCTCCTGCAGCTCGCGCGCGATCTTTCTCCGGCGGTCGCCAAGCGCCTGTCCATGTTCATCCTGCGCGCCAAGGTGAAGCTCGCCGACGTCAGTGCCGCATGGGCGCAGTTCGGCGTCTGGGGGGCGGGCGCCGCGCAGCGGCTGGCCGATGCGGGACTCGCGGTTCCGCAGAACGTGTTGGGTTGCGCGGACCGTGAACATGGAGTCGTCGTGCGGGTGGCGCGGGCGCGGTTCCTCGTCCTGGTGCCGGCGGCCGAGGGTGCACGGCTGGCGCAAGACCTCGGCGATGCCGGCGAAGCGGCCTGGGCACTGGAGGAGATCCGCGACGGCCATCCGCAAGTGCGCCTCGCGACCCAGGACCAGTTCGTTCCGCAAATGGTCAACCTCGAGCGGCTGGGCGCCGTGGACTTCAAGAAGGGCTGCTATCCGGGACAGGAGATCGTCGCGCGTACGCAATACCGGGGAATGCTGAAGCGGCGCATGGTGCGCGCCCGCGCGCCGGTTCCCGCCTCCCCCGGGGACGACGTGTTCGCCGACAGCATCGTTGGCCAGGCAGCCGGCACAGTGGTCAACGCCGTCCCGCGGCCGGAGGGCGGCCACGAGCTGCTGGCGGTCGTGCAGATCAGCGCGACCGACTCGGCAGGGCCGATCCGGCTGCGCGACGCGAGCGGGCCGGCGCTCGAGCTCCTCGCCCTGCCCGGCGCGTGACGAGCTATTACGTCTATTACCGCGTGGATCCGGCGCGGGTGCAAGAGTTGCGCGAGCAGATCGAGCGAGTGTTTGCGGCGCTCGAGCAGGCGACCGGCGTTCGCGGGAGATGGCTGCGGCGCCGGGACCAGCCGGAAACTTACATGGAGGTCTACGAGGGCGTCGCCGACGAGCAGGCGTTCGAACCCCTGCTCGCGCGCGAGACCGCCGCGCTCGGCCTCGAGCGCCACGTCGAGCGCTTCGTATGTGCCTGATCCTGCTCGGCTGGAAGGTGCACGCGGGATGGCCGCTGGTCGTCGCCGCGAACCGCGACGAGTTTCACGGGCGTGCGGCAGCGCGGGCCGCGTTCTGGTCGGACCATCCCAGCATCCTGGGCGGCCGGGACCTGCAGGCCGGGGGCACCTGGATGGGCGTATCGCGCGCCGGCCGCTTCGCGGCGGTCACCAACTACCGCGGCGGCACCGAACCCGGGGCCGCGGAATCCCGCGGGTCGCTGGTCACCCGCTACCTGCAGGGGGAGTCCGTGCCGCGACTCGCGGAGCGCAAGGCGGACTTCAGCGGCTTCAACCTGCTGGCAAGCGACGGCGCCGAGCTCTGGTGGCTGTCCAACCGCGATGGTGCCCCGCGCCGGCTCGAGCCGGGCTGGTACGGGCTGGGCAATCTGCTGCTCGACTCTCCGGACGTCGAGCCGCACAGGCAGCGCGTCCGGCAGTGTGCGCCGTCCATGGACCCCCTGTTCCGTGCGCTCGAGCCCGGCAAGATCGTGAACGATCGCTACGGCACGCGCTGCTCGAGCGTGCTCCTCATGAACGAGGACATCCGCTTCGCCGAGCGCGCGTTCGCCCCCGACGGCGGCGAGGAAACGACGCTGCGCTACGAATTCAGGGTACGCCGCATCTCCTGATGCGGGATGCCCGCCTCCTCGTAGATCTCGCCGACCGCCTCGAACCCATGCTTGCGATAGAACGCCAGCGCGTGCGTCTGCGCGGATAGCACCGCTTCCTGGAAACCGCGGCGCCTAGCCTCCTCGACCAGGCGCTCCAGCATCGCGCCGCCGACGCCGCTGGCGCGCGCCTCGCGCAGTACCGCCATGCGGCCGATGTGCCCGTCGGGCAACAGCCGGCCCGTGCCGACTGCCTTCCCGTCGACGAATGCCAGCGCATGCACGCTCACGGCATCCATGTCGTCCATCTCGATTTCCGGCGGGACGCGCTGTTCCTCGACGAACACCGTCGTGCGGATGCGGGAGGCCGCGGCGCGCGCGTCGTTCCAGTCGCACAACTCGATGCGCAGCATGGCGCGAAAGTATAATTCGACGCATGAAAAGCCTGTGGAATGACGCCGAGGCCGCGCAGTTCACGGGCCCGCTCGGCCCGCGCGTCTATACCTCGCGCCTGCTGGGACGCGACAAGTCGCTGGTGCTGCACGGCGGCGGCAACACCTCGGTCAAGCTGCGCGAGAAGGACCTGTTCGGCGAGGACGAGGACGTTCTCTACGTGAAGGGCAGCGGCTGGGATCTCGAGACCATCGAGGCGGCGGGCTTTGCCCCGGTGAAGCTGGACTACGTGCGGCGGCTCGCGGCGCTGCCCGCGCTCTCCGATCCGCAGATGGTGAACGAGCTCGCCACGCACACGCTGCGTGCCGGCGCGCCCGCGCCCTCGATCGAGACGATCCTGCACGCCATCCTGCCGCACAAGTACGTCGATCACACGCATGCGGACGCGGTCCTGTCAGTGTCGAACTCGCCCGACGGCGAAAAGCGCATTCGGGACATCTACGGCGGCAAGGCCGTGGTGATCCCCTACCTCATGGCGGGCTTCGATCTCGCCGCCTACTGCGCGCGCGAATTCCCGAAGCAGGCGAGCAAGAATACCGTCGGCATGGTGCTGCTGTCGCACGGCGTGTTTTCCTTCGCCGAGGACGCGCGCGAGTCCTACGAGCTGATGATCGAGCTGGTGTCGATGGCGGAGAAGTATCTCGCGGCGCACCAGGCCTGGAGCATCGGCCTGCCGCCCCCCTCCCCTTCGGCATTCAAACGCGAGGAGGCGGCAAAGCTGCGCCACGAGGTCTCGCGCGCCGCCGGCGTTCCGATGCTGTGCCTGTGCAACGACGCGCCGCGCTTCCTCGGCTTCGCGCGCCATCCGGACGTGGGCCGCATCTCGCAGCGCGGTCCCGCGACGCCGGATCACGTGATCCGCACCAAGCCCGTGCCGATGCTTGGGCGCGACGTGGCCGGGTTCGGCGCCGAGTACCGGCGCTATTTCGACGCCAATGCGCGGCTGGCGAAGGAGCCCAAGACGATCCTCGATGCGGCACCGCGCATGGCGCTCGACCCCGAGCTCGGCCTGGCCGCGTTCGGGCGCACCGCCAAGGACACGCGGATCGTGGAGGAGCTGTACCAGCACACGGTCGAGGTCATCCTGCGCGCGGAGGCGCTGGGCGGCTGGCAGGCGCTCGAGGCGAAGCACATCTTCGCCATCGAGTACTGGGACCTCGAGCAGGCCAAGCTCAGGAAAGCGGGAAGCACGCCGGCGTTTGCGGGCGAGGTGGCGCTGGTGACCGGCGCGGCCTCGGGGATCGGCAAAGCCTGCGCGGAGGCGTTTCTCAAGCGCGGCGCGGCAGTGGTCGGCCTCGACCGCAACACGGCGATCGAAGGACTGTTCAAGCGCGCCGACTATCTCGGCATCGTCTGCGATCTCACCGATGCGCGCTCGATCGATGCGGCGCTCGATGCCGGGGTCAAGCGCTTCGGCGGCGTCGACATGCTGGTGCTGAACGCCGGGATCTTCCCCTCCTCCGCGCCGATCCAGAGCATTTCCAGCGATTCCTGGCGCAGCGCCATGACCGTCAACGTCGAGGCGAACCTCCTGGTCATGCAGGCGGCGCACCCGCTGCTCAAGCTGGCGCCGCGCGGCGGGCGCGTGGTGGTGATCGGCTCGAAGAACGTGCCGGCGCCCGGCCCCGGTGCGGCGGCTTACTCCGCCTCGAAGGCGGCGCTCAACCAGCTGGCGCGCGTGGCCGCGCTGGAATGGGCGAAGGACGGCATCCGCATCAATACGATCCATCCCAATGCGGTCTACGACACCGCGCTCTGGACCGAAGAGGTGCTCGCCTCGCGCGCCAAGGCCTACAACCTGACGGTGGAGCAATACAAGAGGAACAACCTGCTCAAGACCGAGGTGGCCTCGAAGGACGTGGCGGAGATGGCGGCCGAGATGTGCGGGACGCTGTTCGCCAAGACCACCGCGGCGCAGGTGCCGGTCGACGGCGGCACCGAGAAGCTGGTGTGACGGTCGAGGCGCTGCGCTGGACGGGCGACGCGCTCGAGCTGCTCGACCAGCGACTGCTGCCCGACCGGATCGTCTATGTCACCTGCCGCAGCGCCACCGAAGTGGCGGCCGCGATCCGCGACATGGTGGTGCGCGGCGCGCCGGCCATCGGCTGCGCGGCCGCGTTCGGCATCGCCCTGGACCCCAGGGAATCCTCCTACGAGGTGCTCGCGCAGAGCCGCCCTACGGCCGTCAATCTCTTCTGGGCGCTGGAGCGCATGCGGCGCGCGCGCGACAAGCGCGCGGAGGCCGAAGCCATCTTCGCCGAGGACCTCGCCGTGTGCCGCGCGATCGGCGCAAACGGCGCAAATCTGATCCCGCGAGGCGCGCGCATCCTCACCTACTGCAATACCGGGGCGCTGGCGACGGCGGGCCACGGCACGGCGCTCGGCGTGATCCGCTCGGCGCGCGACAAAGGCATCTCCGTCATTGCGTGCGAGACCCGCCCCTACCTGCAGGGCGCGCGCCTCACGGCATGGGAGTGCATGCAGGAGGGCATCCCCTGCACGCTCATCGCGGACAACATGGCCGGCCACCTGATGAGCCGCAAGGAAGTGGATCTGGTCATCGTCGGCGCGGACCGCATCGCCGCCAACGGCGACACGGCGAACAAGATCGGTACCTACACGCTCGCCGTGCTCGCCAGGCGCCACAGGCTGCCGTTCTACGTCGCGGCGCCGCTCTCGAGCTTCGACGCGAAGATCGCCGACGGCTCCCTGATCCCGATCGAGGAACGTCCCGCGGACGAGGTGACTGGCTATCGGGGAACCCGCTGGGCGCCGAAGGGCGTCGCGGTCAGGAACCCCGCCTTCGACGTGACGCCCGCCGACCTCATCACGGCGATCATCTGCGAGAGGAGCGTGCTCGAGGCTCCCAGCCGCGAGCGTCTTCAGGCCCTGATCTCGACCTCGGTGTAAGGCGGCACCAGCTCGAACAGCTCCGCCACGTCCGCGTTGCGCATGCGGATGCAGCCGTGCGAGCCGGGCTTGCCCATCTGCGCGTCGTCCGGCGCTCCGTGGATGTAGATCATGCGCCGCATGGTGTCCACGTCGCCCATGCGGTTCCTGCCGGGCTCGCAGCCCGAGAGCCAGAGAATGCGCGTCAGCATCCAGTCGCGCCCCGGGTACTGCGCGTGCAGCGCCGGCGACCAGACCTCTCCCGTGGGGCGGCGCCGAACGAATACCGCGCCGAGCGGCTGGCCGGCGCCGATCTTGGCGCGCACGATATGCCGGCCGCGCGGCGTGCAGAAGCTGCCGTTCTTCTCCCCCGGGCCGTTCTTCGCCGTGGATACCGGATAGCGCCTGCCACCGTCGAGCAGCATTTCCTGCCGCCCGATGTCGATGACGATCTTCATCGGCGCGCCGCGAAGAACCGCTTGAGCACGGCGCCGCATTCCTCGGCCAGCACCCCGCCCTGCGCCTTGGCGTGGAAATTGTGCCGCGACAGGAAAAGGTCCGCGGCGCCTGCCTTGGGATCCGTCGCGCCGTAGACGACCCGCGCGATGCGCGCGAGGAAAATGGCGCCGACGCACATGGTGCAGGGCTCGAGCGTCACGTAAAGCGTGGCGCCCGTCAGGCGGTAGTTGCCGGTGACCTTCCCCGCCGCGCGCATGGCCTCGATCTCGGCGTGCGAGGTCGGGTCGCTCGTGGTCAGCGGGCGGTTCCAGCCTTCGCCCACGATCTTGCCGTCCAGGACCACCAGCGCGCCGACCGGAACCTCGTGCTCGGTGCGCGCCGCGAGCTCGAGCGCGCGGCGCATGAATTGTTCGTCGTCCATTGCTGATCGATTGTATCTCCGCGCGCGACAGGCGATGCAACCCGCGGGTTACCATGGGCGTCCTCACGCCGGAAATCGCCATGCCGCCAGACTCCAAGCACGACCTCGCGCGCACCGTCCTCGCGGTGCTGTTCATCTTCGGCCTGATGGCCGCCTCGTTCTGGATCCTGCGGCCGTTCCTGGCGGCGGTCATCTGGTCGACCATGATCGTCGTGTCGACCTGGCCGATCATGCTCGCGGTCCAGCGCCGGCTGTGGGGCAGGCGCATGCCGGCGGTGGTGGTCATGACGGTCGCCCTGCTCCTGGTGTTTGTTGCGCCGTTTTCGGCAGCGATCGGCACGATCGTCGCCAACGTCGACGAGATCGCGGGTTGGGCGAAGGGGCTGGCCGGCGTCACGCTCCCGCCACCCCCGGACTTCGTCGGGAAAATCCCCTATGCCGGTGAAAAGGTCGCGGGCCTCTGGCGCACCTACGCGGCGAAGGGCTCCGCCGAGCTCGCGCAGGTCATCGCGCCATACGCCGGACAGATTACTCGCTGGTTTGCCGCCGAGGTCGGCAGCTTCGGCCTGGTGAGCGTCCAGTTCCTGCTGACGGTGGTCATCTGCGCCATTCTGTACGCGACGGGCGAGGACGCGGCGCAATGGGTGCGCCGTTTCGGCAGACGCCTCGCGGGCGAGCGCGGCGACAACGTCGTGCGCCTGGCCGGCCAGGCGATCCGCGGCGTGGCGCTCGGCGTGGTGGTGACGGCAGTGGTGCAGTCGCTGCTCGGCGGAATCGGCCTCGCCGTGGCCGGCGTTCCCTTCGTGGCGGTGCTCACCGCAATCATGTTCATGCTCGCGCTGGCACAGATCGGCGCGGTGCCGGTGCTGCTGTGCGCGCTCGCGTGGCTTTGGTGGAAGGACGCTACCGGCTGGTTTTTCGTCCTGCTCGTCTGGACGGTGGTCGTCGGCAGCCTGGACAACGTCCTGCGCCCCATTCTCATCAGAAGGGGCGCGGACCTGCCCCTGCTTCTCATCTTCGCCGGCGTCATCGGCGGCCTGTTCGCCTTCGGCCTGCTCGGTCTGTTCGTCGGGCCGGTGATTCTCGCGGTCTCCTACACGCTGCTCGATGCCTGGGTGGCCGAGGCGCCGGCGGACAAGGACGGCGCGGGTAGCGGCTGAGCGCCCGCCTATTCCCACTCGATGGTGGCGGGCGGCTTGGAGGAAATGTCGTAGGCCACGCGGTTGATGCCGCGCACCTCGTTGATGATGCGGCTGGAGACCTTCGCCAGCAGCTCGTGCGGCAGGGGCGCCCAGTCCGCGGTCATGAAGTCGGTGGTCTGCACGGCACGCAGCGCGACCACGTACTCGTAGGTGCGGCCGTCGCCCATCACGCCGACCGCCTTCACCGGCAGGAACACCGCGAAGGCCTGCGCCGTCTTGTCGTACCAGCCCGCGGCGCGCAGCTCCTGGATGAAGATGTCGTCGGCGCGGCGCAGCAGGTCGGCGTACTCCTTTTTCACCTCGCCGAGAATGCGCACCCCCAGTCCCGGCCCGGGAAACGGGTGCCGGAACACCATCTCGCGCGGCAGGCCGAGCGCGAGGCCCAGCTCCCGCACCTCGTCCTTGAATAGCTCGCGCAGCGGCTCGAGGAGCTTGAGGTGCAGCGTCTCCGGCAGGCCGCCCACGTTGTGGTGCGACTTGATGGTGGTGGCCTTCTTGGTCTTCGCGCCGGCCGACTCGATGACGTCAGGGTAGATGGTGCCCTGCGCCAGCCACTTGGCGTTCCTGATCTTGGCCGCCTCGCGCTGGAACACGTCGACGAAATGCCTGCCGATGATCTTGCGCTTTTCCTCCGGATCCGCCACGCCCGCCAACGCCCGGTAGAAATCGGCGGCGGCATCCACGTGGATCACCTTGACGTGCATGTGCCGCGCGAAGGTGTCCATCACCTGCGCCGCCTCGTTCAGGCGCAGCAACCCCGTATCCACGAACACGCAGGTGAGCCGCTCGCCGATCGCCTTGTGGATGAGCGCCGCGGCGACCGACGAATCCACGCCGCCCGACAGGCCGAGGATGACCTCCTCGCCTCCCACCTGCTCGCGAATCCGCGCCACCGCCTCGACGACGTAGTCGGGCATGTTCCAGTCGCCTGCGCAGCCGCAGATCTCGTGCACGAAGCGGTGCAGCAGCTTCGTGCCCTGCCGGGTGTGCGTGACTTCCGGATGGAACTGCACGCCGTAGAAGCGCCGGGCTTCGTCGGCCATGCCGGCGATCGGGCATGCGTCGGTCGACGCCATGAGCTTGAAGCCGGGGGGCATCTCGACCACCTTGTCGCCGTGGCTCATCCAGACCTTGAGCAGGCCGTGGCCCTCGGCGTTGCGGCTGTCTTCGATGCCCTCGAGCAGTTTCGTATGCCCGCGCGCGCGCACTTCGGCGTAGCCGAACTCGCGCACCTTGCCGGCCTCCACCTTGCCGCCGAGCTGCTGCGCCATGGTCTGCATGCCGTAGCAGATGCCAAGGACCGGCACGCCCAGGTCGAACACCGCCCCGGGCGAGCGCGCGGTGGACTCCTCGTAGGCCGACATGTGGCTGCCGGAAAGGATCACGCCCTTGGGGGCGTATTCGCGCACGAAAGCGTCGGCCACGTCGCAGGGATGGATCTCGCAGTACACCTTCGCCTCGCGCACTCGGCGGGCGATCAGCTGCGTGTACTGCGCCCCGAAGTCGAGGATCAGGATCTTGTCGTGCATCCCGATCGCCTCATTCGGCGCGATAGTTGGGGGCTTCCTTGACGATCTGCACGTCGTGCACGTGCGATTCGCGCATGCCCGCGGTGGTGATCTCGACGAAGCGCGCCCGGGTGCGCAGGTCCTCGACCGTGGCGCTGCCCGTGTAGCCCATGCTGGCGCGCACGCCGCCGATCAGCTGCTGGATCACCCACACCACGCTGCCCTTGTAGGGCACGCGGCCTTCGACGCCCTCGGGCACCAGCTTGTCCACGTTCATCTCGGAGTCCTGGAAATAGCGGTCGGCGGCGCCCTTTTGCATGGCACCGAGCGATCCCATGCCGCGGTACGCCTTGTACGAGCGGCCCTGGTAGAGCTCGAGCTCCCCGGGGGACTCGTCGGTGCCGGCGAACATCGAGCCCAGCATGACGGTATGCGCGCCGGCGCCCAGGGCCTTGGCCACGTCGCCCGAATAGCGGATGCCGCCATCGGCGATCAGCGGCACGTCGGTCTTGGCGAGCGCCTCGGCGACATTCTGGATCGCAGTGATCTGGGGAACACCGACCCCGGCGACGATGCGCGTGGTGCAGATCGAGCCCGGACCGATGCCCACCTTCACGCCGTCCGCGCCGTGATCCACCAGCGCCTTCGCGCCATCGGCGGTGCCGACGTTGCCGCCCACGACCTGCGCCTGGGGAAACTGCTTCTTGATCCACTGCACGCGGTCGAGCACGCCTTGCGCGTGGCCGTGCGCCGTGTCCACCACCAGCACGTCCGCGCCGGATTCGATCAGCGCCGCGACCCGCTCCTCGGTCCCCTCGCCCACGCCCACCGCCGCGCCCACGCGCAGCTTGCCCTGGGCATCCTTGCAGGCGTTCGGGTGCTCGGTCTCCTTCATGATGTCCTTGACCGTCACCAGGCCCTTCAGGCGCCACTCCGCATCCACCACCAGCACGCGCTCGAGGCGGTGCTTGTGCATGAGCGCCTTCGCTTCGTCGCGGCTCGCGCCTTCGCGCACCGTGATCAGGTCCTTCTGCGGCGTCATGATGTTCTTCACCGGCTGGTCGAGCTGCGTCTCGAAGCGCAGGTCGCGGTTGGTGACGATGCCGACCACCTTGCCCGCCCGCAGCACGGGAAAGCCGGAAATCTTGTGCTGCCGCTGCAGCGCCATCACCTCGCGCACCGTCATCTCCGGCGTGACCGTCATCGGGTCGCGCAGCACCCCGGACTCGAAGCGCTTCACCTTGGCGACCTCGGCCGCCTGCACTTCGGGCGGCAGGTTCTTGTGGACGATGCCCAGCCCGCCTTCCTGCGCGATGGCGATCGCCAGGCGCGCCTCGGTGACCGTGTCCATGGCTGCGGACACGAGCGGGATGTTCAGTTCGAGCTTTCGGGTGAGGCGGGTCTTGAGGGAAACTTCGCGCGGCAGGACGCGGGAGTGCGCGGGAAGGAGGAGGACATCGTCGAAGGTCAGCGCCTTCTGGATGACGCGCATGATCAGCCTTTCACGCAAAGCGGCATTATACTCGCGTCCATCGGTTGCGCTTTCGCGCGTTGAGGGCGGGAGAGGATCTGAGCATGCTGCTGCGATTCGTGATTTGTGCGCTGTCGCTCGCCGTCGCCGCCGGTGCGGCGGCGCAGGCTTACCGCTGGGTCGACAAGGACGGCAAGGTGCGCTACGGCGACACGCCGCCGCCGGGCGTGCAGGTGCGTCCGCTGCAGGGCAGCGGCGCCGGCGCGGCGCCGTCCGCCGGCGACCCTGCGGCGAAGGACACGACCAAGGGCCCGCAGACGGCCGCGGAAAAGGAGCAGGAATTCCAGAAGCGCCGGCTGGAGGCGCAGAAAGCGGAGCAGAAAGCCGCCGCCGCCGCCAAGGACCAGCAGATCAAGGACGAGAACTGCCGGCGCGCTCGGGAATCGCTGGCCACGCTGGAGAGCGGCCGGCGCATCCAGCGCACCAACGCACAGGGCGAGCCGTACTACCTGGAGGACGAGGCGCGCGACGCGGAAACCCAGAGGGCGCAGCGGTCCGTGCAGGAATGGTGCAATTGAGCGGCATCAGGGCTTGCGCCTGAAGGCGCGCCGCCGCCGCGCCGTCTTCGGATCGGCCTGCAGGGGCCGATAGACTTCCACCCGGTCGCCGTCCGCGAGCGCCGTCTCCAGGGACGCCCTCCGTCCGTGGATGCCCGCGCCATGCGGCGCCGCCATGCCCGCGGCGGCCAGCGCGCTGCCGAGCGTCGCCCCTTCTTCCAGCTCGAGCTCGCGCAGCTCCAGCCGCTCGGGCCACGCGCGCACCAATTCAACGCGCAGCTTTGGCATGGACCTGGTCGGCGCGGCGCTTGAAGGCGTCCACCATGGTGTCGGCGATGGAGTGGAGCAGCGGCGCCAGCGCGCGCGCGACGAGGCCGCCGGCGAGCTCGTACGCCATGACGAACTCGATGCGCGCCGCGCGCGGCCCGAGCGCATGGAAGCGCCAGTGCGCCTCGAAGCGGCGGAACGGCCCCTCGAGCAGGCGCATATCGATCGCCCCGGGCGGGCGGTTCGCGTTCTCGGTGCTGAACTCGTAGCGCGCGCCCTTCACGCCCACGGCCAGGGCGGCGACCGTACGCCCGGCGCTGCGCTCGAGCACGCGCGCCGCGCGGCACCAGGGCAGGAACAGCGGATAGGCCTCGATGTCCTCCACCAGCGAGTACATCTCGGCGGCAGAATGCTCGACGATGGCCGAGCGGGTGATGCGCTTCATGGGAGAATTGCGCCTCCCAGGCGTGCCTCCCCATGTCGATCGTCCAGAACCGCAAAGCGCTGCATGACTACTTCATCGAGGAGCGCTACGAGGCGGGCCTCGCGCTGCAGGGCTGGGAGGTCAAGTCGATCCGCGCCGGCCGCGCGCAGCTCGCGGACGCCTACGTCATCCTCCAGGGCGGCGAGCTGTGGCTGATCGGCGGCAACATCACGCCGCTCGCCACCGTGTCCACGCACTACGTCCCGGACCCGGGGCGCACGAGAAAGCTGCTGCTGCGCGCCGAGGAGATCCGGCGCCTGATCGGCAAGGTGCAGCAGCGCGGCTACGCGCTGATTCCGCTCGACCTGCACTACAGCAAGGGGCGCATCAAGCTCGAATTGGGCCTGGCGCGCGGCAAGCTCAAGCACGACAAGCGGGCGACCGAGCGCGAGAAACAGTGGCAGCGCGACAAGCAGAAGCTGCTACGCAGCCGCTGAGCGCCGCTCGCGCGGCGGCTCGGCGAGCGCGAGCCAGGTGGCGACCACCGTGTCCGGATTGAGCGACAGGCTCTCGATGCCCTGCTCCATCAGCCAGCGCGCGAGGTCGGGATGGTCCGAGGGACCCTGCCCGCAGATGCCGACGTACTTGCCCTGCTTGCGGCAGGCGCGGATCGCCATCGACAGCAGCGCCTTCACCGCCGCATTGCGCTCGTCGAACTCCTCCGCCACCAGCCCGGAATCGCGGTCCAGGCCGAGGGTGAGCTGGGTAAGGTCGTTGGAGCCGATGGAGAAGCCGTCGAAGTACTCGAGGAAGGCATCGGCGAGCAGCGCGTTCGAGGGCAACTCGCACATCATGACGATGCGCAAGCCGTTCTCGCCGCGCCGCAGGCCGTTGCGCGCCATGAGCTCGACGACGCGGCGCGCTTCGTCCACGGTGCGCACGAAAGGCACCATCAGCTCGACGTTGGTCAGGCCCAGCTCGCCGCGCACCTTGCGCAGCGCGGCGCACTCGAGGTCGAAGCACTCGCGGAAGCTCGCCGCCAGGTAGCGCGACGCGCCCCGGAAGCCGAGCATCGGGTTCTCCTCCTCCGGCTCGTAGCGCTCGCCGCCGAGCAGCTTGCGGTACTCGTTCGACTTGAAGTCCGACAGGCGCACGATCACCGGCTTGGGCCAGAAAGCCGCCGCGATGGTGGCCACGCCCTCCACCAGCTTCTCGCGGAAGAACGCCACCGGGTCGGCGTAGCCGCGCGTCACGGCGCTCACGCGGGCGCGCAGCGCGTCGGGCAGCCGCCCGTGCTCGAGGCAGGCGCGCGGGTGCACGCCGATCTCGTTGTTGATGATGAACTCCAGGCGCGCCAGACCGACGCCCGCGTTCGGCAGCTGCGCGAACTGGAACGCGAGCTGGGGGTTGCCGACGTTCATGGCGATCTTCACCGGGATCTCGGGCATCGCGCCGCGCGCCACGGTGCTCACCTCGAAGGGCACGCTGCCTTCGTAGACGTTGCCCGTGTCGCCTTCGGCGCACGACACCGTCACCGGCTGGCCGTCGCGCAGCCGCGCGGTCGCGTCGCCGCAGCCGACCACCGCGGGAATCCCCAGCTCGCGCGCGATGATCGCCGCGTGGCAGGTGCGGCCGCCGCGGTTGGTGACGATCGCGGAGGCGATCTTCATGACCGGCTCCCAGTTCGGGTCGGTCATGTCCGTCACCAGCACGTCGCCCCGCTTCACGCTCGACATCTGCGCCGCGCCCTTCACGACGCGCACCGTGCCCGCGCCGATCTTGTGGCCGATGGCCCGGCCGCTCGCCAGCACGCGCCCTTTCGCCTTCAGCCGGAACGATTCCTCCACCTCACGGCCGGCGCGCGACTTCACGGTCTCCGGGCGCGCCTGCAGGATGTAGATACGGCCGTCGGCGCCGTCCTTCGCCCACTCGACGTCCATCGGGCGGCCGTAGTGCTTCTCGATCGCGACCGCGGCGCGCGCCAGCTCCAGCACGTCGGCATCGCTGATCGAGAACCGGTCGCGCTCCGCCTCGGGCACCTCGAGGGTGCGCACCGAGCGGCCCGCGCGCGTGGCATCGCCGAACTGCATCTTCTGCAGCTTGGTGCCCAGGCCGCGGCGGACGATCGCCGGCCGGCCGCGCTCCAGCATCGGCTTGTGCACGTAGAACTCGTCCGGATTCACGGCGCCCTGCACCACCATCTCGCCCAGGCCGTAGGACGAGGTGATGAACACCACATCGCGAAAGCCCGACTCGGTGTCCAGCGTGAACATCACGCCGCTCGCGGCGAGGTCGCTGCGCACCATCTGCTGGACCGCGGCCGACAGCGCCACCTCGCCGTGGTCGAAGCCGTGATGCGCGCGGTAGGAAATGGCGCGGTCGTTGTACAGGGACGCGAAGACGTGGCGCACCGCCTCCAGCACGTGATCGACGCCGTGGATGTTGAGAAAGGTTTCCTGTTGTCCGGCGAACGAAGCGTCGGGCAGGTCTTCCGCTGTCGCCGAAGACCGCACTGCAAACGAGACATCAGGCGAACTGGCTGTTACAAGCTCTTGATAATATGACCTTATCTCCTGCTCGATCTTGCCTGGAACCGGGGTGGCCAGGATCCAGCCGCGAATCTCCGCGCCGCACTTGGCCAGCGCCTCTACATCGCCCGGCGGAAGCTTGGCGATGCGACGGGCAATGCGCCCCGCCAGGTCACCCTCCTGCAGGAACTCCCGGTAGGCATCGGCGGTGGTGGCGAACCCGCCCGGAACCCGGATGCCCGCCTGCGTGAGGCCGCCGATCATCTCGCCCAAGGACGCGTTCTTGCCGCCCACCTGCGGCAGATCCTTCATGCGCAGGTCCTTGAGCCAGGCGACGTACATCTTGTCCTTTCGTTGGCAGCGGTTGCGGAGAGGCGGCGACAGGCCGTATTTTAGCTCCATGCCGCACCGCCGTACCGTGTTCTTCGTCTCCGACGGCACGGGCATCACCGCGCAAATGCTCGGCCACAGCCTGCTCACGCAGTTCGAGGGCGTGGAGTTCCGCCAGGTGACCCTGCCCTTCGTGCTGACCGCCGAGCAGGCCGAGGACTGCCGCGCGCGCATCGAGGATGAGAGCCGCCACGGCAACGGCCAGCCGATCGTCTTCAGCACGCTGGTGAATGGCGAGCTGCGCGCCGTGGTGCGCCGGGCGAACGCGGTGTTCGTCGATTTCTTCGAGACTTTCATTGATCCGCTCGAGGCGGCCCTGGGCGTGAAGTCCACCCATACCATCGGCCGCTCGCACAGCGCGATGGACAAGCCCGGCTATGCGCACCGCATGGAGGCCATCAATTTCGCCATGGCGCACGACGACGGCGCCTCGCACCGCGAGATCGACCAGGCTGATGTCATCCTGGTGGGCGTGTCGCGCAGCGGCAAGACGCCGACCAGCCTGTATCTCGCGCTGCAGTTCGGCGTGCGCGCCGCCAACTATCCGCTCATCCCGGAGGACTTCCAGCGCCAGGCGCTGCCGCCTGTGCTCGCCGGCGCCAAAGCGCGCCTCTACGGGCTGAGCATCGCGCCCGAGCGGCTGCGCGAGATCCGCCGGGAGCGCCGGCCCGACAGCCGCTACGCGGACCTGGAGAACTGCCGCTACGAGGTGGAGCAGGCGGAGGCACTCATGCGTCGCGAGGGCATCCGCTGGCTGAACTCGACCAACAAGTCCATCGAGGAAATCGCCACCACCATCCTGCGCGAGCTCAGGATCGAGCGCCACGTGTACTGAGCTGCCGGGCACGCTCGTAGAGCAGCGCCGTGGCCGCCGCGGCCACATTGAGCGATTCCGCGCCGCGCGCCAACGGGATGGTCACGTGCACTCCGGCGCGGGCCGCCGCTGCGGGGCTGACGCCCTGCCCCTCCGCACCCAGGATCCAGCCGAGCGGGCCGCTGAGATCGAGCGACGCCGGCGCCGCGCCCCCGCGTGCCACCGCGCACGCCAGCCGGCCGCGAAACTCCCCGAGCGCCGCGGCAAAGTCGGGCACCTCGGCGAGGCGCAGCGCGAAATGCCCGCCCATGGCGGCGCGCAGGACCTTGGGCGACCAGGGATCCGCGCATCCCGGGCCGAGCACCGCAGTGTCCACGCCGAAAGCCGCCGCGCTGCGCAGAATCGCGCCCACGTTGCCCGCATCCTGGATGCCGTCGAGAAAGACAGCGTGCGTCGCGCCTGCCACGCCAGGACCCGCGTCCGGCAATGCGATCTCCGTCGCCAAGCCCCTGGGCGCCTGTGCGTCCGCCACCCAGCGAAAGGCCGCGTCCGACAGCCGCACCGGCTCGAGCTGCGCCCGCCGCACCAGCGCCGCGATCTCGGCATCGCGCTCGCCGGATTCGCTCGTCAGGACCGCCACCGGCCGCACGCCGGCATCGAGGCAGGCACCGACCAGATGGGCACCCTCCAGCAGCGCGCGGCGTTCCTGCCGCCGCAGGCGGCCGTCGCGCGCGAGCGCATGCCAGCGGCGCACGCGCGGATTGTCGCGCGAGCGCAGCAGGCTCATGGCGCGAGGGCCCGCTGCACCGGCGCGAAGCTGCGCCGATGGATCGCGCAGACACCGTGCTCGGCGAGGCGCGCCAGGTGCTCGGGGGTCGGGTAGCCCTTGTGGCGGTCCAGGCCGTACTGCGGGAACTGCGCATGCAGGCGCAGCATCTCCGCGTCGCGCTCGGTCTTGGCGAGGATCGACGCAGCCGAGATCTGCGGCACGCTGCTGTCGCCGCCGACGATCGCGCGCACGGGGCAGGACAGGTCCGGGCAGTGCGTGCCGTCGATCCACGCCTCCTCGGCGGGCCGCTCGAGCGCCTCGACTGCGCGGCGCATGGCGAGCAGCGTGGCCCGCAGGACGTTGAGCCGGTCGATCTCCTCGACGCTCGCGCTGGCCACCGCCCACGACAGCGCGTCGCTGCGGATGCGCAGCGCCAGCGCCGTCCGGCGCCCGGGCGACAGCAGCTTCGAATCCCTCAGGCCCTCGATGGGACGGCGCGGATCGAGCAGCACCGCCGCCGCGAACACCGGGCCGGCGATCGGGCCGCGGCCCGCCTCGTCCACGCCGCACACCAGGCGCTCAGGCGCGGCCCGCATCGAGCACGCCCAGCACCGCCTCGGCCGCCTTGGCGGCATTGTCCTGCCGCAGTTG
Source organism: Burkholderiales bacterium (assembly GCA_035251235.1). Lineage (GTDB taxonomy): Bacteria > Pseudomonadota > Gammaproteobacteria > Burkholderiales > SG8-39 > JAABQT01. The sequence goes on from DATFEJ010000236.1 coordinate 19,420, forward strand.
TTCGTGGAACTCGCGGAAGCGGCGCACCTGGCGTTCCTGCGCGGCGGTGTCGCGCAGCAGGTCGAGCAGCGCCGCGGCCAGGGCGGCCGGTGTCGCGCGGCCCTGGATGAGCTCGGGGACCAGGCGCTCGCCCGCCAGGATGTTCGGCATGCCGACGTACGGCAGGTAGAGCAGCTGCCGCTGGATCGCCCAGGAAAGCGGCGACTGCCGGTACGTGATGACCATCGGCGTCTTGAACAGCGCCGCCTCCAGCGTCGCCGTGCCGCTCGCCACCAGCGCCAGGTCCGCCGCGGCCAGCGCCTCGTGCGAGTGGCCGAAGAGCAGCGTGAGGGGCAGGTCCGCGCGGCCGTGCGCGTGCAGCATGGTCTCGAACAGGTCACGTGTCTCGCGCGTGGCGAGCGGGCAGACGAAATGCACCTCGGGAATTTCCTGCCGCAGCCGGTGCGCGGCGAGCACGAACGGCTCGGCCATGTACTCGAGCTCGGAGCGGCGGCTCCCCGGCAGCAGCGCGACGATCAATTTGCGCGCCGGCAGGCGCAACTGCGCCTTGGCGGCAGGCTTGTCGACCTGCAGCGGAATGAGATCGGCGAGCGGATGGCCGACATAGGTGACGGGCAGGCCCGAGCGGGCGTACATCGCCGGCTCGAAAGGAAACATCGCCAGCAGGTGCGTGGCGGCGCGCGCGACCCGCTTCACGCGCCCGCGCCGCCACGCCCAGACGGACGGGCTGACGTAGTGCACCGCCGGGATGCCCGCATCCTTCAGCCTGCGCTCCAACGGCAGGTTGAACTCCGAGGCGTCCACGCCGATGAACATGCCTGGCCGTTGCGCGAGCAGCGCGTCGCCCAGTTGCCGGCGGATGCGGGTGATCTCCCGGTAATGGCGCAGCGCCTCGGAATAGCCGCGCACCGCGAGCTTGTCCATCGGCACCGAGGCTTCGAACCCCTGCGCGCCCATGCGCGGGCCGCCGATCCCGGAGAACGCCAGCTGCGGCCGCCTCGCTTTCAGCGCGGCGATCAAGTGCGCGCCGAGCTGGTCGCCCGAGGCCTCCCCGGCGACCATGGCGACGTGGGTCGGCCCGCTCGTCACGCCGCTAGCGGATGAAGCCGCGCTTGGAGCGCTCGAGGAACTCGAGCAGCGCGCCCACTTCCGCGCAGGCGGCCGCCTGCCCGGCGAGCTGGCGCTTGGCTTCTTCCAGCGGCAGTCCGGCGCGATAGAGCGTGCGATAGGCGCGCCGAATGCGCGCGATGGCCTCCGCGGACACGCCGCGGCGGCGCAGGCCCTCGCTGTTGATGCCGTAGGGCCTGGCCATGTTGCCCGCCGCCTTGACGAACGGCGGGAGATCCTGCGACAGGTAGGTGCCCATGCCGGTGAAGCTGTGCGCGCCGATGTGCACGAACTGGTGCACCAGGGTGGCGCCGCCGAGGATCACCCAGTCGCCGACGTGCACGTGGCCCGCCAGACCGCAATTGTTGGCGAAGATGCAGTGACTGCCGACCTGGCAATCGTGCGCGAAATGCACGCAGGCCATGATCCAGTTGTCGTCGCCGACGCGCGTCACGCCCGCGTCGCGCGTCGTGCCGCGATTGATGGTGACGCTCTCGCGGATGGTGTTGCCGTCGCCGATCTCCACCGAAGTGTCCTCGCCCGCGTACTTCTTGTCCTGCGGCGGCGCGCCGATCGAGCTGAACTGGTAGATGCGGTTGTGGCGCCCGATGCGCGTGCGCCCGTCGAGCACCACGTGCGGGCCGATCCAGCTGCCTTCGCCCACCTCGACCTGCTCGCCGACGATCGAGTAGGCACCCACCGTGACGCCTGGCGCGAGCCGCGCGCCCGGGTGGACCACGGCCGTGGGATGCACTTGCGCCGTGCTCACGCGCGCACCTCGGCGCGCTCGGTGCACAGGATCTCCGCCTCGGCGTTCACCACGCCGCCCACGCGCGACACGCAGGCGAACTTCCAGATGCCGCGCTTGTGCGCGAGGATCGTGGCCTCGATCTCCAGCTGGTCGCCGGGAACGATCGGCCGCTTGAACCTCGCCTTGTCGATGCCGGCGTAGTAATAGACGGTGTTCGCGTCCGGCTTGGCGTTGCGCGTGCGAAAGACGAGGATGCCGGAAGCCTGCGCCATCGCCTCGAGGATCAGCACCCCGGGCATGATCGGCCGGCCGGGGAAATGCCCCGTGAACTGCGGCTCGTTGTGGCTGATGTTCTTCAGCGCCACGATGCGCTTGCCGGGCTCGCACAGCAGCACGCGGTCGATCATCAGCAGCGGAAAGCGGTGCGGCAGATACTCGAGGATCTGCTGCGCTTCCATGTCGGCCATTAGCGTTTCTTCCTCTGGGGGCGGCGCTTCTCCAGCGTGCCGATGCGGCCCTCGAGCGCGGCGAGATGCCGCAGGAGTACCGCATTGCGCGTCCAGGAAGCATTGTCGTCGAAAGGGTAGAGCCCGGTGTAGGTCCCCGGCTTGCGGATCGAGCGGGTGATGACGGTGGCCGCCGACACGTGCACGTCGTCGCACAGGCTCAGGTGCCCGAGCACCACGGCAGCGCCGCCCAGCGTGCAGCGCCGGCCGATGTGCGCGCTGCCCGCGACGCCGGCGCAGCCCGCCATGGCGGTGTGCGCGCCGATGCGGCAGTTGTGGCCGATCTGCACCTGGTTGTCGAGCTTGACGCCGTCCTCGATGACCGTGTCGTCCACGGTCCCGCGGTCGATGGTGGTGTTCGCGCCGATCTCGACGTCGTCGCCGATCAGCACGCGGCCGATCTGCGGCACCTTGACCCAGCGGCCCTCCTCCGCCGCCATGCCGAAGCCATCGGCGCCGATGACGGCGCCCGAGTGCAGGATGGCGCGCGCGCCGATGCGGCAACCGGCGTAGACGACGACCGTCGGATACAGGCGGCTGTCCGCGCCGACCGCGGCGCCTTCGCCGAGAATGCAGCCGGCGCCGATCCAGGCGCGCTCCCCCACTTGCGCGCCGGGGGCGATCACCGCGCCCGCCTCCACGCGCGCGCTGGCCGCAACGCGGGCATCCGGCGACACGTGCGCCGCGGCATGCACCCCGGGAACCGGCACCGGTGACGGGTTGAGCATCTGCGACAGGCGCGCGAAGTACACGTAGGGATGCTCGCAGACGATGCGCGGACGCGCGGTGAGCCCTTCGGCGTCCGGGGAGAGCACCACCGCCGCGGCGCGGGTGGCGGCGAGCTTCGCCTTGTAGCGCAGGCTCGCCAGGAACGCCACCTGGCGCGCGCCGGCGTGCTCCAGGGATCCGACCTGCTCGATCTCGACGTGCGCGTCGCCGACTACGCGCCCGCCGAGCCGCGACGTGATCTGCGCGAGGGTAAAGGGGCCCGCCATGTCAGCGCGCGGGCGGCTTGGCCTCCAGCGCCTTGATCACCCGGTCGGTGATGTCGATGCGCGGATTCGCGTAGACGGCGTCCTGGAAGATGATGTCGTACTTCTCCTGCTCCGCGATCTGCCGGATGACGCGGTTGGCCTGCTCGACCACCTGCGCCAGCTCCTCGTTGCGCCGCTGGTTGATGTCCTCGCGGAACTCGCGCTGGCGGCGCTGGAAATCGCGGTTGAGCTCGCCGAACTCCCGCTCCTTGGCGCGGCGCTGGCTCTCCTGCATGGTCAGGCCCTGCTTCTCCAGGTCGTCCTGCATGCGCTTGAGCTGCTCGGCGGTCTTGGCCAGCTCCTGGTCGCGCTTGGCGAACTCCGCCTCGATGCGCTTTTGCGCCCGCACCGCCGGCGCGGCGTCGCGCAGGATGCGCGCCGTGTTCACGAAGCCGATCCGGTTCTCCGACTGCGCCGCGAGCGGTGGCGCGGCGACCGCGGTCGCGATCGCCAGGGCGAGGAGTGCGGATGTCTTCGTCATGTGCCGATGATCTCGTGTCAGAACGACGTGCCGAACTTGAATTGTAACCTCTGCACGCGGTCGATCCCCACCTTCTCGTTGATCGGCGTCGCGTAGGACAGCCGCAGGGGCCCGAGCGGCGAGGCCCAGGCGAGCGCCAGCCCGACCGAGGAGCGCAGCAGGCCGAGATCCACGTCCTGCATGGCGGCGTACACCTGGCCGGCGTCGACGAACAACCCGAGGCGCAGCGACTTCTCCTGCGCCGCTCCCGGCATGGGGAACAGCAGCTCCAGGTTGGTGACCACGCGGCGCGTGCCGCCGAGCACGTTGTTCTCCAGGTCGCGCGGGCCGAGCGAGAAGTCCTCGAAACCACGCACCGTTCCGGGGCCGCCGGCGTAGTAGTTCTTGAAGAACGGCAGGGGCTTGTCGCCCAAGCCCTTGGCATAGCCCAGGTCCACGTTCCACAGCAGGGTAAACGTGGTGCTCAGCGGCCAGTAGAACTGCTGGTTGATGCCGAGGCGATAGTACTCCAGCCCGCCGAACGCGATCTCGCCCGTCAGGCGGGTCAGCGTGCCTGCCGTGGTGACGATCAGGCTGTCGCGCGTGTCGCGCGCCCAGCCCGCGCTCAACGCCCCGTAACGGTACTCGCTGCCGAAAAGCTCGACGAACTCCTTGTAGACGCGCGAGCTGTTCTCGAAAATCTCCACCGTCACGTCTTCGCCCGTGATGCCGAAGCTGACCGTGTCGCGCTCGGACAGGGGATAGCTGAAGCGCACGCCCGCGCCCAGCGTGTCGGTGGCGTAGGCGCCGGTCGCCAGCGTGGTGGCATCCACCGTGCGCTTGTAGATGTCGAAGCCGCGGCTCACGCCGTCCACGGTGTAGAAGGGGTCGACGTACGACAGCGAATACACCTGGTTGACCGAGCCGCTGTTCAGCTGGAGCGACAGGTACTTGCCGGAGCCGAACACGTTGGGCTGCGTGATCGACGCCGACACGATGAAGTTGTCCAGCGTGGAGAAGCCGACGCCCAGCGACAGCGAGCCGGTCGCCCGTTCCGTGACGGTATAGGTGACGTCCACCTGGTCGGGACTGCCCTCCACGGGCGCGGTCTGCACGTTGACCTCGCTGAAATAGCTCGTGCGGTCGATGCGCCGGCGCGACAGCTGGATCTTGGAGGCGTCGTAATAGGCGCCTTCCAGCTGGCGCATTTCCCGGCGGATCACCTCGTCGCGCGTCTTGGTATTGCCGAGGATGTTGATGCGGCGCACGTACACGCGCCGGCCCGGATCGATCAGCAGCGTGAACGCCACGCTGCGCTTCTCGCGGTCCGCCTCCGGCACGGCGTTGGCATTGGCGAAGGCGTAGCCTTCGTTGCCGAGGCGCTCGGTGATGGCCTTCTGCGTCTCGACCAGCAGGCGGCGCGAGAACACGTCCCCGGGCTTGAGCCGCACCAGTCCCTCCAGCTCTCCCTGCGGCACGATGCTCTGCGGGCCGACGCGCACTTCGGAAACGGTGTACTTCTCGCCCTCGCTCAGGTTGACGGTGATGTAGATCTCCTGGCGGTCGGGCGTGATGGACACCTGCGTGGAGTCGATCGTGAAGTCGAGGTAGCCGCGGTCCAGGTAGAAAGAGCGCAGCGTCTCGAGATCCGCCGCCAGGCGCTGGCGGGAGTACTGGTCGTGCTTCGTGTACCAGGTCAGCCAGCCCGGCGTGCGCAGCACGAACAGGCCGAGCAGCTCGCTCTCCGAGAACGCATGCGCCCCCACCAGATTGATGCCGCGGATCTTGGCCACTTCGCCCTCGGTGACGGCGAAGTTGATCGCCACGCGGTTGCGCTCCAGCGGCGTCACGGTGGTCTGCACCTGAGCGGCGTACTTGCCGCGCGACAGGTACTGGCGCTTGAGCTCCTGTTCGGCGGCCTCGAGCGTGGCGCGGTCGAAAATGCGCCCTTCCCCAAGCCCCGTGTCGCGCAGGGCCTTGCGCAGGGCGTCGACGGGAAACTCGCTGACGCCGCTGAAGTCGACCTGCGCGATCGCGGGGCGCTCCTCGACCACCACGACCAGCACCTCGCCTTCGGCTTCGAGCCGCACGTCCTTGAAGAACCCGGTGGCGTACAAGGCGCGCAGCGCCTGCTGCGCCTTCTCCTCGGTCAGCGTTTCGCCCACCTTGACCGTCAGATAGCTGAACACCGTGCCAGGCTCGGTGCGCTGCACGCCTTCGACGCGAATGTCCTTGATCGTGAACGGCCGGAACTCCTGCGCGCCGCAAACCCCGGCGACGGCCAGCAACAGCCAGGCGAGCGCCGCAGTTATGCGCTTGCGCATCGGCACGCCCCGGTCAGCCGGCGAACAGCCGCGTCAGGTCGTTGTAGAACGCGAACGCCATCAGCATCAGCAGCAGGGCGATGCCCACGCGGTGGCCGAACTCCACGACCCGTTCGGACGCCGGACTGCCCTTGAGCGCCTCGACGCCGTAGAACATCAGGTGGCCGCCGTCCAGAGGCGGGATCGGCAGGAGGTTCAGCACGCCCAGGCTGATGCTGATCAGGGCGAGGAAGGTCACGTACGGGATCCAGCCGAGCTGCGCGGACTGGCCGGCGAAATCGGCGATGGTCACTGGCCCGGACAGGTTCTTCCAGGACACCTGGCCAAGCACCATCCTGCCCAGCATGCGCAGGCTGAACAGCGAAATGTCCCAGGTCCTGGCCGCCGCGCGCCGCAGGCTCTCCCCCGGCCCGTAGCGAACTTCGACGAACACGCGCTCGGCGTGCTGCGCCGGAATGTCGGGTGCCGCCCCGATGCGGCCGATGCGCGCGCCATTCGCGGCAACGGACTCGGGCGTCACCTGCAGCTCGAGGCGCTGCCCGTCGCGCTCGATGCGCAGCCTCGCGGGCGTGCCCGGACGGCCGCGCACTTCACGCACCAGCGCCTCCCAGGTGTCCACCGGGCGATCGTCGACGTGGGTGACGCGATCGCCCTTCAGCAGCCCGGCCGATTCCGCCGCGCTGCCCGCCACGACCTGGCCGAGCAACGGCTCGAGCACCGGCCGGTACAAGCGCAGTCCGATGCGTTCCAGCACGTCGCTTTCCACCTCGTCGGCCGCAAACCCGCCGAAGTCCAGCGTGCGCCATGCGATGCGCTCGCGCTCGTCGATCATCTCGAGCACCACGCGCTCGCCCTGCAGCGCCGCCTGCAGCACCCGCCAGCGCAGCTCCTGCCAGGTGAGGATCGGCTCGCCGTCGACCGCGCGCACCAGCTCGCCATCGCGCACGCCGGCGGCGGCCGCGAGCGTCGCCGCCGGTGGCGCGCCCAGCACGGGCCGCGCTTCGGGCAGGCCCGTGAGGTAGAGCCCGGCATACACCACGATGGCGAACGCGAAGTTGAACGCCGGCCCCGCGGCAACGATCAGCACGCGGCGCCAGACGTTCTGCCGGTTGAACGCCCGCGGCGCCTCCGCGGGCGGCACGGGCGCCTCCCGCTCGTCGAGCATCTTGACGTAGCCGCCGAACGGGATGGCCGCGATGACCCACTCCGTGCGGTCGCGCCCGAGGCGCCAGGAGGCGAGCGGCCGCCCGAAGCCGACCGAGAAGCGCAGGACCTTCACGCCGCACAGGCGCGCGACCAGGTAGTGCCCGTATTCGTGCACGACGATGAGCACGCCGAGCGCGACGACGAAGGCGACCAGGGTATGCAGGAAGCTCATGCCGCCTGCTCGCTGCGCTGCGCGACCAGGGCCGACGCGTGCCGGCGCGCCTGCAGATCGGCCTCGATCACATCCTCGAGCGAGCGGGCCGCGCCCGCGGGGACGCGCGCCAGCGACTCCTCGATCACGGGTGCGATGGCCGTGAAGCGCAGCCGGCCCGCCAGGAAGGCCGCCACGGCGATCTCGTTGGCCGCATTGAGCACCGCGGGTGCGGTCCCGCCGGCACGCTGGGCGGCATAGGCGAGCGCCAGGCACGGAAAGCGGGCGCCGTCCGGCTGCTCGAACGACAGCTGACCGAGCGCGCACAGGTCGAGCGGGCGCGCCCCGGACTCGATGCGCTCCGGGAAACCGAGCGCATGCGCGATGGGGATGCGCATGTCGGGATGCGACAGCTGGGCGATGACCGAGCCGTCCGCGTACTCGACCAGCGAATGCACCACGCTCTGCGGATGAATGACGACCTCGATGCGCTCCGCCGGCACGCCGAACAGCCAGTGCGCCTCGATGACTTCGAGCCCCTTGTTCATCATGGTGGCCGAGTCGACCGAGATCTTGCGCCCCATGACCCAGTTCGGGTGCGCGCAGGCTTCATCGGGGGTCACGTGCGCGAGCCGCTCGACCGGGGTCTGCCGGAACGGGCCGCCCGAGGCCGTCAGCTGAATGCGGCGCACGCCCTCGGTGGTCACCCCGGCGCCGCCCCGGGGCAGGCACTGGAATACGGCGTTGTGCTCGCTGTCGATGGGCAGGAGCTCGGCGCGCGCGTCGCGCACGGCGCGCATGAACAGCGGCCCCGCCATGACGAGGGCTTCCTTGTTGGCGAGCAGCACGCGCTTGCCCGCGCGCGCCGCGGCCAGCGTCGACTGCAGCCCGGCGGCGCCGACGATGGCAGCCATGACCGCGTCGGTCTCCGGGGCCGCGGCGACCTGCGAGAGCGCCTCGCCGCCGAACTGCAGCTCGCAGCCCGCTTGGGCGAAGCGCTCGCGCAGGCCTGCATCCTCGGCCATGCCCGAGAGCACAGCGCGGCGTGCGGCGTGGCGGCGGCAGAGGGCGAGCAGCAGCTCGGCGGAATCATGCGCGGTGAGCGCCTCGACGCGATAGCGCTGCGGGTGGCGCGCCAAGACATCCAGCGTGCTTGCGCCGATGGATCCCGTTGCTCCCAGGACCACGATGCGCAGCGCGCGCGTTGCGTCCTGCCGAAGCGGCGATGCGCTCATGAGGCGCGCGTGATGCCGTGCAGTAGCATCGCGGCGATCGGTAGTGTGGGCATCATGCTGTCTATGCGATCCAGTATGCCGCCATGGCCGGGAAGGAGCGAACTGCTGTCCTTGACTCCCGCGCGCCGCTTCAGGGCTGATTCGAACAAGTCGCCCACGATGCTCACCCCGCAAAGCAGCGTCGTGGCGCCCAGATATCCGGCCCAGGCCGCGCCCTGCACGTACGGCGAGAGCGGCGCTCCCGGCACTGCGCAGAGGATAGCGTAGACCAGCGTCGCGGCGAGTGCTCCAGCCACGCCTTCCCAGGTCTTGCCCGGGCTGATTGACGGGGCCAGGCGACGCCTGCCGAAGGCGTTGCCCGCGAAGTAGGCGGCGATGTCCGCGACCCAGACCAGGCCGAGTACCAGCAGGAGCTGTCCTGCAGCCAGGGAGACTGCGGCCTGGCCGGCAATGGCGAGCGTCCCCACCCCGACTGCAGCCAGACCAAAGCGCGGCGACTGGGCGACGCCCGCGCGCAGCCAGAGCGGCGCGAGGACCATCCAGAAGACGGCGCCCGCCCCCAGCACGAAGTCCTGTGCCCCGCCTTCCCGCGGCAGGAGCCAGGCAAGCAGCCCGAAGAGCGCGGCACAGCCCGCCGCCCAGCCGATGGCCGACCTGCCGGTGAAGCCCGACAGGCGCGCCCATTCATGCGCCGCGAGCGCGAGCACCCCGCCCAGCAGCGTGGAAAATACGCGCGCATCGAGCAGCAGGAGGATGGCGAGGAAGGCGCCGAGCAGCACCGCCGCCGTGACCACCCGCCGCGCCAGGCCCTCAGGCGAGCGCACCGGTGGCCGGCGTCTGCGCGCGTTTTGCCTCCTCGACCTGTTCGCTCGTGCGTCCGAAGCGGCGCTCGCGCGCCGCATAGGAGGCGATGGCCGCGTCGAGCGCGGCGGCGTCGAAGTCCGGCCACAGCGTGTCGGTGAAATACAGCTCGCTGTAGGCGAGCTGCCAGAGGAGAAAGTTGCTCACGCGCTGCTCGCCGCCGGTGCGGATGAACAGGTCCGGCTCCGGCGCATAGCTCATGGCCAGGTAGGGCGCCAGCTGCGACTCGGCGATGCCCTGCTGCGCGGCCTCAGGCCGATCGCGCAGCAGGCGCGAGACGGCCTGCAGGATGTCCCAGCGGCCGCCATAGTTCGCGGCGACGGTCAGCGTCAGGCGCGTGTTGGCCGAGGTGAGGCGCTCGCCCTGCTCGATCAGCGCGCGCAGGCGTGCATCGAAGCGGCCGAGGTCGCCCACCACACGCAGGCGGATGCCGTTGCGGTGCAGCTTCTCGACCTCGTTGGTCAGCGCGCCATGGAAAAGCTGCATGAGCAGCGCCACCTCCTCGGGCGGCCGCCGCCAGTTCTCCGAGCTGAAGGCAAAGAGCGTCAGGAACTGCACGCCGCGCCCCGCGCAGGCCTGCACCGCGCTGCGCACGGCTTCCACTCCGCGCTTGTGCCCCGCGAAGCGCGGCAGGCGGCGCTGCTTCGCCCAGCGCCCGTTGCCGTCCATGATGATGGCGATGTGCCGCGGCACCGCGCCGTGTCCGGGGACCTCCACCGTCGAGCTCTCGTGCGCCACGCCCGGCTAGACCGCCAACAGCTCGGCTTCCTTCTGCTGCAGCAGCCTGTCGATCTCGGCGATCGAGCGGTCGGTGAGCTTCTGCACCTCGTCCTGCGTGCGCCGCTCGTCGTTCTCGGAGACCTCCTTCTTCTTCAGCGCCTCCTTGAGGTGGTGGTTGGCGTCGCGCCGCAGGTTGCGCACCGCCACGCGCGCGTTCTCCGCCTCGTGCCGCACCACCTTGATCAGCTCCTTGCGCCGCTCCTCGGTGAGCGACGGCATCGGCACGCGCACCTGCTCGCCCATCGAGGCCGGGTTGAGCCCGAGGTCGGAGTCGCGGATCGCCTTTTCCACCGGCTGCATCATCTTCTTCTCGAACGGCGTCACGCCGATGGTGCGCGCATCGAGCAGCGTGACCTTGGCCACCTGGTTGAGGGGCGTCGGCGCGCCGTAGTAGTCCACCACGATGTGGTCGAGCAGCCCGGTGTGCGCGCGTCCCGTGCGCACCTTGGACAGGTCGGCCTTGAACGCCTCGACGCTCTTGTGCATCTTCTGCTCGGTGGTCTTCTTCAGTTCGGCAAGCATGCGGCTCTCCTTCAGACGTGCACCAGCGTGCCCTCGTCCTCGCCGGCCACGACGCGCGTCAGCGCGTTTTTCTTGAAGATGCTGAACACGTTGACCGGCAGCTTCTGGTCCCGGCACAGGGTCAGGGCGGTGGCGTCCATCACCTTCAGGTTGCGCTGGATCGCCTCGTCGAAGGACAGGCGCTCGTAGCGCCTGGCGGCGCGGTCCTTGTTGGGATCGGCGGTATAGACGCCGTCCACCTTGGTCCCCTTGAGCACGATCTCGGCGCCGACTTCGCTCGCGCGCAGCGCGGCCGCGGTGTCGGTGGTGAAGAACGGATTGCCGGTGCCCGCGGCGAACACCACGATGCGGCCCTCCTCCAGGTAGCGGATCGCCTTGCCGCGGATGTAGGGCTCGACCACCTGCTCGATATTCAGCGCCGACTGCACCCGGCAGTCCAGCCCCGCCCGGCGCATGGCATCCTGCAAGGCGAGCGCGTTCATCACCGTGGCGAGCATGCCCATGTAGTCGGCGGTGGCGCGGTCCATGCCCGCCGCGCCGGGCGCCACGCCGCGGAAGATGTTGCCGCCGCCGATCACCACGCCGACCTCGACGCCCATGCGCGCGACGGCGGCGATCTCCTGCACGATCGCCTCGATCGTCTGCCGGTTGATGCCGTAGGCGTCCTCGCCCATCAGCGCCTCGCCCGAGAGCTTGAGCAGGATGCGCTTGTACTTGGCGCCGATCGCCGG
>DATFEJ010000238.1:0-15901 GCA_035251235.1 Burkholderiales bacterium
TGCGCCGAGAGCAGCGCGCCATCCGCCGCCAGCGCCGCGCGCACCGCCTCGGCGAGGCGGATGGCGTCCACGCGCGCCTCGTTCAGCGCGCGCGCGTGCATGTCGTCCTTTGCGTGCTCGAAGGAATCGCGCAGCATGCGCTCGACATCGGCGTCGGCGAGGCCGTAGGAAGGCTTCACTACCACGGAAGCCTCCACGCCCGTGCTCGCCTCCTTCGCCGCCACCGACAGCAGGCCGTCCGCGTCGACCTGGAAGGTCACCCGGATGCGCGCCGCGCCCGCGGCCATCGGCGGGATGCCCTTCAGCTCGAAGCGCGCGAGCGAGCGGCAATCGGCCACGAGCTCGCGCTCGCCCTGCACCACGTGGAAGCTCATGCCGGTCTGGCCGTCCTTGAAGGTGGTGAACTCCTGCGCGCGCGCCACCGGGATCGTCGAGTTGCGCGGGATGACCTTCTCCGCGAGCCCGCCCATGGTCTCCAGGCCGAGCGACAGCGGAATCACGTCGAGCAGCAGCCAGTCCTCGCCGGCCGGCTTGTTGCCGGCGAGCACGTTCGCCTGCATGGCGGCGCCGAGCGCCACCACCTTGTCCGGGTCGAGGTTGTTGAGCGGGTCGCGGCGGAAGAACTCGCCCACCGCGCGCTGGATCTGCGGCATGCGCGTGGCGCCGCCCACCATCACCACGCCCTTCACCTCCTCGACGGCCAGACCCGCGTCGCGCAGCGCCTTGCGCATCGGGCCGAGCGCCTTGTGCACCAAGGTCTGCGTGATCTGGCAGAACTTCTCCGCGCTGAGCGACACGTCCACCACTTCGCCGCCCGAGAGGCGCGCCGTGATGCGCGCCTCGGCGTGCGTGGTCAGGTACTCCTTCGCCTCGCGCGATTTCACCAGCAGCAGGCGCATGTCGCGCGCGTTGAGCGGCGGCAGCTTCGCCTCCTCCACCACCCAGCAGAACACGCGCTGGTCGAAGTCGTCGCCGCCAAGGAGCGAATCGCCGTTGGTCGCCACCACTTCGAACACGCCCTTGGACAGCCTGAGGATGGAGATGTCGAAAGTGCCGCCGCCGAGGTCGAACACCGCGTACACGCCTTCCGCGGCGTTCTCCAGCCCATAGGCGATCGCCGCCGCGGTGGGCTCGTTCAAGAGGCGCAGCACGTTGAGGCCGGCGAGCTGCGCCGCGTCCTTGGTCGCCTGGCGCTGCGCGTCGTCGAAGTACGCCGGCACCGTGATCACGGCGCCCGCCAGCTCGCCGCCCAGCGACAGCTCGGCGCGCTGGCGCAGCACCTTCAGTAACTCCGCGGAAACCTCGACCGGGCTCTTCACGCCCGCCACGGTGCGCAGCTGCACCATGCCCGGGGCATCCGCGAAGTCGTAGGCCATGTGCTCGGCGTGGGCCACGTCCTTCAGGCCGCGCCCCATGAAGCGCTTTACCGAGGCGATGCTGTTCTTCGGGTCCTCGGCCTGTCGCGCCTGCGCCGGATAGCCGACGTCGACGCGCCCGTCGGCGAGGTAGCGCACGATCGAAGGCAGCAGCGCGCGGCCCTGCTCGTCGGGCAGCACGGTCGCCGCGCCGCTGCGCACGGTGGCCACCAGCGAGTTGGTCGTGCCGAGGTCGATGCCCACGGCCAGCCGGTGCTGGTGGGGCGCGGCGGACTGGCCGGGCTCGGAAATCTGCAGCAGTGCCATGAGTGGTCCCTCGCCCCGCTCCCTACTCGACCTTCTCGTAGGCCAGGTCGATCTCGGCCGCGAGCTTGTCGAGGAACATGAGCTTGCGCACCTCGCCCGCCGCCGCGGCGTAATCCTTGCGGTCGTCGATCAGCTGCGCGATGCCCTGCTCCAGCAGGCGCTGCTCGCGCCGCACCTCGGCGAGCAGCGCATCGAGCGCCTCGGGCAGCTTCGCCCCGGCGAGCGTCTCGCGCAGCTCGAGCTGGCGCAGCAGGAAATCGGCGGGCATGCGGGTGTTGGTCTCGAAGCCGACGTCCACGCCGTTCAGCTCCAGGAGATATCTTGCCCGCTGCACCGGGCTCTTCAGGGTGCGGTAGGCCTCGTTGACGCGCGTGGTCCACTGCATCGAGGCGCGCCGCTCGGCGTCGCCCGCATGCGCGAATCGGTCCGGATGGACCCGTGACTGGATTCCGCGGTAGGCCAGGTCCAGCGCCGCCGCGTCCACGGCGAACGCCGGCGCGAGGCCGAAGAGTTCGAAATGACTGCTCATGACTTGCAGCGACGCATCACGCGCCGCCGCACACGTATCCCGTGTGTCGGCCGGTCGCGCGTGCGTCGTGCAACCTGTGCTAAACGTTAAACGATTCGCCGCACCCGCACTCGCCCTTGACGTTGGGGTTGCTGAACTTGAACCCCTCGTTGAGGCCCTCGCGGGTGTAGTCGAGCTGCGTGCCGTCGACGAACGGCAAGCTCTTCGCATCCACCACCACTTTCACGCCATGGCTCTCGAACTGGTGGTCCTCGGGGTGCACCGCATCGGCGAACTCCAGCTTGTAGGCGAAGCCCGAGCAGCCCGAGGTGCGCACGCCGATGCGCAGCGCGACGCCCTTGCCGCGCTTGGCGATGAAGGTCTGCACGTGGCTCGCGGCTTTCTCGGTGAGCGTGACCGCCATGTCAGGCCGCCCTTTCCTCGGCCGCCTTCTCTCCGTCCGCCTGCTCGAGCCCGTGCTTCCTGCGGTAGTCCTCGATCGCCGCCTTGATCGCGTCCTCGGCGAGGATCGAGCAGTGGATCTTCACCGGCGGCAGCGCCAGCTCCTCGGCGATCTGCGTGTTCTTGATGGTCGCGGCCTCGTCCAGGCGCTTGCCCTTCACCCACTCGGTCACCAGCGAGCTCGAGGCGATCGCCGAGCCGCAGCCGTAGGTCTTGAAGCGCGCGTCCTCGATGACGCCGTCCTGGTTGACGCGGATCTGCAGCTTCATCACGTCGCCGCAGGCGGGCGCGCCGACCATGCCGGTGCCCACCGCCTCGTCGTTCTTGTCGAACGAGCCGACGTTCCGCGGATTCTCGTAGTGATCGATGACTTTGTCGCTGTATGCCATGGTGCTTACCTCAATGTGCCGCCCATTGGACGGTATTCAAGTCGACGCCCTCCTTGTACATCTCCCACAGGGGCGAGAGCTCGCGCAGCTTCGCCACCTTGGTCCTGACCAGGTTCACGGCGTAGTCGATTTCCTCGTCGGTGGTGAACTTGCCGAGGGTGAAGCGGATCGAGGAATGCGCCAGCTCGTCCGACCGGCCCAGGGCGCGCAGCACGTACGAGGGCTCGAGCGAGGCCGAGGTGCAGGCCGAGCCGGAAGACACCGCGATGTCCTTGATCGCCATGATGAGCGACTCCCCCTCGACGTAGTTGAAGCTGACGTTGAGGTTGCCCGGGATGCGCCGCTCGAGGTCGCCGTTCAGCACCACCGCCTCCATCGAGGCGAGGCCGCGCCACAGCTTGTCGCGCAGCGCGCGGATGCGCTTGCCGTCTTCGGCCAACTCCAGCTTCGCCAGGCGCGCCGCCTCGCCGAAGCCGACGATCTGGTGCGTGGGCAGCGTGCCGGAGCGAAAACCGCGCTCGTGCCCGCCGCCGTGGATCTGCGGCTCGATCCGCACGCGGGGCTTCCTGCGCACGTAGAGCGCGCCGATGCCCTTGGGGCCGTACATCTTGTGCGCGGTGATGGTGAGCAGGTCCACCTTGAGCGTCGCGAGGTCGATGGCGAGCTTGCCCGCGGCCTGCACCGCGTCGCAGTGGAAGATGACGCCGCGCTTGCGGCAGATCTCGCCGATCTCGGCGATCGGCTGGATGACGCCGATCTCGTTGTTCACCATCATGATGGAGGCGAGGATGGTGTCGGGCCGGACCGCCGCCTCGAATTTCTTCAGGTCGACGATGCCGTTCTCTTCGACTTCCAGGTACGTGCATTCGAAGCCCTGGCGCTCGAGCTCGCGCATGGTGTCGAGCGTCGCCTTGTGCTCGGTCTTCTGCGTGATGAGGTGCTTGCCCTTGGTCTTGTAGAACTGCGCCGCGCCCTTGATGGCGAGGTTGTTGCCCTCGGTGGCCCCGGAGGTCCAGACGATCTCCTTGGCATCCGCGCCGATCAGCGCGGCAACGTGCGCGCGCGCCTCCTCGACCGCTTCTTCCGCCTTCCAGCCGAAGGCGTGCGAGCGGCTCGCCGGATTGCCGAAGTGCTCCGTGAGGTACGGGATCATCTTCTGCGCCACGCGCGGGTCGACCGGCGTGGTGGCGGAGTAATCGAGGTAGACCGGCAGCTTCACGCGGCCACCTTCTCCTTTTCCTCATTGCGGCGGTGGTCGTGCAGCACGGCGACGTGCTTGCCGTTCTGGTGCTCGACGAGGTCCGCGAGGCTCACCGACGACAGGTACTCGTACATCTTCTTGTTGAGCGTCGCCCACAGGTCGTGCGTCATGCAGCGCCGGTCGTCGAGGCAATTCTCCTTGCCGCCGCACTGCGTGGCGTCGAGCGGCTCGTCCACTGCCGTGACGATGTCGGCGACCGAAACGCTCGCCGGCGGCTGCGCCAGGTTGTAGCCGCCGCCCGGGCCGCGCACGCTGGACACCAGCCGGTGGCGGCGCAGCTTGCCGAACAGCTGCTCCAGGTAGGAAAGCGAAATGTGCTGGCGCTCGCTGATCGCGGCGAGCGTTACCGGCCCCCGGTTCTGCCGCATGGCCAGATCGACCATCGCGGTGACCGCGAACCTTCCCTTCGTCGTGAGTCTCATGGATTCCTCGAATACCCGATAAACGCGCTCAAGTATAACCAATCCCGACTGAATTAGTCAACCACTACTTGACCGCTCTAAGCTGTTCTTTCCTATCTTCTTTCTCGAGGTCCGCGAGCTTTTCTCGCAGCTTGGCTAGCGCCAGCTCCAGTTCTGCCGAGTGATCCGCAAGTCGCCGCAGTTCCTGGGCGTACGGATCGTCCTGCCCCTGCTCGACCGCATACGCGGCGAAATGCGTTTCCTTCTGCGGCGCTTCCTCCACGACACGCCCCGGGATGCCGACCACCGTGGCGCCCGCAGGCACCTCCTTCACCACCACCGCGTTGGAACCCACCTTGGCCCCGGCGCCTACCGTGAATCCGCCGAGCACCTTGGCTCCCGCGCCGATGACCACGCCGGCGCCGAGCGTCGGGTGGCGCTTGGTGCCCCGATACAAGGTCGTGCCGCCCAGCGTGACGCCCTGGTAGATCGTGCAGTCGTCGCCGATTTCGGCGGTCTCGCCGATCACCACGCCCATGCCGTGGTCGATGAATACGCGCCGCCCGATGATCGCCCCCGGGTGGATCTCGATGCCTGTAAGCCACCGGCCGGCGTTGGAGGTGAAGCGTCCGAGCCAGCGCAGGCCGTGCGTCCAGAACCAGCGAGCAAGCTTGTGGATGTAAACCGCGTGCAGTCCCGGATAGCACGTAAGCACCTCGAAGGTCGTGCGGGCCGCCGGGTCGCGGGCAAAGATGCTGGCGATGTCTTCGCGTAGCTGCTTGAACATGCAGAGACTTTAGAGTATCCGATTAAATCGATCAACTATTTTTTCAGCAGGGCCTTGAGCAGCCCGCGCAGGATGTTGACCTCCTCGCGCTCGAAGGCCGGCACCCGCGAGAAAAGCCGCCGCCAGCGCTCGCGCAGCCTGGAGCCCGGCACGAGGAAGCCGCTGGATTTCGCGGCCTCCTCCAGGTGGCCGTAGAGCCCCTCCAGGTCCAGCACGGTGGCGAGCATCTCGGCGCGCATCGCCGGCACCGTGGCATCCCGAGCCATGCGCAGCTCGTAGGCGACGACCTGGACCGCCTGCGCGAGGTTGAGCGAGCTGGCCGCGGGCTCCGCCGGGATGTGCACCAGGCACTGGCAGGCGAACAGCTCTTCGTTGGTCAGGCCGGCGCTTTCGCTGCCGAACACGAACGCCACGGGCGCGTCGAGCGCTGCAGCGCGCAGCGCCGCCTCGCGCACCGCGAGCACCTGGGGCGACCACTCGCGCGGGCGCGCCGACAGCGCGAACGCGGCCACGCAATCGGCGATCGCCTCCTGCAGCGTGCCATGCACTCTGGCCGACGCGAGCACATCGGCGGCATGGGTCGCCATCCACTCGGCCTGCGGCGCGGGAAAGCGCTCCGGCGCCACCAGGCGCAGATCGCCCAGCCCCATGGTCTTCATGGCGCGCGCCGCCGCGCCGATGTTGCCCGGGTGGCTCGGCCTGCACAGCACGATGCGGATCGCCGCCATGCGCGCAGTTTAGAATGCCTCATGCACCCCATGCTGAACATCGCGGTGAAGGCCGCGCGCCGCGCCGGCTCGATCATCAATCGCGCCGCGCTGGAAGGCGGGCTCGAGGTACACGCCAAGAACCGCAACGACTTCGTCACGCAGGTCGATCGGGCCGCGGAGCAGGCCATCATCGAGGTGATCCGGCGCGCCTACCCGGACCACGGCTTTCTCGCCGAGGAGTCCGGGGCGAGCGCGGGCGCGCGTGCCGAATACCGCTGGGTGATCGACCCGCTCGACGGCACGACCAACTACATCCACGGCTTTCCGCAGTACTGCGTGTCGATCGCCCTGCAGCACAAGGACGTGCTCACGCAGGCCGTGGTGTACGACCCGGGCAAGAACGAGCTGTTCACCGCGTCGCGCGGCCGCGGCGCCTTCCTCGACGACCGGCGCATCCGCGCCTCCAAATGCGCGCACTTGAAGGACGCGCTGGTCGGCACGGGCTTTCCGTTCAAGGAGCTCGGGCGCCTGGACCTGTACCTGCGGCAGCTGCGCAACCTGATGGGCGCCTGCGCGGGCGTGCGGCGCGCGGGTTCCGCGGCGCTCGACCTGGCCTACGTCGCTGCCGGACGCCTGGACGCCTTCTGGGAGATGGGGCTGTCGCCCTGGGACATGGCGGCCGGGGCGCTGCTCATCCAGGAGGCCGGCGGCCTGTCGTGCGATCTCGACGGCAAGGGCGACTATCTGGCGAGCGGCGACATCGTCGCCGCGTCGCCGAAGGTGCTGCCGGAGCTGCTCAGCGCGTTGCAGTAGGCGGCGGCCGCGTGATCGAACTCGTCATCGACCCGCGCCGGCGCGACCTCGGCGGCATCGAGGTCGCGCGGCTGCTGCCCGCCGCGGCACGGCGCATGGTCGGACCCTTCATCTTCCTCGACCGCATGGGCCCCGCCGCGT
Source organism: Burkholderiales bacterium (assembly GCA_035251235.1). Taxonomy (GTDB): domain Bacteria; phylum Pseudomonadota; class Gammaproteobacteria; order Burkholderiales; family SG8-39; genus JAABQT01. The sequence continues at coordinate 7,155 of DATFEJ010000238.1, forward strand.
TCGCGGCCGGGCTGCCGCGCTCTACGGACGTGCGCCCGCATCCGCACATCGGCCTCTCGACCCTGACCTACCTCTTCGAGGGCGAGATCATGCATCGCGACAGCGTCGGCTCGGAGCAGGCGATCCGTCCGGGCGAGGTGAACTGGATGGTGGCGGGCCGCGGCATCACGCACTCCGAGCGCTTCGAGCGCGCGCGGCGCGAGGGTGGCCGCATGGACGGGCTGCAGGCCTGGGTGGCGCTGCCCAAGGAGCACGAGGAAACCGAGCCGGCGTTCTTCCATCACGAAGTCGCCGAACTTCCCGAGGACAACGAGAAGGGCGTCCGGCGCCGGCTCATTGCCGGCGAGGCCTACGGTGCGCGCTCGCCCGTGCGCACGCACTCACCCCTGTTCTATGTCTACTGCGAACTCGCGGCCGGAGCGCGCCAGGCGCTGCCGGATGGCTACGCCGAGCGCGCGGCGTACGTCATCGACGGCGAGATCGAGGCGGGCGCGCAGCGCTTCGCCGCCGGACAACTGGTCGTGTTCCGCAAAGGCGCGCCGGCGGCGCTCGAAGCAAGGACGCCCGCCCGCCTCATGCTCCTCGGCGGCGAGCCCGTCGGCGAGCGCCACATCGAGTGGAACTTCGTCTCCTCGTCGAGGGAGCGCATCGAGCAGGCGAAGGCCGACTGGCGCGCCGGGCGCTTCAAGCTGCCCGACCGCGATGACCGGGAGTTCATCCCGCTGCCCTGAGGCGCGAAACAGCCTTCCCGGCCGGCGCGCACGCTCCCTATAGTCCCGGTGCGCGGACGCAGTCGGCGCAGGGGAGGGGCTCGTCCTTCAGGCGTTCTGGATCACCACCGCGCGCGAGTTGAGGTACGCCTCCATCGCCTCGGTGCCGCCTTCGGAACCGTAGCCCGAGTCCTTCACGCCGCCGAAGGGCATTTCGGCCGAAGGCAGCGCGGGCATGTTCATCCACAGCATGCCGACTTCCAGCCGGCGCGCGAGCAGGTCGGAGTTCTTGAGCGACCGGGTGAACGCGTAGCCGGCGAGGCCGTAGGGCAGGCGGTTCGCCTCGGCGATCGCCGCTTCCAGCGTGTCGAACGGCTGGATCGCGGCCATGGGTCCAAACGGCTCGTCATTGAAGACCTTCGCGTCTTTCGGCACATCGGCGAGGATGGTCGGCTGCCAGAAGTTGCCCTCCTTGCCGATGCGCTGCCCGCCGGTGAGCAGCGTCGCGCCCTTCTTCACCGCGTCCTCGGTGAACGCGTTCATCGCGTCGACGCGGCGCGGGTTGGCGAGCGGGCCCATCTGCGTGCCTTCGGCGAGGCCGTCGCCGATCTTCAGGGCCTTGGCGTAGTCGGCGAACGCCTGCGCGAAATCCCTGGCGATCGACTTGTGCACGAGGAAGCGCGTGGGCGAGATGCACACCTGCCCCGCGTTGCGGAACTTCGCCGCCCCCGCCGCCTTGACGGCGAGCGCGATGTCCGCGTCCTCACACACGATCACCGGCGCATGGCCGCCCAGCTCCATGGTGACGCGCTTCATGTGCTGGCCGGCGAGCGCCGCGAGCTGCTTGCCCACCGGGATCGAGCCGGTAAACGTGATCTTGCGGATCACCGGGTGCGGGATCAGGTAGTTCGAGATCTCCGCCGGCGTGCCGTACACGAGCTGCAGGACGCCCGCCGGGATGCCGGCGTCGGCAAAGGCCTTGATCAGCGCCGCGGGGGCCGCGGGGGTCTCCTCCGGCGCCTTGACCAGCATGGAGCAGCCGGCCGCGAGCCCGCCGCCGATCTTGCGCACGATCTGGTTGATGGGGAAGTTCCACGGCGTGAAGGCCGCCACCGGCCCCACCGGGTCCTTGATCACCATCTGGCGGATCGAGACGTTCACGCGCGAGGGCACGATGCGCCCGTAGACGCGCAAGCCCTCGTCGGCGAACCAGTCGATGATGTCGCAGGCGGCCAGCGTCTCGGTCTTCGCCTCGGCGAGCGGCTTGCCCTGCTCCTGGGTGAGGAGCGAGGCGATCTCGCCCACGCGCTCGCGCACCAGGGCAGCCGCCTTGCGCATGATCTTGGCGCGCTCCGCGGGCACCATGTCGCGCCAGACCTCGAAGCCCCTCTTCGCCGCCTCCAGCGCGCGGTCGAGGTCGGGCCGGCCGGCGTGCGCGACGCGTCCGATCTCCTTTCCGGTCGCGGGGTTGACCACGGGCAGCGTCTTGCCTTCGGCTGGCTGCTGCCACTTGCCGTCGATGAACAGTTGGGTGTCGATGTATCCCATGGTGGTCCTCGGATCCTGTCGGATGAACGAACGCGCTACTAACCCGCGCCCCAGCGCGCGGCGCGCTTCTCCACAAACGAAGCAAGGCCCTCTGTGGCCTCCACGCTGCGGCGCTTGGCCGCGTGCTGCGCGGCCAGGCGCGCGATGACCGCGTCTTCCACCCTGCCCCACGCGAATTCCAGCGCCGCGGCCTTGGTCTGCGCGTTTGCCTCCGGCGCGTTCTGCAGGAGCTGCGCCACGACCTTCTCCCCCGCCCCTTCCAGCCCGGCGAGCGGCACCACCTCGTGCACGAGGCCGATGCGCCGCGCCTCTTCGGCGCCAAAGCGCTCGCCGGTGAGCGCGTAGCGCCGCACCTGGCGGAAGCCGATCGCGTCGGCAAGCTGCGGCAGGATGATCGCCGCCGTCAGCCCCCAGCGCGTCTCCGCGATCGAGAACATGGCGTTGTCCGCGGCGATCACCACGTCGCAGGCCGCGACGATCCCGGTGCCGCCGCCAAAGCAGCCGCCCTGCACCAGCGCCACGGTCGGCACCGGCAGCGTATTGAGGCGGTGCACCGCCATGGCCGTGGCGCGCGAAACGCGCTCGTTCTCCGTGGCCGGCTGCGACGCGACCCTCGTGATCCACTTGAGATCCGCGCCGGCCTGGAAGTGCTTGCCGGCGCCGCGCAGCAGCACCACGCGCAGCCCGCGGCGCGCGCCGAGCTCGTCCATCGCGTCGTGCAATCCCTGGATGAGCACGTCGTCGTAGGCGTTATTCACCTCGGGCCGGTTGAGCGTGACCGTGGCCACGCCGCGCTCGTCGACGTTCCTGAGGACCGCCTGCGGGGACATCGCGCCGGCCCCTAGTTCTTGAAGCCGATTTCCAGCCGCCAGACGTTCATGCCCGAATAGCTCGAGGTCGCGCCGTCGAAGTCCACCCACTGGCGCTGCATGCCGAACTTCATGAACGCCTCGCGGTTGAAGTCCCAGCGGATGCCGCCGCCCGCGTTGTAGGCGAACGAGGTCGCGGTCGCGGTCGGCACGAACGTGCCGCAGTAATAGCCGTAGTAGGGGTAGTACCAGCAGGAATTCACCGGCGGCCCGTTTGCGATGTTGCTGTCCACCGTCGTGGAGCCGATGCCGCCCTGCAGATAGGGCGTCACCGGGCCGGCCAGGACGTTCCAGGTGGCGTTCAGCATGAAATTCCAGATGTCCATGCTGCCGCGGCTGGTGTACGACGATCCGCCTGCCGAGAAGATCGTGGCGTCGTAGTCCATGTTCGCCCAGGAGAACTCGCCGCCGATGTTCAGGTGCGGATTGACGTTGTACGACGCGGCAAAGCCGAAGCCGACCGAGTCCTTGGTGCTCGCGCTGGAGCCGCCTTCGAAGGCGTAGTCCTTGCCTTCCAGCCCGAGCATCTGGATGGTGAACTCCCAGCGCTTGTCGCGATACGCGTTCTGCGCGAGCGCCGATTCGGCCAGGAAGACGCCCGCCACCAGCATGAGCATGCGCACGGTCCAGGGTGTCATCGCAGGATCTCCTTGAAGGCAGGAAACACTTCTACCAGCCCGCAGGCTGCAAATCAATGACCGCGTCGCGCATGCGCGCGGGAGTCGCACCATGCCGTCCACATCGCGCGGTACGCGCGCTCGAGACCGCGAGTGAATCCGCCGAAGTCCCGCAGCGCCGAGCGCTCGAGCCTGTCGCGCAGCGAGCCGCGCAATTCGGCCAGCGCCGGCGCGGCGCCGGCCAGCCGCGCCGCGATGCGCAGGTAATCGTCCGCGTCGCGCGCGATCAGCTCGGACAGCCCGAGCTGCGCGAGGACGCTGCACCCCAGGCGGGTGGTGAAGGTCTCGCGCCCCTGCATCGCGACCACCGGCAGACCGTTCCACAGGCAATCCATGACCGTGGTGGCGCCGTTGTACGGGAACGGGGCGAGCGCGACATCCACCGTCCCCATCAGCTCGTTGTATTTCTGATAGGACACCACGTCGTGCATGGACACGCGCTCGCGCTCGACACCCGCGCGCTGCATCCTCTCCCGGAGCGCCGCCTGCGTCGAGCCCGCGGCGACGCCCATGACGAGGAGCCGGGACCCGGGAACGCCAGCGAGCAGGCGCGCCCAGAGGTCCAGCACCTCGCCCGTCAGCCGGTAGTAAAGATTGAAGCTGCCGAAGGTCGCGTAGCCGTTCGACAGCGCGGGCAGCTCGCCGATCGGCAGGCGCAGCGCGGGGTTGTAGGTCCAGTACGCCTCCCCCAGGCGGTAGAGCCGCTCCGAGTAGAAGGGATCCGCGACTCCGGACGGGTCGCAGTACTCCGTGGTCAGCCGGTAGTCGATGGACGACAGGCCCGTCGTCGCCGAGTAGTCCAGGTAGCTGACCTGCACCGGCGCGGGCTTGCGCGCGAACGCGAGGATGCGGTTGCCCGGGCCGTGGCCGCAAAGATCGACCAGGATGTCGATGCCGTGGGAACGGATCAGGCTCGCGAGCTCCTCGTCCGCCAGCCGGCGGACGTCGTGCCACTGGTCGGCCAGCGACGCAATGCGCCCGGTCACCTCGTCGCGCGCTGATCCCGTGGCGTAGCAGTGGATCTCGAACTGGCCGCGATCGTGATTTGCCAGGATGGGCTGCAGGTAATAGCCGACGACATTGGCGCGGAACTCCGGCGAGACGTAGCCGATGCGCAGGCGCCGGCGCGGATCCGGCTCGTTCGCGTGCGGCGCGTGCGACGACAGCAGCGGCTCCTCGAAGCGCCGCGCGAATGCCAGATGCCGCGCATGGAGATCTGCGGCCGAAAAGCCGGAAGCGCACATCATGCAGAACAGCAGGTTCTGGAACGCGACGACCGGGATGCCGTCGTGCCGGATCGCAAGCTCGTAGTGCGCGATCGCCTCCGCGTGCCACCCCTGGTTGCGACGTACATTGGCAAGCAGGTTGTGCGCGGCAGCGTCGGCGGGATGGTCGGTCAAGAGGCGCTCGAGGCAGCGGGCCGCATCGTCGAGCTCATTGGAGCGAAAATGGGCCTCCGCGAGCGTCATCAGCGCGGCGCGATCGTCGGGCTTCGACTCCAGATACCTCGCGAGCGCCGCCTTGGCGGCGGGCAGGTCGCCCGACTGGTACGCCACGATCCCGAGGTTGTAGTGCGCTTCCGACAGGTCCGGCGCCAGGGCGAGCGCCTTGCGAAAGCTGGCCAGGGCCTCCGGCCATCTGCCCTGGTCCTGCAACGCGCCGCCCAGGTTGAGATGGGCGGCCGCATGTCCGGGCGCCATCGCCAGGGCCATGCGGTAGCTGGCAAGCGCCTCGTCCAGGCGCCCGTGGTCCCTGTGCGCGTTGGCTTCATCGAAGCGCGCCTGCGCAGCCTGGGTGTCGAGCCCGTCCAGCGCACGTAGCGCGTTGCCGAGATTCGACAGCGCATCCGCGTATTCCGGCTGCAATGCCAGGGCATCGAGGTAGGCATGCACGGCCTCGGTCCGCCTCCCCAGCGCCGCGAGCGCGTTGCCCAGGTTGTTGTGCGCGGGGGCATTGGCGGCATTCACGGCAAGCGCCTTGGAGATCAGCTCGACCGCCCGTGCAGGGTCGCCTTGCTGGTAGGCGACGACGCCCAGGAAATGCAGGGCATCGACGTGCCGCGGGTCCAGCGCGAGCGCCTGGCGATAGAATTCCGCGGCTGCCGAGAGACGTCCGGCGCGGTGGTGCTGCAGACCGAGCTCCACCGGCCGGTCCTCGAGTACGCCGACCGTCCCTGCCGGCGTGTCCTGCGCGCGCGCCTCGACATCTGCTCGCCTGCCGGACCTGAACAACCAGCGGATCATGGTTCGCCGCACACCGTTACACGAGGCCGGCGCTCTGGCGCGCTCCCATCACGGCGTCATTTTGCCTTGATCGCTTGCCAGGCGCACGCGCCTGCACGAACATCCGTGCAAACTCGCAAGGCTCCATGGACCGCCAGACCTCTGCTGCACCCGGAATTGCCAGCGACAGGCGAAGGCCTGCGGCGGATCTCCCCGGCACCTCCGCCCTCATGCAGCAGTACCTGCGCATCAAGGCGCAGTACCCGGATACCCTGCTCTTTTACCGCATGGGCGACTTCTACGAGCTGTTCTACGACGATGCCGAGCGCGCCTCGCGGCTGCTCGACCTCACGCTCACCGCACGCGGCCAGTCGGCCGGCGCGCCCGTCATCATGGCGGGCGTGCCGGTGCACTCGGTCGAGCAGTACCTGGCGAAGCTGGTGAAGCTCGGCGAGCCGGTGGCGATCTGCGAGCAGGTCGGCGACGTCGCCACCGCCAAGGGGCCGGTGGAGCGGCAGGTCACGCGCATCGTCACGCCGGGCACGCTCACCGACTCGGAACTGCTGGACGACAAGGCCGACAACATCCTGCTCGCGCTCGCCGCGGACAAGTCCGCCGTCGGCCTCGCCTGGCTCTCGCTCGCCGGCGGCACGCTGCGCGTTGCCGAGGTCGCGCCGCAAGCGCTCGACAGCGAGCTGCGGCGCATCGGCCCGGCGGAAGTCCTTGCCGCCGACGGCGTGGACCTCCCCGGCTACTTCGTCACGCGGCTTGCCGCCTGGCAGTTCGAGCCGGACAACGGGAAGAAGCGCCTGCTCGAGCAACTGGGCGCCGGGAGCCTTGCCGGCTATGGCGTGGAGGATTTCTCGCTCGCCATCGGCGCCTGCGGGGCACTCCTGGACTACGCGAACAAGACCCAGGGCCAGGCGCTCGCGCACGTCACGGCGGTGACGGCAGAGCGTTCGGGCGAATACCTGCGGCTCGATGCCGCCACGCGGCGCAATCTCGAGCTCACGGAGACGCTGCGCGGCGAGCCGGCGCCGACGCTCTTTTCGCAGCTCGACCGCTGCGCGAGCGGGATGGGCAGCCGCTTGCTGCGGTATTGGCTGCACCATCCCTTGCGCGACCGGGCCGTAGTGTCCAGGCGCCATGCGGCGCTCGAAGCCCTGTTGCATGCATCCGACCCCATCCACGCCGCGCTGCGCCGCTTCGCCGACGTCGAGCGCATCAGCGCGCGCATCGCACTGAAGAACGCGCGGCCAAGGGATTTGTCAGGATTGAGGGACAGCGTCGGGCTGCTGCCCGACCTGCGAACGGCGCTGCCGACGGGGAGCGAACTGCTGCAGTCGCTGCAATCGGACCTGGCGACTCCGGAGTCCTGCCTGGACCTGTTGCGCAGGGCGGTGGCCCCCGAGCCCTCGGCCATGCTGCGCGACGGCGGCGTGATCGCCGACGGCTACTCGGCGGAGCTGGACGAGCTGCGCGGCCTGCAGACCGGCGCCGGGCAGTTCCTGGTGGAACTGGAAGCGCGCGAGCGCGCGCGCACCGGCATTCCCAACCTGCGCGTGGCCTACAACCACGTGCACGGCTACTACATCGAGGTCACCAATGCGCACGCGCAGAAGATTCCCGCCGACTACCGCCGCCGGCAGACGCTGAAGAACGCCGAGCGCTACCTCACGCCCGAGCTCAAGAGCTTCGAGGACAAGGCGCTGTCGGCGCGCGACCGCGCGCTCGCCCTGGAAAAGACACTATACGACGAGCTGCTGGCGAAGCTCGCCGCGCACCTCGCCGAGCTGCAGCGCATCGCGCGCGCGCTCGCCCAGCTCGACGTGCTCGCCGCCTTCGCCGCGCTCGCCGCCGAGCGCGGCTACTGCCGCCCGGAGTTCGCGGACGACATCCGCCTCGAGATCGAGGCCGGGCGCCACCCGGTGGTGGAGAGCCAGGTCGAGCGCTTCATCGCCAACGACGCGCGCCTGGCGCCCGCGCGCCAGCTGCTGCTCATCACCGGCCCGAACATGGGCGGCAAGTCGACCTACATGCGGCAGGTGGCGCTGATCGCGCTCCTGGCGCACACCGGCAGCTTCGTGCCGGCCAAGGCGGCGCGCCTCGGGCCCCTCGACCAGATCTTCACGCGCATCGGCGCGTCCGACGACCTGGCGGGCGGGCGCTCCACCTTCATGGTGGAGATGACCGAGAGCGCGAACATCCTGCACAACGCCACCGCGCACAGCCTCGTGCTGATGGACGAGGTCGGCCGCGGCACCTCGACCTTCGACGGCCTGGCGCTCGCCTGGGCCATCGCGCGCCAGCTGCTCGAGCGCAACAAGGCGCTCACGCTCTTCGCCACGCACTATTTCGAGATGACGCGCATCGCCCAGGAGTACAAGGAGGCGGCCAACGTGCACCTCGACGCCGTCGAGCACAAGGACAGCATCGTCTTCCTGCACGCGGTGGAGGAAGGGCCCGCCTCGCAGAGCTACGGCCTGCAGGTGGCGCAGCTCGCTGGCGTGCCCAAGGCGGTGATCCAGCGCGCGCGGCGCATCCTGCAGCAGCTCGAGGACGCGAGCCGCGCGGGCGGCGGCCAGGCGGATCTGTTCGCGCGCCCCGCGCCCGCAGAGCCCGAGCCGGCCACCGATGCGCTGCGCGACGCCCTCGCGCAGGTCAACCCCGACGAGCTGTCGCCGCGCGAGGCGCTCGAGCTCCTCTACCGCCTGAAGAAGC
>DATFEJ010000172.1:0-5298 GCA_035251235.1 Burkholderiales bacterium
GGACGTGCCCGACGAAGAGGCGTCGGCCGCCGGACGGCGCCTCGGCACCGATGCCGGGGTCACGCTGTGCTACCGCCGCGCGCGCGCCCTGCCCGAGTGGCCGTACAACCTGTACTGCATGGTGCACGGCCGCGCGCGCGAAGCCGTCGCGCGCGAGATCGAGCGCCTCACGGCGCGCCACGGCCTCGGCGGCTACGCGCGCCAGGTCCTGTTCAGCACGCGCTGCTTCAGCCAGCGCGCCGCCCGCTATGGTTGAGCTCGAGCGCGCCATCATCAACCGCCTGCAGGGCGGCTTCCCGCTCGTGGCGCGCCCGTACGCCGCGGCTGCCGAGGAGCTCGGCACCGACGAGGCGACGCTGATCGCCAGGCTCGAAGCGATGCTGGCGGCCGGCACCCTCACGCGCTTCGGACCGATGTACGACGTGGAGCGCATGGGCGGCGCCTTCACGCTGTGCGCGATGCGCGTGCCGGCGGCGGACTTCGAGCGCGTCGCCGCGCTGGTCAATGCGCACCCCGAGGTGGCACACAACTACGAGCGCGCGCACGCCTACAACCTGTGGTTCGTGATCGCCGCCGCCTCGCGCGAGGACATCGCGCCGCTGCTCGCCGCGATCGAGGCCGAGACCGGCTACGAGGTGCTCGACCTGCCGCGCGAGCAGGAATACTTCATCGAGCTGAGGCTCGTGGCATGAACGCCACCGACGCCGCGATCGTGCGCGCCACGCAGGCCGGGCTGCCGCTCGTGCCCGAGCCCTGGCGCGCGGTGGCGGAATCCGCCGGCATCACCCAGGCGCAGCTCTTCGCGCGCCTCGCGGCGATGCTCGCCGACGGCCGCATCCGCAGGATCGGCGCGGTGCCCAACCACTACAAGCTCGGCTACACCGCGAACGGCATGTCGGTGTGGGACGTGGCCGACGACGCAGTGGATGCACTCGGTAAGCGCGTGGGTTCGCTGACCTTCGTCACGCATTGCTACCGCCGGCCGCGGCGGTTGCCCGAGTGGCGCTACAACCTCTTTGCCATGGTGCACGGCAAGAGCCGCGCCGAGACCGACGCCCACGTCGAGCGGATCCGCGCGCTGCTCGCGCCCGCGCTGCGCGCGCACGACGTGCTCTACAGCACCCGCATCCTCAAGAAAACCGGACTGAGGCTCGCCTGACATGTTCCGCGTCTCCCGCTTCATGAACGAGATCCTGCACCCGGCGCCGCCGGCTGCCGCGCCCGCCGGCCCCGCCGGTCCCGTGGTGATCTGGAACCTCATCCGCCGCTGCAACCTGACGTGCATGCATTGCTACTCGATCTCCGCCGACGTCGACTTTCCCGGCGAGCTGCAGACCGACGAGGTCTACGCGGTGATGGACGACCTCAAGGCGTTCAAGGTGCGCGCGCTCATCCTCTCGGGCGGCGAGCCGCTGCTCAGGAAGGACCTGTTCGACATCGCGGCGCGCGGCAAGGCGCTCGGCTTCTACCTGGGGCTCTCCACCAACGGCACGCTGATCGACGACGCGCTCGCGCGGCGCATCGCCGCCACGGGCTTCGACTACGTGGGCATCAGCCTGGACGGGCTGGGAGCGACGCACGACAGGTTCCGCCGCAAGGCCGGCGCCTTCGACGCCTCGCTCGCCGCGCTGCGCCGCTGCCGCGACCTGGGCGTCAAGGTCGGCGTGCGCTTCACGCTCACGCAGGACAACGCCGCCGACCTCCCCGGGCTGCTCGATCTCGTAGAAGAGGAACGCATCTGTCGCTTCTACCTCTCGCACCTCAACTACGCGGGCCGCGGCAACGTCAACCGCAAGCGCGACGCGCACTTTCGCGTGACGCGCGAGGCGCTGGAGCTCGTCTACGCGCGCGCCTGGGACTACGCGCGGCGCGGGCTGCACAAGGAGTTCGTCACCGGCAACAACGACGCCGACGGCGTGTACGCGCTGTACTGGGCGCGGCGCGCCGTGCCGGGCTTCGAGGAAGCGCGCCTGCGCGCGGCGCTCGCCGCCTGGGGCGGCAACTCCTCGGGCGTGAACGTCGCCAACATCGACAACCTGGGCAACGTGCACCCCGACACCATGTGGTGGGACTGCACCCTGGGCAACGTGCGCGCGCGACCGTTCTCGGCGATCTGGCAGGACACGCGCCACCCGATCATGGCCGGCCTCAAGGCGCAGCCGCGCCAGGTGAAGGGGCGCTGCGGCACCTGCGCCTATTTCGACGTCTGCGGCGGCAACACGCGCGTGCGCGCCATGAAGGTGACGGGCGATCCCTGGGCGGAAGACCCGGGCTGCTACCTCGAAGACGAAGAAATCGCGGCATGAGGTGGCTCCTCGCCGCGTTGCTCCTCGCGCCGGCGCTCGCGCAGCCGCAGGACCTCTACCAGACGCACTGCGCGAGCTGCCACGGCGCGCAGCGCCTGGGCGGCATGGGGCCGGCGCTGCTGCCGGAGAACCTGTCGCGCCTGAAGAAGCCGCAGGCGGCGCGCATGATCCGCGACAGCCGGGCCGGCGTGCAGATGCCTGCCTTCCAGGGCCAGCTGAAGGACGAGGACATCGCGGCGCTGGTCGAGCTGATCTACACGCCGCTCGTGCCCGCGCCCGCCTGGGGCGAGGCCGACATTCACGCTTCGCGCGTCGTGCACCACGCGCCGGGCAGCCTGCCCGCGGCGCCGCAGTTCAAGGCCGACCCGCTCAACCTGTTCGTCGTGGTGGAGGCGGGCGACCACCACGTGACGATCCTCGACGGCGACCGCCTCGAGCCGATCCACCGCTTCGCCTCGCGCTTCGCGCTGCACGGCGGGCCGAAGTTCACGCCCGACGGGCGCTACGTGTACTTCGCCTCGCGCGACGGCTGGATCTCCAAGTTCGACCTGTGGAACCTGAAGACCGTGGCCGAGGTGCGCGCCGGCATCAACACGAGGAACGCCGCGGCGTCCGCCGACGGCAAGTACGTGATGGTGGCCAACTACCTGCCGCACAGCCTGGTGGTGCTCGACGCGGACCTGGAACTCGTCAAGGTCCTGCCCGCGCCCTCGCGCGTCTCGGCGGTGTACGACGCCGCGCCCCGGAAGAGCTTCGTCGCCGCGATGAAGGACGCGCCCGAGCTGTGGGAGATCTCCTACGACCCGAAGGCGCAAGCCGTCGCCGCGGGCCTGGTGCACGACTACCGCTTCAAGGAAGGCGCCTTCGTGCCGGGCTTCCTCAACCCGCGGCGCACGCCGCTCGAGGACGTGCTGGACGACTTCTTCTTCACGCCGGACTTCCGGCAGCTGATCGGCGCGAGCCGCGACGGCAGGCACGGCCAGGTGGTGCACCTGGACGTGCGCCGCGCCATCGCCACGGTCGACCTGCCCGGGCTGCCGCACCTGGGCTCGGGCACCACCTGGGAGCGCCGGGGCCGGCGCGTGATGGCCACGCCCAACCTGCGCGAAGGGGTGGTGAGCGTGATCGACGTCGCCGACTGGAAGCCGGTGGCGCAGGTGAAGACGCTCGGCGCGGGGTTCTTCCTGCGCAGCCACGAGAAGCTGCGCACCGTGTGGGTGGACTCGATGATCGGGCCCAAGGGCCGCGACACGCTGCAGGTGATCGACAAGGACACGCTCGAGGTGGTGGCCAGCCTCACGCCCGTGCCCGGCAAGACGCTGGCGCACATCGAGTTCGACCGCCATGGCCGCTACGCGCTGGCGAGCCTGTGGGAGGACGACGGCGCGCTGATCGTCTTCGACGCGCACACGCTCAAGGAGGTGAAGCGCATCCCGATGAGAAAGCCCGTCGGCAAGTACAACGTCTTCAACAAGATCAGCCGCTCGGAAGGCACCAGCCACTGACATGAAGCATCCGTCGATCAAGATCCAGGCCTTCCTCGCCAACCTGCCGATGTTCAGCGAGATGCGCGCCGAGGAGCTCGACCGCATCGCCGCGGCGACGCTGCCGGTGTACGCCGAGAAGGGCCAGGCCGTCTGCCAGACGGGCGACCCGTGCACCGGGTTCCACGTCGTCGTGTACGGCGAAGTGAAGCTCGGCTTCACCTCGCCGCAGGGCGTCGAGAAGGTGGTGGAGATCGTGCGCCCCGGGCAGAGCTTCGGCGAGGCGCTCATGTTCCTCGACAAGCCCTACATCGTGTTCGCGCAGGCGCTCTCGGACGCCATGCTGCTGCACGTCGCGCGCCACGCGGTGCTCGCCGAGCTCGGCCGAGACACCGGCTTCGCGCTGCGCATGCTCTCGGGGCTGTCGCGCCGCCTGCACGGCCTGGTGCGCGACGTCGAGGCCTACACGCTGCGCTCGAGCCACGAGCGCGTCATCGGCTACCTGCTGGCCGAGGCGCCCGACGGCGCCGCGGGCGGCGCGGCCGAGCTGCGCCTCACGCCCGGCAAGAGCGTGATCGCCTCGCGCCTCAACATGACGCCCGAGCACTTCTCGCGCATCCTGCACGAGCTCGGCAACGCCGGCCTGATCGAGATCCAGGGCCGCACGGTGCGCATCCCCGACCTCGCGCGGCTGCGCGCCGGGGGCTGACCGGGCGCCAGCTTTATCGCGCGTCAACGAATCCGAAGAACCTGATTTGCGGCGCGCGGCCGACCTGCTAGGTAAGCGACGCGGGCAATCCGCCCGCGCACGCAGGGAGGAGACCGCCGCCATGAGCACGAACCCGCACGCCAACGTCGTTGCGTTCACCACCACTCAGCGCATGCCGTTCACGGTGCGCATCGCCAGCACCGAAGTCGAGCTCGAGCAGGCCGTCCACATCCGCCACGCCGCCTACGCGCGCCACGTGCCCGCGCTCGCCGAGCTGCTGCGCGCGCCCGAGGCGGGCGACCGCGACGCGGACGCCACCGTGCTGCTCGCCGAGTCCAAGCTCGACGGCGAGCCGCTCGGCACGATGCGCATCCAGACCAACCGCGCGCGGCCGCTCGCCATCGAGCAGTCGGTGGCGCTGCCCGCGTGGCTGCGCCACCGGCGCCTGGCGGAAGCAACGCGCCTCGGCATCACCCAGCAGCGCGTCGGCCGCGTGGTGAAGATCCTGCTGTTCAAGGCCTTCTACCTGTACTGCAAGCGCACGGGCGTGGACTGGATGGTGATCGGCGCGCGCTCGCCGCTCGACCGGCAGTACGAGTCGCTGCTGTTCCAGGACGTGTTCCCGGGCCGCGGCTTCGTGCCCCTCGCGCACGCGGGCCACATCCCGCACCGCATCCTCGGCTTCGAGATGGCCACCGCGGACGCGCGCTGGCGCGCCGCGCAGCACCCGCTGTACGGCCTGTTCTGCCGCACGCATCACCCGGACATCAGCGTGCGCGGCGCGGAGCCGCAGGCCGCA
>DATFEJ010000371.1:0-4511 GCA_035251235.1 Burkholderiales bacterium
AATGCAATCCAAAGCGGCGGAACCCCGCGGCGCAGCCCCTGCGGCGAAGAAGCCGGCCGGCAAGTTCGACGACATGGCGGACGACATTCCGTTCTAGCGCGCGGCGGATGGCGATATAATTCTCGCCGATTCAGCAAGTTGCGAACGAGCCGTCATGCCCATTTACGAATACCGTTGCGCCGAGTGCGGGTTCCAGGAAGAGCACCTGCAGAAGGTCTCCGAACCGCCGCTCACGGTGTGCCCGTCCTGCGGCAAGCACAGCTTTCGCAAGCTGCTGAGCGCGGCCGGCTTTCAGCTGAAGGGCAGCGGCTGGTACGCCACGGACTTCAAGGGGTCCGGCAAGCCGACGCCCGCCAAGGGCGAGGCCAAGGCGGACGCCAAGCCGGATGCCAAGGCCGAAGCCAAGGGCGAGGCGAAGACGGAGGACTCGGGCAAGGCCGAGCCCGTGACGGCGCCCGCGGCGCCCGCGTCGGGCAACTGATCCCCTAGCCGGGCTTGTCACCGGCCCGGCGCGAGCTGGGCCTTTTTGTTTACCGAGGTCGCGTGCGGAAATATCTCATCACCGGACTGCTCATCTGGATCCCGCTGGTCATCACCATCTGGGTCCTGAAGCTGGTGGTCGACACGCTCGACCAGTCGCTGCTGCTGGTGCCGCCGGAATGGCGCACGGAAAGCTTTCTCGGCGTGCACGTGCCGGGACTGGGCGTGATCCTCACGCTGGTCATCGTGTTCGTCACCGGCGTGGTCGGCACGAACTTCTTCGGCGCGCGCCTCGTGCACCTGTGGCACGAGATCCTGCACCGCATCCCGGTCGTCAGCTCCATCTACTCGAGCGTCAAGCAGATCTCGGACACGCTCTTTTCCTCGAGCGGCCAGGCCTTCCGCAAGGCGCTGCTCGTGCAATGGCCGCGCGAAGGCGTATGGACCATCGCCTTCCTCACCGGCGTGCCCGGGGGAGACGTCGTCAAGCATCTGGCGGGCGACTATGTCAGCGTGTACGTGCCGACCACGCCGAACCCGACCGGCGGCTACTTCGTCATGCTGCCGCGGCAGGACACCATCGAGCTCGACATGTCGGTGGACGACGCGCTGAAGTACATCATCTCCATGGGCGTGGTCGCGCCCGCGGCCGGGCGCTGAGGCAATCATGCGCACCCACTACTGCGCCGAACTCTCGGGCGCGCTCACCGGACAGCGCGTGACGCTCGCCGGCTGGGCGCACCGGCGCCGCGACCACGGCGGCGTCATCTTCATCGACCTGCGCGACCGCCAGGGCCTGGCGCAAGTGGTCTGCGACCCGGACCGCGCCGAGGCCTTCAGGGCCGCCGACCGGGTGCGCAGCGAATTCGTCCTGCGGGTGACGGGCCGGGTGCGCGCGCGGCCCGAGGGCACCGTGAACCCGAATCTCGCCTCGGGTGCGGTGGAGGTGCTGGCGGAGGAGGTCGAGGTGCTCAACCCCTCGGCGCCGCCGCCGTTCCAGCTGGACGACGAGAACCTCTCCGAGGCGGTGCGCCTCGAGCATCGCGTGCTCGACCTGCGCCGCGAGCCGATGCAGCGCAACCTGCGCCTGCGGCACCGCGCCGCTTCCGCGGCGCGCGCCTTCCTCGACGCGCAGGGCTTCATCGACATCGAGACGCCGGTGCTCTACAAGTCGACGCCCGAGGGCGCGCGCGAGTTCCTCGTGCCCGCGCGCCTGCACGACGGCCATTTCTACGCGCTGCCGCAGAGCCCGCAGCTGTTCAAGCAGATGCTGATGATCGCCGGCTTCGACCGCTACTACCAGATCGTCAAGTGCTTCCGCGACGAGGACCTGCGCGCCGACCGGCAGCCCGAGTTCACGCAGATCGACATCGAGACCTCCTTCCTGGGCGAAGAGGAGATCCGCGCGCTGATGGAGCGGCTGACGCGGCACATGTTCCGCGAGGTGCTCGGCGCCGAGCTGCCCGATCCGTTTCCGGTGATGCGCTACGACGAGGCCATGCGGGACTACGGCGTGGACAAGCCCGACCTGCGGGTACCGCTCAAGCTCACCGAGCTGACCGACGTCATGAAGGATGTCGAGTTCAAGGTATTCTCGGCGCCCGCCAACCTGGCCGACGGGCGCGTGGCGGCGCTGCGCGTTCCCGGGGGCGGGCAGCTGACGCGCGGCGAGATCGACGGCTACACCGAGTTCGTGAAGGCGCTGGGCGCCAAGGGCCTCGCGTGGATCAAGGTGAACGCACGCGACAGGGGCGCCGAGGGCCTGCAGTCGCCGATCGTGAAGAACCTGCACGCCGGCGCGCTTGCCGCGATCCTCGAGCGCACCGGTGCCGTGGACGGCGATCTGCTGTTCTTCGCCGCCGACCGCGCTGAAGCGACCAATGCGTGCATCGGCGCGCTGCGCCAGCGGCTCGGCCAGGATCGCGGCCTCGTGCAGCCGGGATGGCGCCCGCTGTGGGTGGTCGACTTTCCCATGTTCGAGTTCGACGAGGAATCGAAGATGTGGAAGGCGCGCCACCACCCGTTCACCAGTCCCAAGGACGGGCATGAGCAGTACCTGGACTCCGCGCCCGGCAAGGCGTACGCCAAGGCCTACGACCTGGTGCTCAATGGCTGGGAGGTCGCCGGCGGGTCGGTGCGCATCCACCGCCAGGAGATCCAGCAGCAGGTGTTCCGCGGCCTGAAGATCTCGCCGGAGGAGCAGCGGGCGAAATTCGGCTTCCTGCTGGACGCGCTGCAGTACGGCGCGCCGCCGCACGGCGGCATCGCGTTCGGCTTCGACCGGCTGGTCGCGCTGATGGCCGGCGCGGAAGCGATTCGCGACGTCATCGCCTTCCCGAAGACGCAGCGCGGCCAGGACCTGCTGACGGGCGCGCCGTCGCCGGTCACCGAGAAGCAGCTGCGCGAGCTGCACATCCGGTTGCGCAATTCGCCGCAGTGAGGGCCGTGCTGGCGCTCGCCCTCGCCTGTGCGCTCGGCGCATGGGCGGGCGAGATCGCGGTGCGCGACCTGCCGCCCGAGGCGCGGCAGACGCTGGCGTTGATCGATGCCGGCGGGCCGTTCCCCTACGCGCGCGACGGATCGGTGTTCCGCAACCGGGAGCGGCTGTTGCCATCCAAGCCGGGCGGCTACTATCGCGAGTACACGGTGCGCACGCCGGGCGCGCCGGATCGCGGCGCGCGGCGCATCGTCGCGGGCAAGGGCGGGGAGCGCTACTACACCTCGGATCATTACCGCAGCTTTATGCGCATACAGGAATAGGCCATGGGCAAGCTCACGCAGCGATTGAGCGACGCGACGCGCTCCGGCGTCTACCGCGCACCGGGCACGGCGGAGATCGATGACGCGGTGCGCGGCACCCGTCTGGATCTCGCGCACGTGGAGCTGCGCGGTGTCGAGGACAAGGAAGCCCTGCTCGGCGTGCTGGCGCAGGCGCTCGGCTTCCCCGACTGGTTCGGCGGCAACTGGGACGCGCTCGAGGATTGCCTGTGCGACCTGTCCTGGCGGCGGGGCGACGGGCACGTCATCGTGCTGCGCGGCGGCGACGGGCTTGGCGCGGACGACGTGGGCGTGCTGATCGACGTGCTCGCCACCAGCGCCGCGTACTGGGCGGAGCGCGGCCGGCCGTTCTTCGCGGTGTTTGTGGATCCGGGGCACGCGCTCGCCCTGCCCGAGCTGTTCCGGCCAAGGGGCGCTGCGGCGTGAAGCTGCCGGTGTCGGTGCTCGTGGTGATTCACACCCCGGCGCTCGAGGTGCTGCTGCTCGAGCGGGCGGCGCGGCCCGGTTTCTGGCAGTCGGTCACGGGCTCGCTCGAATCGCCCGAGGAGACGGCACGCGCCGCGGCGCGGCGCGAGGTCCGCGAGGAGACCGGGATCGAGTTCGCCGCCCAGGCGCTCATCGACTGGAGGATGGCCCACGCGTTCGAGATCTATGCGCACTGGCGCGGACGGTTTCCCCCGGGGACGACGCACAACACCGAGCACGTTTTCAGCCTCGAGCTGCCTGCCCGGGCGAAGGTGCAGCTCGCGCCGGACGAGCACCGCGCGCAGCGCTGGTTGCCCTGGCGCGAGGCGGCGCAAGCGTGCTTTTCCTGGTCCAACCGCGACGCCATCCGCATGCTGCCCGGGAGGCGCGCGCCGTCATGAGCGACGCGCTGCGCGTCGTGACGCTCAACATCCACAAGGGCCTGTCGCAGTTCAACCGGCGCATGGTCATTCACGAGCTGCGCGAGGGCCTGAACACCCTGGAGCCCGACCTCGTGTTCCTGCAGGAAGTCCAGGGTCTCAACGAGCGTCACGCGCTGCGCTTTGCGTCCTGGCCGAGCGCGCCGCAGCACGAGTACCTGAACCGGGAGGGCTGGGAATACGCCTACGGACTGAATCGGGTGCATCACTACGGGCACTACGGCAACGCCATGCTGTCGCGCTTTCCGATCGTGTCCATCGAGAACGCGGACATCTCCAGCCACCGCTTCGAGCGCCGCGGGCTGCTGCACTGCGTGCTGTCCGTGCCCGGCTGGCGGCGCGACCTGC
>DATFEJ010000052.1:0-7767 GCA_035251235.1 Burkholderiales bacterium
TGGCCACCAACGTCGCCGAGACCTCGCTCACCGTGCCGCGCATCCGCTACGTGGTGGACGCGGGCCAGGCGCGCGTCAAGCGCTACTCCTACCGCAACAAGGTGGAGATGCTGCAGGTGGAGAACATCTCGCAGGCGGCCGCCCAGCAGCGCGCCGGCCGCTGCGGGCGCGTCGCGAACGGCATCTGCATCCGCCTCTACGACGAGGAAGAATTCAAGAAGAGGCCGCCGTTCACCGACCCGGAGGTGCTGCGCTCCTCTCTCGCCGCGGTGATCCTGCGCGCGCTGGCGCTCAACCTCGGCAGCGTGGAGGACTTTCCGTTCCTCGACGCACCGAGCTCGCGCGCGATCTCCGACGGCTACGCGCTGCTCGCCGAGCTCGGCGCGGTGGACGAGGAAAACCGCCTGACCGACACCGGCCGCCAGCTCGCGCGCCTGCCGCTCGACCCGCGCGTGGCGCGCATGCTCCTCGCCGCGCGGGACGAAGGGTGCCTCGAGCAGATGCTGGTCATCGCCGCCGCGCTCTCCGTCCAGGACCCGCGCGAGCGGCCCCTGGGCAAGCAGGGCGCGGCGGACGAGCGGCACAAGAAATTCGCCGACGAGCACTCCGACTTCCTCGCGCTCCTCAAGCTCTGGAAGCTGCAGGGCGAGCAGGGACTGCGCCGCCTCTGCCGCGACAATTTCCTCTCCTATCCGCGCATGCGCGAGTGGCGCGACGTGCACGGGCAACTCTCGACCGTGGTGAGCGAGCTCGACTGGAAGATGTCCTCGGCGAAGATGGACAAGCCCGACGGTTTCCGCGCGGTGCATCGCGCGCTGCTTGCGGGGCTGCTCGGCAACATCGGCATGCGGGACGAAGCGGACAACAACTACACCGGCGCGCGCGGCATCAAGTTCTGGGTGCACCCGGGCTCCGGCACGAAGAAGCCCGGCAAGTGGATCGTCGCCGCGGAGCTGGTGGAAACGACCCGCCTCTACGCGCGCACCGTGGCCACCATCGATCCGCTGTGGCTGGAGGAGCTCGGCGCGCACCTGCTGAAGAAGCATCGCGACAACCCCCACTGGGAAAAGGCCCGCGCGCAGGTGGTGGCGCTGGAGCGCGGCACGCTCTACGGCCTGCCGGTGTACACCAATCGGCGCGTGCACTACGGGCCGCTCGACCCGGAAACCTCGCGCGGCATATTCCTGCGCGCGGCGCTCGTCGAGGGCGAGTTCGACAGCCGCGCGCCGTTCTTCGCGCACAACCGCCGCCTGATCCAGGACATCGAGCGCCTCGAGCACAAGCAGCGCCGCCCCGACATCCTGGTGGACGACGAGCTCATCCACGCCTTCTACGACGCGCGCGTGCCCGAAGGCATCCACAACGGCGCCGATTTCGAGAAGTGGAGGAAGGAAGCCGAGCAGTCCGACCCGAAGCTGCTCTTTCTCGAGCGCAAGGACCTGATGCGCCACGAGGCGGCGGGCATCACCACCGACAACTTCCCGCCGCAGCTCGCGCTCGGCCCCAGCGTCTTCAAGCTGGAGTACCTGTTCGACCCGCGCGCGCCGAAGGACGGCGTGACGATGACCGCGCCGGTGGCGCTCCTCAACCAGGTGAGCGCCGCACGCTGCGAGTGGCTGGTGCCGGGGCTGCTCAAGGAAAAGGTGCGCACTCTCGCGAAATCCATGCCGCAGCGCCTGCGCCACAAGCTCGGGCCCCTGGAGGATTTTGCCGAAGATTTCGCCGCGCGCGTGTCCCCCTCCGACACGCCGCTCGCCGGCGCGCTCGCGCGCTTCATCCGCGAGGAATTCGGCTTCGAGGTGCCGCAAGACGCCTTTCGCCCGGACTCGGCGCCGCCGCACCTGCACATGAACTTCCTCGTGGTGGACGAGGACGGCCGCCAGCTCGGCATGGGACGCAACCTCGCCGAGCTGAAAAAGACCCACGGCCGCGAGACCACGGCAGTGCTGCAGCAGGACGCGGCGCTCGAGCGCCACACCGGCTGGACCATGGGCGACCTGGACGAGGTGATGGAGATCGAGCGCGGCGGCCAGACGCTCGTGGGGTATCCCGCGCTGGTGGACGAAGGCGACGCGGTGACGCTCCAGGTGTTCGACACGCCGGAAAAGTCTAAAGCCCTGCACCGCGCGGGCGTGCGGCGCCTGCTCGCCATCGCCTTCAAGGACCGCATCCGCGACCTGGAGCGCGCCTGGGCGAAGGACGTCCAGCTCGGGCCCCTCAAGGACGACCTGGTCGCCGCGGCGCTCGACCGCGCCTTCCTCGCCGACGCCGTGCCCACGCTCGCCGCCGAGTTCGCGCGTGCGGTGGATTCCGGGCGCAGCCGGTTCCTGCTCATCGCGCAGGAAGTGGCGCGCGCGGCCGGCGCCGTCCTCGCCGCGCACGCCGACCTGCAGAAAAAGCTCGGCGTCGCCGCCAAGGCCTTCCCGGAGGCGGCCGAAGACATGAAGCAGCAGTGGCAGCGGCTGCTGCGTCCGGGCTGGCTGCGCGACACGCCCTGGGCGCGCCTGCAGCACTTTCCGCGCTACCTGCAGGCGTGCGCGCTGCGCCTGGAGAAGCTGCGCGCCGACCCGGCGCGCGACGCGCGCCTCCTGGCCGAGCTGCGGCCGCTACTTGCTGCGTGGCTGCGCGCGCCGCGTCCGCTCGGCGAGGAGCTCGAGCAGTTCGGCTGGCTGCTGGAGGAGCTGCGCGTGTCGCTCTTCGCCCAGCAGCTGAAGACGCCGGTGCCCGTGTCGGCCAAGCGCCTGGCGAAACTGTGGCAGAGTATCCGCCGATGAATTCCATCGCGCGCTCGCTCGGTTACGCGCTAGGCAACGTGCTTCACCCGCGCATGCTGTGGCTCATGGTCTGGCCGCTCGTGCTGGCGCTCGGCTTCTGGGGCACGCTGGCGATCGTCTTCTGGGCGCAGATCGCGCTCACGATCGCCCAGTGGCTGCAGGCCGGACTCGCCTATGCGCCGTTCGTCGGCCAGTGGGACTTGACGGACGCGACGCTGCTCGTCGCCAAGATCCTGGTGCTCGTCATGCTCGTGCCGCTCGTGCAGCTCACTGCGGTGATGATTCTCTCGATCTTTGGCCTGCCGGCGATGGTCGGGCACGTCGCGGCGCGCAGCTTCCCGGCGCTCGAGCGCCGGCGCGGCGGCAGCTTCGCGGGCAGCGTGTGGAACGGCGTCGTTGCGCTCGCCGGCATGCTCGGCCTCGCCATCGCCTCGATCCCTCTGTGGATCTTCCCGCCGCTCTGGCCGCTCATCCCGCTCGCCATCCTCGGCTGGGTCAACCAGCGCGTGCTGCGCTACGACGCGCTCGCCGAGCATGCCGAGCGCGACGAGCTGCGGCGGCTGGTGGCGGAGAACCGCGGCTCGCTGTATCTCCTTGGCCTCATCCTCGCGCTCGTCGCCTACGTTCCGCTCCTCGGCTTTTTCGCGCCGGTGGTGCTCGGCCTGGGCTTCGTGCACTACCTGCTGGGCGCGCTGCAGGCGCAGCGCGCGGGGACGCCATGACCGCAGGCGGCTTCGGCGCCCTGGTCATCGGCGACGAGATCCTGGTCGGCAAGCGCCAGGACAAGCACTTTCCGTGGCTGATCGGCGCGCTCGCCCAGCGCGGGCTGCGGCTCGCCTGGTGCGAGCACCTGGGCGACGAGCCCGCGCGCATCACGGCGGCGCTGCGGCGCACGTTCGCGACCGATGACGTCGTGTTCTGCTTCGGCGGCATCGGCGCGACGCCCGACGACCACACGCGCCAGTGCGCCGCCGCGGCACTCGGCGTGCCGCTCGTCCTGCATCCCGAGGCCGAAGCCGAGATCCGCGGGCGCTTCGGCGCCGAGACGACGCCGCAGCGCCTGAAGATGGGCGAGTTTCCCGCCGGCTGCGCGATCGTGCCCAATCCCTTCAACCGCATTCCCGGCTTCGCGGTCGGCCACCATTATTTCGTGCCCGGGTTCCCGCAGATGGCCTGGCCGATGGTGGAGTGGGTGCTGGACGAGAAGTACCGCCATCTCTTTGATTCGCAGCGCTGGGGCGAGGGGTCGATCCTCGTCTACGGCCTGCCCGAGTCGACCATCTCCCCGCTGATGGAGGAGGTGAACGCCGCTTTCCCGGGGCTGAAGGCGTTCAGCCTGCCCAGCATGGGCGAGGGGGGCGCTCGGCGGCACATCGAGCTGGGGGTGCGCGGCGCGCCCGACCAGGTCGCCCCGGCCATGGAGCGGCTGCGCGCGGGCGTGGTCGGGCTCGGCGGCACCGCCGACATTCCAAACCGCTGATTTCTCCCGTATAATCCGCGCCTTTTCGCGGTCCACGGGGTTTCCCAATGGTGGTGATTCGACTGGCGCGCGGCGGCGCCAACAAGCGGCCTTTCTTCAGCCTGGTGGTGGCGGACTCGCGCCGCGCCGCGCAGGGCAAGTTCATCGAGCGCGTCGGCTTCTACGATCCCAAGGCGCCGGAGGGTCGCGAGACCCTGCGCGTCAACGTGGAGCGCCTGAAGCACTGGCAGGGCAAGGGCGCGCAGCTCTCGCCCACCGTGAAGCGGCTCGTGAAGCAGTTTGGCAAGAAAGCCGCCTGAGCGGATCGCGATGGGCCGCGTCGCCGGAGCCTACGGCGTGCGCGGATGGCTGAAGGCGATGCCGCAGGCCGGGGTGCAGGAGAGCCTGGCGCAGGCGACGGAATGGTGGCTCGGCGGCGCAGCGCGCCGGGTCGTGCAGGCGAAGCGGCATAGCGCCACGGTGCTCGCCAAGCTCGAGGGCATCGACACCCCCGAGCAGGCGCAGGCGCTGAAAGGGCAGGAGATCTCGGTGGAGCGCGCGTCGCTCCCCGAGGCGGGCGCGGGGCATTACTACCTCGCCGACCTGCTCGGGCTGGAAGTGGTGAACGCCGAGGGCCGGCGGTTCGGCGTGGTGCGCCAGTGGCTCACCAACGGGCCGCAGGACGTGATGAGCGTCCAGGGGGATCGGGAGCGTTTGATCCCCTGGGTGGCGTCGGTGGTGAGAAGCGTCGACCTCGAGACGGGCGTGATCGAGGTGGACTGGGGAGCGGACTGGTGATCCGCTTCGACGTGGTGACGCTGTTCCCGGAGATGTTCGCCGCGGTGACGCAGAGCGGCATCCCGAGAAAGGCGCTCGAGGCGGGGCTGTGGCGCCTCGAGACGTGGAATCCGCGCGATTTCACGACGGACAATTACCGGACGGTGGACGACCGTCCGTACGGCGGCGGGCCCGGCATGGTGATGCTGGCCGAGCCGCTGGAGAAGGCGCTGGATGCGGCAAGGGCGGCAGGCGGAGGCGAGGTGGTCTACCTCTCGCCGCAGGGCCGCAGGCTCGATCACCCGAAGGTGATGGAGCTTGCGGGCAGGAGCGCGGTGACGCTGCTCTGCGGCCGGTACGAAGGCGTGGATGAGCGGCTCATCCGGCGCCGGGTCGCGGAAGAGCTCTCGCTCGGGGACTACGTGCTCTCGGGCGGGGAGATCGCGGCGATGGCGGTGATCGACGCGGTGGTGCGCCAGATTCCCGGCGCGCTGGGCGACGGGCAGTCGGCGGCGGAGGAATCCTTCGCCACGGGACTGCTGGATTGCCCGCAGTACACGCGCCCGGAGTCGTACGCGGGCGAGAGGGTGCCGGAGGTGCTGCTGTCGGGGCACCACGGGCAGATCCGGCGCTGGCGGCTGAAGCAGGCGCTGGGCCGGACGTGGCTGAGACGGCCCGAGCTGCTTGCGGCGCGGCGCTTGAGCGCAGAAGAATTGAAGCTGCTTGAGGAATTCAGGCAGGAGACGCAGAGCGGAGTGCAAACATGAACCTCATCGAGAAGCTCGAGCAGGAAGAAATCAAGCGGTTGAACAAGACCGTGCCCGATTTCTCCCCCGGCGACACCGTGATCGTCAACGTCAACGTGGTCGAAGGCGAGCGCAAGCGCGCCCAGGCCTTCGAGGGCGTGGTGATCGCCAAGAGGAACCGCGGCATCGGCTCCTCGTTCACGGTGCGCAAGATCAGCTCCGGCGAGGGCGTGGAGCGCACCTTCCAGACCTATTCGCCGCTCATCGCCTCGGTCGAGGTGAAGAGGAAAGGCGAAGTGCGCCGCTCCAAGCTCTACTACCTGCGCCAGCGCTCCGGCAAGTCGGCGCGCATCCGCGAGAAGCTCGGCGCGGCCGAAGAAGGCGGCGAGGAATAAAGTCGGTGGGGACAGACCTTAAGGTCTGTCCCCGAGCTCTGTCCCCAGGCGCATAATCCACCTATGCGCAGAGACACTACCGCCATCAGCCCGGTCACCGAGATCGTCGCGGAGCTGCGCGCCGGCCGGATCGTCGTCCTGGTGGACGACGAGGACCGCGAGAACGAGGGCGACCTGGTGTTCGCCGCCGATTTCGTCACCGCGGACAAGGTCAACTTCCTCGCCCGGCACGGCCGCGGCCTGGTCTGCATGCCGATCACCGAGGCGCACGCCGAGCGCCTCGGCCTGCGGCCGATGGTCGAGCAGAACCGCTCGCGCCACGGCACCAACTTCACCGTGTCGATCGAGGCCGCCGAAGGCATCGCCACCGGCATCTCGGCGGCGGACCGCGCGCTCACCATCAAGGTGGCGGCGGCGCGCGACGCGAAAGCCGAGGACATCGTGCAGCCCGGTCACGTGTTCCCGCTCATCGCCCAGGACGGCGGCGTGCTGGTGCGCGCCGGGCACACGGAAGCCTGCTGCGACCTTGCGCGCCTCGCGGGCCTCACGCCCGCCGCGGTGCTGTGCGAAGTCATGAAGGACGACGGCACCATGGCGCGCCTGCCCGACCTGCTGGAGTTCAGCGCGCTGCACGGCCTGAAGATCGGCACGATCGCCGACCTGATCGAGTACCGCAGCCGCAACGAGTCGCTGGTCAGCCGCAGCTTCGAGCGCGACATCGACACCGCGTGGGGGCGCTTCAGGCTGGTCGCCTTCCACGACCTGCCGACGCGCACCACGCACCTTGCGCTGGTGGCGGGCGCGCCGCGCGCCGACGCCGAGACGCTGGTACGCGTGCACGAGCCGCTGTCGGTCATCGACCTGCTCGACGCCGGCCCCGGCACGCACACCTGGGGCGTCGGCGAGGCGCTCACCGCCATCGCGCGCGCCGGCAGCGGCGTCGTGGTGCTGCTCAACTGCAACCAGACGTCAGAGGCGCTCGATGGGCGCCTCGCGGACACGCAGCCGGCGCGCCAGGGCCGCAGCGCGGACCTGCGCAACTACGGCATCGGCGCGCAGATCCTGCGCGAGCTCGGCGTGGGCCGCATGCGCCTCATGGCCGCGCCGCGCAAGATGCCGAGCATGGCGGGCTTCGGGCTGGAGGTGACCGGCTACGTCGAGTCGCCGCGAGGCTAGGCGATGCGCCTCGGGATCGTGGCGAGCAGGTTCAACGAGGAACTCTGCGACAAGCTCCTGCAGGGCGCCACCGCGGAAGCCGCGCGCCTGGGCGTCGAGGACGTGGTGGTGGAGAAGGTGCCTGGCGCGCTGGAAATCCCGCTGGCGCTCCAATGGATGGCGCAATCCGGCCGGTTCGACTGCCTCGCGGCGGTCGGCTGCGTGGTGCGCGGCGACACCTATCACTTCGAGGTGGTGGCGAACGAATCCGCGCGCGGCCTGATGGACGTGGCGCTCGAGTTCGGCATCCCGGTGGCCAACGGCATTCTGACTACGGACGACGAGGCGCAGGCCCGGGCGCGGCTGGACAAGGGCGCGGAGGCGGTGCGGGTGGCGCTCGAGATGGCGGCGCTGCGCCGCAAGCTCGAGGAGGCGCGCAAGTGACCAGGCTCACCCGCCGG
>DATFEJ010000200.1:0-10435 GCA_035251235.1 Burkholderiales bacterium
CACGAACAGGAACTCGTAGGCCTTGTCGGCCACCAGCTGGCTGAGATCCAGGTTCTCGATGTTCCAGATGCCGCGCTTGGTCTGCAGCTTGATGTGGCATTCGAACGGCTGCTCGGTCTCGCCGCCGAAGCCCGCGCCCACGGCCTCCATCGCCCAGGTATCGGCGCCCGTGAGCGCGATCTTGCGCGAGGCGAGGTACTCGCAGGCCGAGGTGCCGAACCCGGGCTCGCCGGAATTGAACTGCGCGATGCGCTTCTGCTTTTCCTCGGGGCTGAAGCTGTCCCAGTTCTTCGGGTGCCAGATGTCGCCGTGCCCCGTGTGCAGGAACACGCAATCGCCCTCGCCGATCGGCGCGATGCCCTGGCGCTTGACCATCGCCTCCACGTCCTTTGCGGTGACGATGCCGGGATCGTCCATGCTGTTCTTCACGGGGACCGGCAACTGGCCGCCGCGCAGCGCGACCGCGTCGAGCAGCACGCCGCGGCAGACGTAGCCGACCTGGGCGACGTGCTCGACGCCGAGCGGTCCCAGCCCGTAGGCGCTCACGTCCTTGTCGTGCAGGAAGCGGCCGTTGTAGAAGAACATGCCCTTCGAGGTCTGCACGCCGATGTGCCCCGGGCCGTCGAACTGCGTGCCGATCTGGCCGATCTCGGTGGCCAGGTACTCGTCGTTGTAAAGGAGCTCCTGCTTGCCGAACGGCCCGCCGGTCGGCAGGCCCGGGATCGTCATGCGCCAGCCGCGGCTGCCGAAGCCGGGCGCGTCGTGCTGGTACACCTTGCCCAGCGTCGCCACCTTGCCCTTCTTCACCAGCTTCATCGCCTTGAGCACCGAATTGGCCGTGCGGCGGTTGGCCGCGCCCGCCTTGTCGTCCGGGCCCCACTCGCTCGGCGCCCACTTGTCCGTCAGTGGCTCGTCGTTCACCGCGAGCGCGCCGCCGCCGTAGCTGCCCGAGAACGCGACGGCGCACGCGAGCGCCGAACGCAGAAAACTCCGCTTCGTGTCCATGCTCCCTCCTCGATCCTGGTTACGCGGCGCTCGTTCGCCGCGCGCGCCTAGGATACGCCCGCGACGCGCGCTGCAAAGGCCTTCAGGTAGGCGAGGCCGGCGATGGCGCGAGGGCCGTACCAGGAGGTCATCTCGCCGTCCACGAGGTGCGCGGGGCACCCGGCGAGCGATTCGACCTGCGCGCGATGCCGCTCGCCAAAGCGGTACGGCTCCGTGGAAAGCAGCACTGCATCAATTCCTTGCAGCCGCAAATCGGACAATTGGGGATAGCGCTCCGGCGTCGTGGCTGGCAACGTCTGCATGCCGAACAGCGCCAGCGTGCGCGAGATATAGGTATCCCGGGACACGGTCATCCAGGGATCCTTCCAGATCAGGTACAGGACGTTGCGTGGGGGAAACGTCGTGGCCCTGACGGCGGCGTAAGCTTCGTCGAATCTCGCGCACAGCGCCTCGGCCTCGCGCGCGCGGCCGAACACGACGCCGAACTGGCGGTAGAGCGCCAGGTTGTCGAGCGGCCCGAGCGGGTGCGTGACGACGAGGTGCGGCACGAATCGAGCCAGCGCTTCGGCGGTCTCCTTGCGGTTCTCGTCCATGTTGAGGATGACGTGCGTGGGCTCGAGCGCGCGCACCCTGTCGAGGTTCACGTCCTTGGTGCCGCCGACCTTCGGAATGCGGCGCACGATGTCGCGCGGGTGCACGCAGAAGCCGGTGCGCCCGACCAGCCGCTCGGCGAGGCCGAGCGCGCATACGAGCTCGGTGAGCGACGGGACGAGCGAGACGATGCGCACGGCGCGCCGGACTACTTCGCCGCCCGCTCCCGCCGCGCGCGCTCTACGAGATGCTGCACCACCTGCATCATCTCGGCGACGCCGCCCGCCATGCGCGCAGTGGTGAGGTAGCGTCCGTCCACCACGATCGTCGGCACCGCGCGCACGCCCAGGCGCCCGGCCTCGCGCCTCGCGAACTCGACCTTCTGGCGCGTTTCGAGCGAGCCGAGCGCGGCGCGCAAGCGCTCGGGCGGCACGCTGTTCGCGCCGGCCCACGCGATCAGGTTGGCTTCCTCGTCCAGTCGCCGGTCGTCGAAGTGGTGGCTGTCGTACAGCGGCCAGTGCAGCCGTTCCAGCTCGCCGATCGCTTCCAGCGCGAAATAGGCGCGCGCGAGCGGCTCCCAGCCCTCGCTGTTGACCGCGGGAACGCGCCGCCAGCGCACGTCGCCGCCTGCCTCGCGCCGCCAGCGGCCGATGTGCGGCTGCGCCTCGTAGCACACGGGGCAGCCGTAGTAGAAGAACTCGAGGATCTCGATCGGCCCGCGACCTCCCGCGCCGGCCGGCTCGAGCCGCTGGTAGTCGCGGCCTTCTTGCGGCGCGGCGAGCGCCTGGGCGCCGGCCAGGGCGAGCGTCGCGGCAAGGCAGGCGAGCAGCCGGCGCAAGCGCGCGCTCTGCGGGCTAGCCGCCCTTGCGCGCCACGCCGATCAGGTAATCGGCAATTCCGAGCATGCCCTGCTGCGTGCGCCCCTGCTCGGCGCTGACGGTGTAACGGCCCTGCACGGCGAGCGCGGGCGTGCCATCGATGCGGTAGGCGACCGAGAGCTGCTGCGCGCGGCGCACCTTGCTCTGCACGCCGAAGGACTTGTACGCCTCCTCGAAGCGCTTCACGTCGACGCCGTTCTTCTGCAGCCAGTCGTTGCGCGCCGCCAGGTCGCGCGTGTTCACGCGGTCGCGATGGATGGCGTCGAAGTACGGGCGGTGCAGCCGCTCGAGCGCGCCCAGGGCCTCGAAGGCGTAGAACACCGCCGCGTCGCGCGCCCAGTTGTCGTTGAACACCGCCGGCACGCGCCGGAACTGCACGTCCGCCGGCAGCGTGGCGATCCATTTCTCCAGCAGCGGCTCGAGCGTGTAGCAGTGCGGGCAGCCGTACCAGAAGAACTCGAGCACCTCGACCTTGCCCGAGGCCTCGGTCGGCAGCGCGGGCCGCAATTCGGAGTAGTCCACGCCGGCGGCGATCCTGCGCGGCTGGGCGAGGGCGGGAAGCGGCGCGAGGGCGAGCGCGGCGAGCAGGGTGCGGCGTCGGGGATTCATCTCAGTTCGTCTTCCGGGCGGTCGAGTCCTTCAATTTGACCAGGTTGGCGTCGATTCCGTTCTGCGCCAGGGCCTGGCGCACGCGGTTCAGTTCGTCAACTTTCGTGTAGGGCCCGAGGCGCACGCGGTAGAAGGTGCCCTTGTCGGGCAGGTTGGTCGGCTCGACGTTCGATTCGAAGCCCAGGATGGCGAGGCGCGCTTTCTGGTTGTCGGCGTCGGCGGGGTTCTGGAAGGCGCCCGCCTGGATGAAGTACACGTCCTTGGCGGCGGCCGCGGTCTCGGCCTTGGCGGTCTTCGCGGCGCTCAGCTTCTCGCGCAGCTCGCGGTCGCTGAGCGGCTCCTCGCCGCCGGCGAGGATCTTGTAGAAATCGAAGCGCGGCTTCTCGGGCGCCTTGGTCGCGACCGCCGGCGGCTTCGCCGCGCTGCCGCCCTGCGGCAGGCCGGTGAGCGCCGGGGGCTTGGCCGGCGTCGCGCCTTCTGGGGCCGGCTTCGAGCCGCTCATGAAGGGGATCGGCGTCTTGTTGAGGTACAGGGCGATGCCGAGCGCCACCGCCAGGCCGACCAGCAGGCCGACGAACATGCCCGCAAGGAATCCGCCGCCGGTGCCCTTGCGTGCCGTCGCGTGTGGTATTGCCGCCATCACATCCTTTCCGGGGCGCTCACGCCGAGCAGCGCGAGGCCGTTGGCGATCACCTGGCGGACCGCGGCGCACAGCGCTAGGCGCGCCGCGCGCGTGGCCTGGTCCTCGACCAGAATGCGCTCGGCATTATAGTAGCTGTGGAACTCGCCCGCGAGATCGCGCAGGTAGAAGGCGATCGCGTGCGGCGCGAGCTCCGCCGCCGCGCTGCGCAGCACTTCGGGAAACTCCGCCAGCCGGCCGGCGAGCGCCAGCTCGCGCGCGCCCGTGAGGCTCGCGACCGGCGCCTGCGCCAGCCCCGAGGCGTCGCCGCCCCACTGCGAGAACACGCTGCACACGCGCGCA
Source organism: Burkholderiales bacterium (assembly GCA_035251235.1). Taxonomy (GTDB): domain Bacteria; phylum Pseudomonadota; class Gammaproteobacteria; order Burkholderiales; family SG8-39; genus JAABQT01. The sequence continues at coordinate 4,066 of DATFEJ010000200.1, forward strand.
TGCGCGTACTGCACGTAGTAGACGGGGTTCTCCTCCGATTGCGAGCGCGCCAGGTCCACGTCGAACACGAATTCGGACTCGGCGCGCCGCGACACGAGGAAAAAGCGCACCGCGTCGCGTCCCACCCAGTCGATCAGGTCGCGCAAGGTCACGTAGCTGCCGGCGCGCTTGGAGATCTTCACTTCCGCCCCGCCGCGCATCACCTTGACGAGGTTGTGCAGCACGTAGTCGGGGTAGCCCGACGGGATGCCCAGGTCGAGGGCCTGCAGGCCGGCGCGCACGCGCGTGATGGTGCTGTGGTGGTCGGTGCCCTGGACGTTGATCACCTTGTGAAAGCCGCGTTCCCACTTGGTGACGTGATAAGCCACGTCCGGCACGAAGTAGGTGTAGCTGCCGTCGGACTTCCTCACCACGCGGTCCTTGTCGTCGCCGTAGCCGGTGGTGCGCAGCCACAGCGCGCCTTCGTGCTCGTAGGTCTTGCCGCTCGCCACGAGCGCGCGCACCGCGGCCTCGACCCGGCCGTCGGTGTACAGGCTCGACTCGAGGTAATAGACGTCGAACCGGACGCCGAAGGCCTGCAGGTCCGCGTCCTGCTCGCGGCGTAGCGCCGCGACCGCGAACTTGCGGATCGCCTCCAGGTCGTCGCTGCGGCCGCCGCCCGCGGCGTAGGCGCGCGCGATCTCCTCGATGTACTCGCCGCGATAGCCGTCTGCCGGCCAGCCCGGATCGTCGGGCGTGCGCCCCTGCGCGCGTGCCTGCACCGAGAGCGCGAGGTTGTGGATCTGCGCGCCGCTGTCGTTGTAGTAGAACTCGCGCGCCACCGCGTGCCCCTGGGCTTCCAGCAGCGCGGCGATGGCGTCGCCCAGCGCCGCCTGCCGGCCGTGGCCGACGTGCAGCGGGCCGGTCGGATTGGCGGAGACGAACTCGACCATGACCTTCTGCGCGGGCGCCGCTGCCGCGCGGCCGTAGCGCGCGCCCTCGGCGAGCACGCGGGAAACGACGGACTGCTTGGTGTGCCGGGACTGGCGCGCGTTGAGGAACCCGGGGCCGACGACCTCCAGCGGCTCCCACATGGCCGAACTCACCACCGCCTGCGCGGTCGCGTCGCGCAGCGCCTCGGCGACCTCGCGCGGCGGCTTGCCCAGGGATTTCGCCAGCTGGAGTGCGACCGTGCTGGTGAAGTCCCCGTGCTCCGGCCGGCGAGGCTTTTCGAGTTCCACGGCGAGCCCGCCGAGCTGCGGCGCGATCCTGCGCACCCCCTCGGTGAGGATTCGCTCCAGCTCGGCTTTGGGATCGGAGGGCATGCGGTGGGAGGGCGCGAATTATAAAGGGGGTCCGACCCCGGTTCTCAGTCGAACTCGATCGGATCCACGTCCAGGTGCCAGCGCACCTGCCGCGGCGCCGTGGCGAACAGCCGCTCGCTCCAGTCGCGCAGGAACGCCTGCAGCGCGGGCCGGGAGGCCGATTGCACCAGCAGCTGCGCGCGCTCGAGATCGGCGCGCCGCGTGATGACGTGCGGCACCGGGTCGTAGACCTGCACTTCGTCCGGCACGCAAACCAGGCGCGCCGCGTCCTCCAGGAACTGCATGGCCTGCGCGAGCTTCGGGGCTTCCGCACGCAGCGCCGCCTCGTGCACGAACGGCGGAAAGCCGGCGCCGCGGCGCTCGGCGAGCTGCGCCGCGGCGAACGCCGCGTAGTCGTGGCGCGCCAGCGCGCGAAACAGCGCGTGCTCGGGATAGCGCGTCTGCACCAGCACTTCGCCCGCGTGCTGCGCGCGCCCGGCGCGCCCGGCGACCTGCGCGAGCGTCGCGAACAGGCGCTCGGCGGCGCGGTAGTCGGTCGACAGCAGGGCGCCGTCCGCGTCGAGCACGCCCACCAGCGTGAGCAGCGGAAAATCGTGGCCCTTGGCGAGCAACTGCGTGCCCACCAGGATGTCGGCCTCGCCGCGCGCGATGCCCTCCAGCGTGCGCGCGAGCTCGCCACGCCGGCGGGCGCTGTCGCGGTCGATGCGCACGATGCGCGCGGCGGGAAAGTGCCCGGCGAGCGTCTCCTCGACGCGCTGCGTGCCGCGGCCCATCGCCTTCAGGTCCAGGTTGCCGCACGTGGGGCAGGTGCGCGGGATAGGAGCTTCGTCGCCGCAGTAGTGGCAGCGCAGCCGGCGGTCGGCGCGGTGCAGCACCATGCGCGCCGTGCAGCGCGCGCAGCCGGCGGTCCAGCCGCAGGCGTGGCAGGCGAGCACCGGCGCGTAGCCGCGCCGGTTGATGAACACCAGGCCTTGTTCGCGCCGCGCGAGGCGCTCGCCGATCGCCGCCAGCAGGCTCGGCGAGAATCCGTGCTCGGCGCTCTCGCGCCGCAGGTCCACGCAGCGCACCGCGGGCAGCTGCGCGCCTGGCACGGCGCGCTCCGGCAATGCGAGCCGCTCGTAGCGCCCCTCGAGCGCGTTGTGCCAGGTTTCGAGCGACGGCGTGGCGGTGCCGAGCACCACGGGGCAGCCGGCGAGCTTCGCGCGCACCACCGCGGCGTCGCGCCCCGAGTAGCGCAGGCCCTCGTGCTGCTTGAACGAAGTGTCGTGCTCCTCGTCCACCACGACGAGCGCGAGGCGCGGCATCGGGGTGAGCACGGCGAGCCGCGTGCCGAGGACGATGTCGGCGGCGCCGGCGGCCGCCGCCAGCCAGGCCGCGGTGCGCGGCACGTCCGGCAACGCGCTGTGCAGGACTGCGATGCGCGCGTGCGGGAACGCCGTGCGGAAGCGCGCTTCCAGTTGCGGCGTCAGGCTGATCTCGGGCACGAGGGCGAGCGCCTGCCCGCCTTGCTCCAGCACCCGGGCGATGGCGCGCAGATAGACCTCGGTCTTGCCGCTGCCGGTGACGCCGTGCAGCAGGAATGCGGCATAGCGTCCGGCCGCCGAAGCGAGCCGATCGACGGTTTGCGACTGCGCCGTAGTGAGCGCATGGCTCGAGACGAGCTGCGGCGAGCCGGGCGGGGCAAGGGCCGCGTCGCGCACCTTCGCCGGTAGCGGTTTGATCGAGCGCACTCTGGGCGGCAGCGCACCCATGACCGTCTCGCCGAGCGGCCGCTGGTAGTAACCGGCGAGAAAGCGCATGAACTCGAGCCAGGGCGCCGTCAGGCGCGGCGCGTCTTCCAGTACGCGTGTCACGGGTCGCAGCTTCGCGGCGTCGATCGGGCTGCTCGCCGCTTCCTCGACGACCACGCCGACGCGCGAGCGCGTGCCGAAAGGCACGACCACGCGATCGCCGACGCCCGCGTCGACCTCCGGCGTGCGCGCGTAGTCGAACAGCGTCGCGAGCGGCACGTCGAGCGCGACGCGCAGGATCGTCATGCGCAGAGGCAAGCAGCCGGAAAGGCCGGTGGAATTCGGAAGTGCCGCAACGAGTTAGTTTTTCGAGTTGATCCTGCGCATCGCGAATGCAGCCCTAACCCCCGCCACGGAAAGGCATTTCCCCAGTCTGCCCAGGGGGTGTGGATAAGAATGTGAATAAGCCGGTCATCTTCGCGTCACAGGGCTGGCCAGAGGGCAGCGCGTTTCTTCAGTCCCGGGGCTACGATCTAAAAAGCATTGTCTTATCAATAGGTTGCAAGAGGGGAAATAACCGGTCGAGAAAGCCACGCCGGCGTCGCGCCGAGAACAACCGAATGTGCATAAGTCAAGCTTTTTTTTGCGCGCTGCCACGCAATTTGCGGCTGTAAGCGCGCACTTCGTCCACGAGCGCGGCAACGCTTTCCACCGGCGTGTGTTGCGAGATGCCGTGCCCGAGATTGAAGACGTGGCCTGGCGCGCTGCCGAAGGCATCGAGCACGCGCCGCGCCTCGGCGCGCACGCGTTCCGGCGGCGCGAAGAGCGCCGCCGGGTCGAGGTTTCCCTGCAACGCGACCCGCTGGCCGACAGATCTGCGCGCGGCCGCCGGGTCTGTCGTCCAATCCAGGCCCATGGCATCGCAGCCGGAGGCCGCCATGGCTTCGAGCCAGGCGCCCCCGCCCTTGGTGAACAGGATCGAAGGCACGCGCCTGCCGTCGCGCTCGCGGGTGAGCGCCTGCAGCACGCGGCGCGAGTAGGCGAGAGAGAACTCCTCGTATCCGGCGTGGCTCAGCTGCCCGCCCCAGGTGTCGAACAGCATCACGGCCTGCGCGCCGGCCTCGATCTGCGCGTTGAGGTAATCGGTCACCGCGCGCGCATTGACTTCCAGAATGCGGTGCAGGAGCTCGGGCCGCGCGTAGAGCATGGTCTTCAGCGCGCGCCAGTCGTCGCTCCCGGCGCCTTCCACCATGTAGCAGGCCAGCGTAAAGGGGCTGCCGGAGAAGCCGATGAGCGGCACGCGTCCGCCGAGCGCGCGCCGCGTCTCGCGCACCGCGTCGAGCACGTAGCGCAGGCTCTGGGCGGGGTCGGGTGCGGCGAGCGCGCGGATCGCGGCTTCGTCGCGCAGCGGCCGCTCGAAGCGCGGGCCCTCGCCGTCGGCGAAATACAGCCCGAGGCCCATGGCATCCGGCACCGTCAGGATGTCGGAAAACAGGATCGCCGCGTCCAGCGCGAAGCGCTCGAGCGGCTGCAGCGCCACCTCGCAGGCGAACGCCGGCGACTTCGCCAGCGCGAGGAAGCTGCCCGCGCGCTCGCGCGTGGCGCGGTACTCCGGCAGGTAGCGTCCCGCCTGGCGCATCAGCCACACGGGCGTGTAGTCGGTTGGCTGGCGCAGCAGCGCGCGCAGCAGCGTGTCGTTGCTCAAGCGAGCTTCTCCGTGATGGTGCGCCATTCCGCGGGGCTGACCGGCGTGATCGACAGGCGGCTCCCGGGGCGCAGCAGCCACATCTTCGTCAGCGCCTTGTGCCGGCGCAACTCGGCGAGCGGCACGAGGCGGGTCTTCTTCAGGGCGCGGATGTCGACCATCACCCAGCGCGGCGCCGCGCGCGTGGATTTCGCATCGTAGTAGGGGCTGCGCCGCTCGAATTGCGTGGGGTCGGGGTAGGGCGCCGAGGCCACCTCGGCGAGCCCCGCGATGCCCGGCTCGGGGCAGCTCGAGTGGTAGAACAGCACGCCGTCGCCGATGCGCATCTCGTCGCGCATGAAATTGCGCGCCTGGTAGTTGCGCACGCCCGTCCAGGGCGTGATGCGGCCCGCCGCGGCGAGCGCATCGTCGATCGAGCACTCGTCGGGCTCGGACTTCATCAGCCAGTACTTCATGGGTGGCGTCCCCCGCGCATGCCGGTGGGCTCTGCTCCCGAACCCTGCGCTTGCAAGGGTGGTCGCTTACCGGTCACCTCAGGTTCGTCCGGCGCCCGGAGGCGGGACGATCACAACAGTGACACTTGGGGCCGCAACCTAAGGAAGCTATCGGTTCGGAAAATTAGAGCCCGGTCGTACACAGCAGGGAACATGGACAGGCTAGAACAACTTTTCCTGCTTGGCGAGCGCCGCTTCGAGCGTCGCCTCGATGGAAGAGATTCTACGCTTGGCCTCCCCCAAGTCAAAGCCTTCGCCCAGGCGCATGCTGAGCAACTCGTGCGCGACGTTGAGCGCCGCCATGACGGCAATGCGCTCCGTGCCCGCGACCTTGCCCGAGTCCTTGATGTCGTTCATCTTGCCTTCGAGATACGCCACGGCCTTCAACAGCGCATCGCGCTCCTCGTCGCTGCAGGCCACGCGGTAGCTGCGCCCGAGCAGCGTGATGTCGAGCGTCTTGGCGCCGTCCGCGCGCTTTTCGTGAGCGCTCACTCGGGCAGCCGGGCGATCAACTGCTCGACTTTGGCGCGCGCGCCGTCGATCTTGTCGTTGAGGCGCTTGGCGTCGTTGCGCGCCGTGGCCAGCTCCTGGCGCAAGGCGATGTTTTCGGCACGCAGGCGCTCGCAGATCGCGACGAACTGGGCGACCTTCGCCTCGAGCGAATTGAGCTCCGCCTCCACGCGGCACACTATGTTTCAAAACCGCCACTGCGTCAAGACATAAGGGGCGGTTCTGAATGTGTTTCCTGAGAAGGGCTTAGCGCCCGCGGCGCGCGCGAGCCTCCTGCAAAATCCGGCACATTTCCTCTGCGCCGTCGAGCAGCCGGGGCGTGTGCCGCTGCAGCAACTCCGGCCGCACCGCATGGAGGTTTCCCTGGCGCACTGCGGCAAGGTCCGGGAATGCCTTCCACTCTTCCAGCCATGCCGGGTGCCTGCCGTCGGAGCCGCTCGCCACGATGACCTCGGGATCGGCGCGCAGCACGAGCTCGCGGCCGATCTCGGGCGCGAGGGCGGGCAGCGCCGCCATCGCGTTCTCGCCGCCGCAAAGGCGCAGGACCTTGCTGATCACGTGCTCGCCGTTCACGGTGACGAGCGGCCGGTTCCAGACCTGGTAGAAGACGCGCACCGTGGGGCGCGA
>DATFEJ010000202.1:0-5533 GCA_035251235.1 Burkholderiales bacterium
TCGACTACTACCTCGGCGACACGCGTGCGCTGCACGCGCGCGTCGCGGCGGCGCAGGCCGCGTGGACGGCCGCCGACCCGGGGTATGCGGGCGTGCTCGCCATGCTCGCCTTCGGACTGGAGGAAGGCGGCGCATACGCGCACGCCGAGGACGCGGCCTTCGCCGCGCTGGCGCTCGAGCCGCGCAGCATCCGCGCGCACCACGCGCGCGCGCACGTGCTGGAAATGCAGGGCCGCGCCGCGGAGGGCATCCGCTGGATGGGCGAGCGCGCCGCGTTCTGGACGGGGCAGGGCGCGTCCTCGACGCACGTGTGGTGGCACCTCGCGCTGCACCACCTCGAGCTCGGCAACGCGCGCCACGCGCTGGCGATCTACGACCGGCGCATCGCCGCCGGCGCCTCGCCCGCGCTCAACGAGCTGATCGACGCCTCGGCCCTGCTCTGGCGCCTGCAGCTGCACGGCACCGATCCCGGCGCGCGCTGGAACGCGCTCGCCGGGCGCTGGGCGCCGCACGCCGAGGATGCCTACTGCGCCTTCAACGACCTGCATGCCATGATGGCCTTCGTCGGCGCCGGCCGCCGCGACCTCGCGCGGCGCCTGATCCATGCGCAGCAACGGCGGCTCGTGCGCGGCGGCACCAACGCCGGCATGCTCTGGGCGGTCGGATTGCCCGCGAGCCGCTCGCTCGCGGCGTACGGCGAGGAGGACTACGACCTCGCGGCGAGGCTGCTGCGCCCGCTGCCGGAAGTGTCGCACCGCCTGGGCGGCAGCCGCGCCCAGCACGGGCTGCTGGGGCTCACGCTGCGCGCGGCGGAGCGGCTGCTTGCTCCGCCTCTTGCAGCGCGCGCCACATGAGCTTGCCGGAGCCGGTGCGCGGCAGCGCGTCCACGAACGACACCTTGCGCGGCACCTTGTAGGCGGCCATCCGGCCGCGCGCCCATTCCACGATCTCCTCGGCGCTCGCGGCGGCGCCGGGCTTGAGCACCACCACGGCCTTCACCGTCTCGCCGCGGCGCGGGTCGGGGCTGGCGATGACGCAGCACTCCTTGATCGCCGGGTGCTGGTACATGGCGGCTTCCACCTCGGCCGGCCAGACCTTGTAGCCGGCGGCGTTGATCATGCGCTTGAGGCGGTCGGAGATGAAGAAGTAGCCGTCCTCGTCCGTGCGCCCGAGGTCGCCCGTGCGGAAGAACCGGCGTCCCTCGATCTCCACCCAGGACTCGGCGAACGCCTTGTCCTTGCCCCAGTAGCCGGTCAGCAGCTGCGGGCCGCGCACCACGATCTCGCCCTGCTCGCCGGGGCCGATGGGCCTGAGCGTCTCCGGATCCACGACGAGCGCCTCGGTGTCGAAGGTCGGGATGCCGAGGCACTGCTTCTTCGGGTTCTGCGGCGGGTTGATGTGGGTCTGCGAGATGGTCTCGGTCATGCCGTAGCCCTCGATGTAGCGCACGCCGCACAGCTCGAAGAGCTTCTGCGCGATTGCTTCCGGCATGGCCGAACCGCCGCCGAAGATCCATTTCAGGGAGGAAACGTCGTGGCGCAGCGCCTGCGGGTGCGACAGCAGGTCCACGACCATGGTGGGCACGTTGTCCCAGTGGGTGCAGCGGTGGCGCTCGACCAGCGCGGCGGCCTCGAGCGGGTCCCAGCGCCGCTGGATGACGATCGTGCCGCCCGCGTACACGGTGGCGAGCAAGCTGTGGATCAGCCCCGTGACGTGGAAAAAGGGCGCCGTGGCGAGCGCCACCGTGTCCGCCGTCACGTGCTTCCACAGCGCCGAGCCGGCGATGTTGTGCAGGCAGGTGGCGTGCGTGTGCATGCAGCCCTTGGGCTGCCCGGTGCTGCCCGAGGTGTAGGGCATGAGGCACAGGTCGCCCGCCTTCGCCCGGGACGGCGCCGGGGCGTCGTTCCCGCCGCGAAAATCGTCCATGACGACGAGGTGCTCGAGCGGCGCGGCGGCGAAGCGCTCCGCGACCTCGCGCTCGACGAGCGCGACGCGCGCGCCGCTGTCTTCCAGGTAGTGCGCCAGCTCGCCCGCCACGTTCGCCGGGCTCACCGGCACCGCGACCGCGTCGGCGCGCAGGATGCCGAACAGGGCGACGATGAAGTCGTGCCCGTTCTGCAGGTCGAGCAGCACCCGGTCCCCGGGGCGCACGCCGCAGGCGTGCTGCAGGTGGCCGGCGAGCGATTCGCTTCTTGCCAGCACCTCGCGGTAGGCGAGTGTCACGCCGTCGAAGACGGTGGCCGCCTTGCCGGGGTGCTCCTGAGCGGCGCGCGCCAGCAGGTCGTGCAGGCGCAGCGGCGGCAGCGAGAGGTGGCGCGGCATGTCGGCCGGCCAGTGCGCGAAGTAGCGGGGCTCCACGGGGCCAGTATAGTAATGGGAAGGAGCCACCATGATCGCCGTCATCTTCGAGTTCACGCCCGCCGAGGGGCGCACGCAGGACTACTTCGACCTGGTCGCGCAGTTGAAGCCCGAGCTGGAGAAGGCCGAAGGCTTCATCTCCCTCGAGCGCTTCGAGAGCCTGACCGCCAAGGGCAAGTTCCTCTCGCTGCAATTCTGGAAGGACGAGGAATCCGTGCGCAAGTGGCGCAACGTCCAGCTGCACCGCAAGGCGCAGGCGGCGGGCCGGGCGGGCATCTTCAAGGAGTACCGCCTGCGCATTGCCGGCGTGCTGCGCGACTACACCATGAACGAGCGCGCGCAGGCCCCGCGCGACAGCGTCGCCGTGCACGGCTGATGGCGCACAGCTTCCTCCTGCGCGAAGGCCGCTGGCGCGCCACGGGCGAGTACCGTGACGCCGCCGGCGTCGCCACCGCCGCCGAGGGCGAGACGCGCATCCGCCACGAGGCGGGGCGCTGGCTGAGCGAGGGCGTCATGCGCCTGAAGCGCAACCCGCCCGAGGAGCAGCGCCACCGCTACGACATCGCGCCGCTCTCGCCGGGGGCGCAGTCGACGCACTGGAGCGCGGAGAACGAGCGCCTCGGCACGCTGCAGGGGCGCTTCGTGATCGCCGGCGACGCGATCCTCTCCTTCTACTCGAGCGCCACCGGGCGCTACCGCGGCTTCGAGAGCCTGCAGCAGAAGGACGCGAAGCGTTACCTGGTGCGCGGCGCGATGCTCGACCAGGACAAGGTCGTGGCCACCTGGGCGCTGACGCTGGAGCTGGCCGCGTGAGCGCCTTCGTCGCCACACCGGGCGGCTGGCGCGCCAGCGAGCTGACGCGCGGGCCCTGGGACCCGGGGCACCAGCACGCCGGGCCGCCGAGCGCGCTGGTCGTGCGCGAAATGCTGCGCGCCGCCGCGCCGCTCGGCCTCACGCACCTTGCGCGCCTGACCGTCAACCTGCTGCGGCCGATCCCGATCGCCGAGTTGCAGGTCGCGGTGGCGACGGACTACGCGGGCCGCAACGCCGCGCACTTCTCTGCCACCGTGTCCGCGGAGGGCAAGGAGGTGGCGCGCTGCACGGGGCTCGTGCAGCGCGCGGTGCCGCTCCCGCTGCCCGAAGGCCTGGCCGGGCATCCGCTGCCGAAGGTGCCGAAGCCGCCGGAGGATTGCCTGCCCGGGCGCTTTCCGTTCCATTCCGACGAGCGCGTCGGCTACTCGCAGCTGGTGGAAACGCGGGTCGCGGCGGGCCACATGTTTCGCGGGCCGTGCGCCATCTGGTTCCGTCTGCGCCATCCGCTCGTCGAGGGCGAAGCGCCGTCGGGGGCCGAGCGCGTCGCGGTGGCGGCCGACTCCGGCAACGGCATCAGCGCCATCCTCGATTTCCGCAAGTACCTGTTCGTCAACTCCGACCTGACCGTCAACCTGCTGCGCCGTCCCGCGGGCGAGTGGATCTGCATCGAGGCGCAGACGCTGCTCGGGCCGGACTCGGGCGGGCTCGCCGAGTCGAGGATCTACGACGAGGAGGGGCTCGTCGGACGCGGGACGCAGAGCCTGGTGGTGAGGGCGCGGTGATGCGCGCTAGCGCTTGAGCCGCTGCAGGTCCGGCATCGCCACCGGGCGCACCGTCTCGTAGGCGCGCGCGGCGCGCAGCACGAGCGCATCGCCGTACTTCGGCCCTACGATGTGCAGTCCCGCGGGCAGCCCGGCCTTCGTCAGCCCGCAGGGAATGGAGGCCGCGGGCTGCTGGGTGAGGTTGAAGGGGTAGGAGAACGGCGTCCAGTCGGTCCAGCGCCCCTGGCGCACCTGCGCCGGCAGCTCCTTGCCCGCTTCGAACGCCGGCAGCGGCAGGGTGGGCGTGAGGAGCAGGTCGTATTTTTCGTGGAACCGGTTCATCAGCAATCCCAGCGCGCCGCGCTTGGCCACCGCGTCCAGGTGCTGCTTCAGGGTGATCTTCTCGCCCTGGCGCGCGACTTCCAGCAGGCCCTTGTCCATGAGCTTTCTCTTCGCCGCCGGGATGCCGCGCACCACGTAGGCCGCGCCCGGGAACCAGTGCAGCGTGAAGACTTCCAGCTGGTCCTCGAACCCGGGATCCACTTCCTCCACCTTCGCGCCGAGGTCGGCGAACGCCTTCGCCGCCTGCTTCACCAGCGCGGCGATCTCCTTGTCCACTTTCGCGAAGCCGAGGTCGGGCGAGTAGGCGATGCGCAGGCCCTGCACGCCGTCCTCCAGCCCCGCGAGGTAGTCGCGCGCGTCGTAGGGCAGGGACGTCCAGTCGCGCGCATCGGGCCTGGCAAGCGCGTTCAGCATGAGCGCCGCATCCGCCACGCTGCGCGTCATCGGCCCGAGGTGCGCCACCGTGCCGAAGGGCGAGAGCGGCCACGCCGGCACGCGGCCGAACGAGGGCTTGAGGCCGAACAGGCCCGTGAAGCCGCAGGGAATGCGGATCGACCCGCCGCCATCCGTCCCGACGGCGAGCGGGCCCATGCCCGAGGCGACCGCCGCCGCCGCGCCGCCGGAGGAGCCGCCCGGCGTCATCTTCGGGTTCCAGGGATTGCGCGTGATGCCGGTGAGCGGGCTGTCGGTCACGCCTTTCCAGCCGAATTCGGGCGTGGTCGTCTTGCCTACCAGCACCGCGCCGGCTTCGCGCAGCCGCGCCACGGCGGGCGCGTCGTCGTTCCACGGGCCGGAAGGGTCGGTGGTCTTCGAGCCGCGGCGCGTGGGCCAGCCTTTCGTGAGGATGATGTCCTTGATGGAGGCGGGCACGCCGTCCAGCGGCCCCTGGGGTGTGCCCTTCATCCAGCGCGCCTCGCTCGCGCGCGCGGCCTCCAGCGCCGACTTGGCGTCGATCAGGTTGAAGCAGTTGAGCGCCGGATTGAGCTCGGCGATGCGCGCCAGCACCGCGCGCGTCGCTTCCACGGGCGAGAGCGCCTTCGCGCGGTAGGCGGCAAGCAGCTCGGTGGCGGAAAGCGCACAGATGTCCTGTTTCATGATTTCCCTTTCGATACCAGATGCCATGTCCCGCCCAGCGCGGGAGGCAGCACGACGGCCAGATTGCGGTTCACCTTGAGCCCGGCCGCCGCACAGCGCCGCGCAAAGGCGCGCGGATCGCGGCAGGCGAGCGCATAGCCGGCGACGCCGGGCGAGGGCGGGGC
>DATFEJ010000350.1:0-2686 GCA_035251235.1 Burkholderiales bacterium
CGTCATCTGCCCGCGACGCGCGGCCAGCAGCTCGAGCGTCGTGGCGGCCTCGGCGCGCACCGCCGCCTTCCACCGCGCGAGGTCCTGCTCGCTCACCGGCTCCGGGTCGAAGGCGGCATTGCCGGTGCGCGTCAGCAAGGCGCGGTGCAGCTCGCCGGTGCGCGTGCCGAGCGTCCTCATGAGTGACAGGACCACGCCGTGCGCATCCGGCGGCGGCGGCGCGGCGCGCCGCTCCTCGAGGAAGCGCTCCAGCGTCTCGACCGTGTGATTCCAGCCGTCGCCCTGGTTGGGGACGTAGGCCTCCAGGAGCGCGAGCGTGCGCTGCGTGCCGTCGGCGGCGGCGTACTCCACGGCGCCGGCGACCGGCACGCAGTGCGGGAAGCGCAGCGTCTCGGTCAGGTGCCGCCCGATCTCGAACTCGGGGTTGACGCCCGCGCGCACGCGCCGGTAGCCCTTGAGGAACAAGCGCTCGCCCAGCGTCACCACGGTGTTGCTGCTCTGCGCCTTGGGACGCGCCACCGGCAGCAGGTTCACGTCCTCGCAGGCGATCTCGGCGAACGCCGCCGTCGGCGTGAAGCGCAGCGTGCCCTGCGCGCCCTGCACCTCGCGGCCCTCGCCGATCGCCACGACCACGGCGCGGCAGAACGCCTCGTCGGCGAGCGCATCGGCCAGCAGGCCGACGCTCGCCTGCTGTCGCACCTTGGCGATGGCCGCGCCGCCGAGCGCCTTGATGCGCTCCTCGTCGCGGTCCTCCCAGGCGAGCGCGAGCGGCGCGAAGTACTGCTGGGTCTCGCCGGCGGAGTCGAGCTCCAGCAGCGCGAGCATGAAGCTCGCGCGCCCGGCCTCCCACAGCGCCCAGTCGGCCAGGCGCACGCGCGCGCCCGCGTCGCCCTTGGCGGCGTACCAGCGCTGCACGCCGAGCCAGGCGGGCAGCACCTGGGCCTCGAAGTGCTCGCGCGTCTTCACCGCCATGTTGATGCGCCAGGGCACCACGCGGTCGCGGAAGAAGCTCGTCCAGCCGTCGAACAGCACCAGCACCGGCAGGTCCTCGCGCGCCAGCACATCGGCGTGCCACACCGGCGCGGGCGCGTCGGTCGCCAGGCGGAACCAGTAGAAGCCGCAGCCCGGCAGCGTGAGCAGGTAGGGCAGCTCGCCGATCGGCGGGAAGGCGGTGCGGCCCATGAGCTCGACCGGCACGCGCCCCTTGAAGCGGCGCAGGTCGAGCTCCACCGGCTGCGCCGAGCGCCCGAGGTTGGCGACGCACAGCACCACCTCCTCGCCCAGTTCGCGCACGTAGGCGAGCACCTTGCGGTTGCCGGCGCGCAGGAACTGCAGCCGCCCGCGGCCGAAGGCCTGGCTGGTCTTCCTCACCGCGAGCAGCCGCCGCATCCAGTTGAGCAGCGAATTGGGCTCGCGCGACTGCGCCTCGACGTTGACCGCCTCGAAGCCGTAGATCGGGTCCATGATCGGCGGCAGGTACAGGCGCTGCGGGTCGGCGCGCGAAAAGCCCGCGTTGCGGTCCGGGCTCCATTGCATCGGCGTGCGTACGCCGTTGCGGTCGCCGAGGTAGATGTTGTCGCCCATGCCGATCTCGTCGCCGTAGTAGATGATCGGCGAGCCCGGCATGGTGAGTAAGAGGCTATTCATCAGCTTGATGCGGTCGATGTCGTTCTCCAGCAGCGGCGCGAGGCGCCGGCGGATGCCCAGGTTGATGCGCGCGCGCGTGTCCGCCGCGTAGGTGCGGTACATGTAGTCGCGCTCCTTGCTGGTCACCATCTCGAGCGTCAGCTCGTCGTGGTTCCTGAGGAAGATGGCCCACTGGCAGGCCTCCGGGATCTCCGGCGTCTGCTGCAGGATCTCGACCACGGGATGGCGGTCTTCCTGCGCGATCGCCATGTACATGCGCGGCATGAGCGGGAAGTGGTAGGCCATGTGGCACTCGTCGGCCTCGCCGAAATACTCGCGCACGTCCTCGGGCCACTGGTTGGCTTCCGCGAGCAGCAGCTTGCCCGGATAGCGCGCGTCGAGCGCGGCGCGGATCCGCTTGATCACCGCGTGCGTCTCGGGCAGGTTCTCGTTCGAGGTGCCCTCGCGCTCGACCAGGTACGGAATGGCGTCCAGGCGAAAGCCGTCCACGCCGAGCTCGCACCAGTGCTCCATCGCCTTGACCACCGCCTCCAGCACCTGCGGGTTGTCGAAGTTGAGGTCGGGCTGGTGGGAGAAGAACCGGTGCCAGTAGTACTGCTTGGCGACCGGATCCCAGGTCCAGTTGGAGACTTCCGTGTCGGTGAAGATGATGCGCGTGCCTCGATACTTGGTGTCGGCATCGCTCCAGACGTAGAACTCGCGCTCGGGCGAGCCCTGCGGCGCGCGCCGCGCCGCCTGGAACCAGGGATGCGCGTCCGAGGTGTGGTTGACGATCAGCTCGGTGATGACGCGCAGGCTGCGCTTGTGCGCCTCCTCGACGAAGCGGCGGAAGTCCTCCGTGCTGCCGTAGTGCGGGTGCACCTCGTGGTAGTCGGCGACGTCGTAGCCGTCGTCCCGCAGCGGCGAGGGGTAGAAGGGCAGCAGCCAGATCGTGTTGACGCCCAGGTCGCGCACGTAATCGAGCTTGTCGGTCAGCCCGCGGAAGTCGCCCAGGCCGTCGCCGTTCGAGTCGTAGAAGGCCTTGACGTGCAGCTGGTAG
>DATFEJ010000040.1:0-7390 GCA_035251235.1 Burkholderiales bacterium
TGGCAGTCGATGCACGTGATGCCCTCGGCGCGCGCCTTCTCATGCCGCGCCTTGGCCTTGTCGCCCTGCTTCTCGGGGTCCATCGCCTCGAAGTGATGGCAGTTGCGGCATTCCTGCGAGTTGTTCTTCTTCATGCGCGTCCACTCGCGCACCGCCATCGTGTGGCGCATCTTCTCGAACTTCTCCTTGGTGTCGATGACGCCGGTGATCTTGCCCCAGATCTCGAAGGTGGCGGCCGCCTTGCGCATGAGCATCGCCACCGGCTCGCGCGGCACGTGGCAGTCGGAGCACACGGCGCGCACCCCCGAGCGGTTCTTGTCGTGGATCGTGTCCTTGAACTCGGCGTACACGTTGTCGCGCATCTCGTGGCAGCCGATGCAGAAGCCCTCGGTGTTGGTCCAGGCGAGCCCCGCGGCGCCGGCGGCCATCAGTACGCCCGCCACCAGCACCGCCACCACCGCGACGCCGATGCCCAGGCGGATGCGCGAGCACGTCTGGCACTTGGTGGTCAGGTAGCCCCAGAAGCGCCCGAGCATGTCCGGCTCAGCGGCTCAGGATGTACTCGACGACGTTCTTCACGTCCGCGTCGTTCTTGGTCTTCAGCCCGTCGTGCAGCTCTTCCTTGCCCTCGACCTTGACCTTCGGATTGGTGGTGAGGTGCGTGAAGAGCTTCTGCGCGCCATCCGCCTTGCCCTTGTACTTGGCGGCGGTCTCCTTGTAGGGCGGTCCTTCCTTCTTCGCGGACAGGGCGTGGCACTTGTTGCAGCCGCTCTTCTTCATGAGCGCCTCCGCGGCCGCGACATCCGGTGCCGACTGCGCCTGCGCTGACCAGATGCCCGCAATGAGAATGCCTGCGATTGACCAGGCAGGTACGCGACGCTTCATCGGTGAGGCCTCCTCTGTGGGTATTTGTCTTCTTGCCGAACGCTACCCCTGCGCGCGAAGCAAAGGCAACCACGCGCTCGCGCGCGATCTCTCCCGCCGCCCGTGCGCGCTTGACCTGGATCAAACCGGCGGCAAGTCGGCGCTCTCGGGTTGACATGCGTCAACATCGCCGAGAGCGGGAGTGCCACGATGGCGCAATGCAGCAAGGCATCCAGCAGAGCGCCCCGACCGCCCTCCGCCCCGCGCGGGATCGCAGGATCCTGGACAGCCTGATCTCGCGGTTGCCCCCCTTCGACCGGCTGTCGCACGACGAGGTGGACGAGCTCGCCGCCTACGCAAACCTTCGCACGCATCGCCGCGGCGCGACGATCGCACCGCGCGGCGAGTTGCTGCCCGGCGTCCTCGCACTCGCCGACGGCTCGGCCAAGATCACGCTGCGGCGCAGTAACGGCGAGGAGCGGGTCGCGCGCATCCTCGAGCGGGGCGACAGCTTCGGCTTCGCCGCCGTGCTGCTGGAGCGCGCGAGCCCGGTCGACGTCGTCGCGCTTGCGAACTGCGTGGTGGCGACGATTCCTTCGCTGCCCGTGCTGCAGCTCATGGGGCGCAATGCCGGTTTTGCCAACGCCATGGCGCGCACGCTCGCCGGGCGCGTGCTCGAGCTGGTCGGCGAGCTCGAGGCGAGCGCGCAGCACAGCGGCCTGCAGCGCCTCGCCTGCTATCTCGACTCGCGCGCGGCCCCGGCCGACGGCGCCTGGCGGGTGCACCTGCCCGCCACGAAATCGACCATCGCGGCGCGCCTGGGCGTGAAGAAGGAGACCATGTCGCGCCTGCTGCGCCAGCTCGCCGCGCGCGGCCTGGTCGAGGTGGCGGGCCCCGACATCGCGATCCTCGATCGCGCCGGCCTCGCGGCGCTCGCCGCCGGGCGGGCCTAGTTCAGGTCGAGCGCGCGCTCCTTGAGCGCGGCGAGCGGCACGTACTCCAGCACGCCCTCGTGCGTCGCCTCGAGCACCACCTGCGGCGCGGCGCCCGCGCGCCAGGCTTCCACCCAGCGCAGCACGTGCAGGCACCAGCGGTCGCCCGGCGCCAGGCCGCGAAAGCGCAGCTCGGGGCGCGGCGTCACCAGGTCGTTGCCGTGCGCCACGCTGAACTCGAGGAACTCGCGCGTCGCGCGCACGCACACCAGGTGCGCGACGCCCTGCTCGCCGTGCGTGGCGCAGCTGCCGTCGCGGAAGTAGCCGGTGAGCGGCGAAAAGCTGCAGGCGCGCAGCTCGCCGCCGAGCACGTTCTTCTCCGTGCTCATGCCGCGTGCGCCTCGATGAAGCGCTTGACTGCGCCGGCCTCGGGCGGGATCACCTCGACGCGCTGCGGCCGCTGCTCGAGGCCCTCGAAGCCCCGCGGGGGCTCGGGCTCCCGCCCCAGCGCCTCGCGGATGGTCGCGGCGAACTTCGCCGGCAGCGCGGTCTCCGCGCAAAGCAGCGGCACGCCCGGCGTGCGCTGCGCGAGCCCCACCTTCACGCCGTCGGCGGTATGCGGATCGATGACCACGCCGTATCGCGCGTGCACCATGCGGATGGTGGCGAGGCGATCGGCGTGCGTCGACACGCCCGAGGCGAAGCCCGCGCCCGGCGGCAGCCGGAACTCGCCCGTCTTGTCCAGCTCCGCCCACAGCGCGCGCACGCGCGCGCCGTCGCGGCCCGCCAGGTCGTAGGCGTAGCGCTCGAAATTGGAGGCTTTCGAGATGTCCATCGAAGGGCTGGAGGTGGCCTGCGCCGCGCGGCGCACGCGGTAGCGTCCCGTGCGCAAGTACTCGTCGAGCACGTCGTTCTCGTTGGTGGCGAGGATCAGCCGCCCGACCGGCAGGCCCATCTCGCGCGCCACGTAGCCGGCGAGGATGTTGCCGAAGTTGCCCGAGGGCACGGCGAAGTCGACGCGCTCGGCGTCGCCCTTCGTCGCGCGGAAGTAGCCCCAGAAGTAGTACACCACCTGCGCGGCGACGCGCGCCCAGTTGATCGAGTTCACGGCGCCGATGCGCCAGCGCGCCTTGAAGGCGGCGTCCGCGTTGACCTGCTTGACCAGGTCCTGGCAGTCGTCGAACGTCCCCTGGACCGCCAGGTTGTGGATGTTCGCGTCCTGCAGCGCGTACATCTGCGCGGCCTGGAAGGCGCTCATGCGCCCATGCGGCGAGAGCATGAACACCGCGATGCGGCTGCGCCCGCGCATCGCATGCTCGGCGGCCGAGCCCGTGTCGCCGGAGGTGGCGCCGAGGATGTTGAGCGATGCCCCGCGCGCGGCGAGCACCTGCTCGAAGAGCTCGCCGAGCAGCTGCAGCGCGAGGTCCTTGAAGGCGAGCGTCGGCCCCTGGGAAAGGCCGAGCAGGTGCAGGCCCGGTTCCAGCGTTTTCAGCGGCACGATTTCGTCGCTGCCGAAGGCGGCGCGCGTGTAGGCGCGCGCGACGAGCGCCTCGAGCCCCGGCACGTCGTCCATGAAGGGCGCGAGCACCGCGGCGGCGAGCCGCGGATAGGCGAGCCCGCGCCAGGCGGCGAGGTCGGCCTTCGGGTAATGCTCGGGGACGTACAGCCCGCCGTCGGGCGCGAGGCCCTCGAGCAGGATGTCGGAAAAGCGTTGCGGCGCGCCGCCGCCGCGGGTGCTGAGGTATCGCAAGCGCCTAGGACTTTCCGCCCTGTTTGCGCTGCAGCTCGTTGAAGCGCCGGATCTGCTCCGGGCTCGGCTTGGCGTGCGCCTTGTGCGGCTGCTTGGCCTTGTGCGCCTTCTGCGGGGCGGGCTTGGGCTCCTTCTTCGCCGGCGCCTGCGCCAGGGCAGCCGCGGCGCTCATCGCCAGCGCGAGCGCGAGCGCCGTTCTCACAGCAGCTCCTCCAGCCGGATGCGCGTCACCCTGCCCACCACCGTGGGCAGGCGCTCGATGCGCGCCATCGCGCGGTCCACGTTCTTCTCCAGCGCGCGGTGCGTGAGCATGACGATGTCCACGCGCTGCTCGCCCTCGCCCGGCTCCTTCTGCACCATGGCGTCGATCGAGATCCTCGAGTCGGCGAGGATGCGCGTGATGCGCGCCAGCACCCCGGGCTTGTCCTGTACGCGCATGCGCAGGTAATAGGACGTTTCGACCTCGCCCATCGGCAGGATCGGCGTCGCCGAGAGCTGGTCGGGCTGGAAGGCGAGGTGCGGGACGCGGTGCTCCGGGTCGGCGGTGATCAGGCGCGTGACGTCCACCAGGTCGGCGACCACCGCGCTCGCCGTCGGCTGGCTGCCGGCGCCCGCGCCGTAGTACAGGGTGGCGCCCACCGCGTCGCCCTTGACGAGGATCGCGTTCATCACGCCCTCGACGTTGGCGATCAGGCGCCGCGCCGGCACGAGCGTCGGGTGCACGCGCAGCTCGATGCCGCGCGGCGCGCGGCGCGTGATGCCGAGCAGCTTGATGCGGTAGCCGAGCTCCTCGGCGTAGCCGATGTCGGCCTGCGTGAGCCTGGAGATGCCCTCGGTGTAGGCCTTCCTGAACTGCATCGGGATGCCGAAGGCGAGCGCCGAGAGGATGGTGAGCTTGTGCGCGGCGTCGATGCCCTCGATGTCGAATGTCGGGTCGGCCTCCGCGTAGCCCATGCGCTGCGCCTCGGCGAGCACCGCGTCGAACGCGAGCCCCTTGTCGCGCATTTCCGAGAGGATGAAGTTGGAGGTGCCGTTGATGATGCCGGCGATCCACTCGATGCGGTTGGCGGCCAGCCCCTCGCGCAGCGCCTTGATGATCGGGATGCCGCCGCCGACCGAGGCTTCGAAGGCGACCATCACGCCCTTCCTCTGCGCCGCCTTGAAGATCTGGTTGCCGTGCTTGGCGAGCAGCGCCTTGTTGGCCGTGACCACATGCTTGCCGTGCGCGATCGCCTCGAGCATCAGCGACTTGGCGATGCCGGTGCCGCCGATCAGCTCGATGACGATGTCGATGTCGGGCGCGCGCACCACCGACCAGGCGTCGCCGGTGACCTCGGCCCGGCCGCCGGCCAGGCGGCGCGCCTTCTTCACGTCCTTGTCGGCGACGCGCGTGATGCGGATGGCGCGCCCGGCGCGGCGCCGGATCTCGCCGGCATTGCGGTGGAGCACCTCCCAGGTGCCGCCGCCGACCGTGCCGATGCCGAGCAAGCCGACCTGGATGGCCTTCATGCCGCGCCGCGCAGCAAGCCGTCCTTGCGGAACATCTCCTTCACGCCGCGCAACGCCTGGCGAAGCCGGTTGTCGTTCTCGATGAGCGCGATCCTGACGTGGTCGTCGCCGTAATCGCCGAAGCCGACGCCCGGCGCCACTGCGATCTTCGCCTGCTCGAGCAGGTGCTTGGTGAACTCGATCGAGCCCAACCTGGCGTAATAGTCCGGGATCTTCGCCCAGACGTACATCGAGGCCTTCGGGTTCTCCACCATCCAGCCCAGGTCGTGCAGGCCCTTGACCATCACGTCGCGCCGCCTCTGGTAGGTCTGCCGCACCTCGGCCACGCAGGCCTGCGGGCCCTCGAGCGCGACGATGGACGCCACCTGGATCGGCG
Source organism: Burkholderiales bacterium (assembly GCA_035251235.1). GTDB lineage: Bacteria > Pseudomonadota > Gammaproteobacteria > Burkholderiales > SG8-39 > JAABQT01. The sequence goes on from DATFEJ010000040.1 coordinate 5,432, forward strand.
TGAACGTGCCGTAATCGTGGTAGCTCTTGATGCGCGCCAGCGCATGCACCAGGTCCCGGTTGCCGACCATGAAGCCGATGCGCCAGCCGGCCATGTTGTAGCTCTTGGACATGGTGAAGAACTCGACTGCCACGTCGCGCGCGCCCGGCACCTGCATGATGGAGGGCGCCTGGTAGCCGTCGAACACGATGTCGGCGTAGGCGAGGTCGTGCACCACCATGATGTCGTGCTCGCGCGCCAGCGCCACGATGCGCTCGAAGAACTCGAGCTCGACGCACTTGGCCGTCGGGTTGGACGGAAAGCCGAGGATCAGCATCTTCGGCTTCGGGAACAGCTCGCGGATCGCGCGCTCCACCTCGGCGATGAAGTCCACGCCCGGGGTCATGCGCACCGAGCGGATGTCGGCGCCGGCGATGATCGCGCCGTAGATGTGGATCGGGTACGAGGGATTGGGCACCAGAACGGTGTCGCCGCGGTCGAGCGTCGCCAGCATCAGGTGCGCGAGGCCCTCCTTGGAGCCGATGGTGACGATCGCCTCGCTCTCGGGGTCGAGCTCGACGGCGTAGCGGCGCTGGTACCAGTCGCACACCGCCTTCCTGAGGCGCGGGATGCCCTTGGACACCGAGTAGCCGTGCGTATCCTGGCGCTGCGCGGCCTCGACCAGCTTGTCGACGATGTGCCGGGGCGTCGGCCCGTCGGGGTTGCCCATCGACAGGTCGATGATGTCCTCGCCGCGGCGGCGGGCCGCCATCTTCAGCTCGTTGGTGATGTTGAAGACGTACGGCGGGAGGCGCTGGATCCTCGCGAACTCTCGCATTGTGGATAGAATTCTAGCAGTGAAACTCCAGGCCTCCGCCCCCTCGCAGCGCAACGCCTTCACCGGCTACGGCGAGGGCTACGTGCAGGTGAACGGCCAGCGCCGCGAGGCGAGCGTGCTGGTCACGCCCGGGCAGGTGCTCGACTGGGCGCCGGCGTCGTTCGCCGAGCTGGCCGAGGCGCATTTCGCGTGCATCGTGGAGCTGCGTCCCGAAGTGGTGCTGCTCGGCACCGGCGCGCGGCTGCGCTTCCCGCCCGCGGCGCTGACTGCGCCCCTGGCGCGTGCCGGCATCGGCCTGGAAGTGATGGACGTGCAGGCGGCCTGCCGCACCTACAACATCCTCGCCGCCGAGGACCGCGTCGTGGTCGCGGCGCTGCTGCTCGCGTGAGCGCCGCTCCCGGGCGGCACTGAGGAGCACGCGCGTGCACGTGGCCATCGTCGATGACGACCGCGCGACGCGCTTCCTCATGGAGCAGGGCCTGCAGCGCCACGGCTGGCGCACGACGTCCTTCGCCTCGCCGCGGGAGGCCGAGCAGGCCGTGCGCGCCGCGCCGCGCGCGTTCGACGCCGTGGTCACCGATCACGCCATGCCGGGCGCAACCGGGATCGACCTGGCGCAGGCGCTACGCGCGATCCGCGCCGACCTGGCGGTGATCCTGGTGTCCGGCCACGTCAACGACGAGCTGCGGGCGCTGGCCGCCGGTGCCGGCGTCGCCCAGGTGCTGCAGAAGCGCCTGTCGGTGCGCGAGCTGTGCGACGCGATCCACGCCCTCCTGCCCCCGGGGCGCTAGGCGGCGCTCAGAGGACCATTCCGGCGCCCACCGTGCGCAGGCTCGCAGGGTCGATCAGCACGAAGGCGCCGGTGACACGGTTCTCGGCGTACGTGTCGGCGAGCACGGGCTGGGCGAGCGCGAGCGACACCTGCCCGATGTCGTTGAGCGCGAGGCCGGAGGCCGCCGGGCGCGGCGCGAGGCGCTCGAGGTCGATCGCGCTTTCCACCGCGGCCACGCGCGCGCGCACGGTGCGCGTCGTGTGCTTGAGCAGGTAGCGACCCAGGGGCACCAGCGGCTCCTCGGCGAGCCAGACGAGCGTCGCCTCCAGCGCGCGCGTCGGGCGCGGCGCGCGCTCCGGCTGCGCGATGA
>DATFEJ010000037.1:0-2247 GCA_035251235.1 Burkholderiales bacterium
TCACGCTGCCGACCGTGGACGTGGTGCAGGCCGACATCGGCCAGCCGGGCGTGCTCGAGCGGCTGGCCGCCGGGCGCGACGCCGTGGTCAATCTCGCCGGCGTGCTGCACAGCCGCCGCGGACGCGCCGACGAGCGCGGGCCGAACGGCTACGGGCCGGACTTCGCGCGCGTGCACGTCGAGCTGGCGCAGGCGGTGGTCAACGCCTGCCACGCCGCGGGCGTGAAACGCCTGCTGCACATGAGCGCGCTCGGCGCGCATCCGGACGCGCCCTCCGAGTACCTGCGCTCCAAGGGCATCGGCGAGCGCGCCGCGCTCGCCGCGGAGGACATCGCGGTCACCGTCTTCCAGCCGTCGGTCATCTTCGGGCCGGAGGATTCCTTTCTCAACCTGTTCGCTCTGCTCGCGCGCTTCGCGCCCGTGCTGGCGGTGCCCAGCCCGGAGGCGCAGTTCCAGCCCGTGTACGTGCGCGACGTCGCCGAGGCCTTCGTCGCCGCGCTGGACGAGCGCGAGACGCACGGCCAGCGCTACTGCCTGTGCGGGCCGCGGCGCTACACGCTGCGCGCGCTGGTGCAGGCCGTGTGCGCCATGACCGGGCGCCGCCGCCTGGTGCTCGGCCTCGGCCCGCGCCTGTCCAGCCTGCAGGCGCGCGTCCTCGAGCTCTCGCCGGTGAAGCTGCTCACGCGCGACAACCTGCGCTCCATGCAGGTGCCCAGCGTCTGCGAGGCGCCGTTTCCCTTCGGCATCGAGCCCGCGGCGCTCGAGGCGGTGGCGCCGGGCTGGCTCGGGCCGGCCGGGCCGCGCGAGCGCTATCCGGGACTGCGCAGCCACGCCGGGCGCTGAACGCGCGCCATGCTGCTCGTCGTCGGCAACAAGAACTACTCGTCCTGGTCGCTGCGCGCCTGGCTGGCGATGAAGGTGCTCGGCATGCGCTTTCGCGAGCTGCGCATCCCGCTCTACCTGCCCGAGTCCAAGCGCGAGCTGCTGCAGTACTCGCCGGCGGGCAAGGTGCCCTGCCTGGTGGACGGCGAGACGCATGTCTGGGACTCGCTCGCCATCCTCGAGTACCTTGCCGAGCGCAACCCGGCGCTGTGGCCCGCCGATCCGGCGCTGCGCGCGCGGGCGCGCTCCATCTCCGCCGAGATGCACTCGGGATTCCCCAACCTGCGCCAGCACATGTGCATGAACATCCGCAAGCGCCACCCGGGCAAGGGACGCAGGCCGGAAGTGCTCGCCGAGATCTCGCGCATCGTCGACATCTGGAGCGATTGCCGCGGCCCGTACCTGTTCGGCGGCTTCACCGCCGCGGACGCCATGTACGCGCCGGTGGTGCTCCGGTTTCGCACCTACGAGGTGGACCTGCCGCCCGTGTGCCGGGCCTACGCGGAACGCGTGCTCGCGCTGCCCGCGCTGCAGGATTGGATGCGCGACGCCGAGCGCGAGACGGAGGTGCTGCCGCAGTTCGAGCTGTACGCGTGAAGGTCTACGAGGTCGGCGGCTGCGTGCGCGACGAGCTGCTCGGCCTGCCGGTCGCCGACCGCGACTGGGTCGTGGTCGGCGCGACGCCCGAGGAGATGGTCCGGCTGGGCTACCGCCCGGTGGGCAAGGACTTCCCGGTGTTCCTGCATCCCGAGACGCACGAGGAGTACGCGCTCGCGCGCACCGAGAGAAAGAGCGGCCGCGGCTACAAGGGCTTCACCGTGTACGCGGCGGCCGACGTGACGCTGGAAGCCGACCTCGCGCGGCGCGACCTCACCATCAACGCCATGGCGCGCGACGAGGCCGGGCGGCTGATCGACCCCTACGGCGGCGAGAAGGACCTGCGCGCGGGCGTGCTGCGTCACGTGAGCGCGGCCTTCGAGGAGGACCCGGTGCGCATCCTGCGCGTGGCGCGCTTTGTCGCGCGCTTCGGCTTTCGCATTGCCGAGGAGACCCGGACGCTCATGCGGCGCATGGTGGAGATCGGCGAGGCCGATCACCTGGTGGCCGAGCGCGTCTGGCAGGAGTTCTCGCGCGGCCTGATGGAGCCGCACCCGGCGAAGATGCTCGAGGTGCTGGACGAGTGCGGCCTCACCGGACGGCTGCTGCCCGAGCTGTCGCACGACCGCGCCGCGCTCGAGCGCGCGGCGGCGGCTGGTGCCACTCTCGCCGTGCGCTTCGCCGTGCTCACCTGGGGACTGGAGGCCGCGGCCCTCGCCGCGCTGTGCGCGCGCCTGCGGGCGCCCAACGAGGAGCTGGAGCTGGCGCA
>DATFEJ010000180.1:0-2303 GCA_035251235.1 Burkholderiales bacterium
GGCGCCACGCCGCAGCGCCCCATGCCCACGTCCATCTCCACGTAGACATCCAGCTTCGTGCCGGCGCGCGCGGCCGCGGCCTCGAGGTCGGCCACGTTGCCGGCGTCGTCCACGCACACGCCGAGCTTTGCCCGCCCGGCAAGCCGCGCGAGGCGCTCGAGCTTCGGCGCGCCCACGATTTCATTGGTCACCAGCACGTCGCCGATGCCGCCCTCGACCATGGCCTCCGCCTCCGACACCTTCTGGCAGCAGGCGCCAACCGCGCCGAGCGCCATCTGGCGCTTGGCGACCTCCGGGCACTTGTGGGTCTTGGCGTGCGTGCGCACGCGCACGCGGCCGCGCACGGCGTCGGCGAGCGTGCGCAGGTTATTCTCGAAGGCGTCCAGGTCGAGCACCAGCGCCGGCGTGTCGATGTCCTCCAGCCGCTGGCCGATGCGCGCCGGCGGCGTCACGCGGGCCGCCTTCCTTCCCGATGCGTGGCCGCGTACCAGAGGATGGCGATCGCCACCACGGCGACCATCGGCAGCGCGAACAGGTTGACCCGCTCCCAGCCCGCGGCGGTGACGGTGAGGCCCGAGGTGAAGGAGGAGATGGCCATCATGATGAAGATCGCCTGCTCGTTGGCGCCCTGCGCCTTGGCCATCTCCTCGGGGCGGTAGGTCTGCGTGAGCAGCGTCGTGCCGCCGACGTACAGGAAGTTCCAGCCCACGCCGAGCAGCACCAGCGACACCCAGAACTGCGTCACGGCGATGCCCGACAGCGCCACGCCGATGGCGGCGAAGTTGAGCAGCGCGCCCGCGAACATCACCTGCAGCACGCCGAAGCTGCGGATGAGGCGCCCGGTGACGAACGAGGGCAGGAACATGGCGATGACGTGCGACGAAATGACGAACGCGGCGTCGCTGTAAGGGTGACCGCACACGCCCATGGCGATGGGGGTGGAGGTCATGAGGAAGTTCATGACGCCGTAGCCGATCGCGCCCGACAGGACGGCGATCACGAACTTGGGCTGGCGGGCGATCTCGGCGAGCGGGCGCCCGCCCGATGCCTTGGTCTTCTCGTCGAGCGGCGGGATGCGGATGAAGCGCAGCACCACCATGGTGACGAGCGCGAAGCCGATCAGCGCGAGGTAGGCGCCCGTGAAGCGCGGCTGGAGCAGGTCCACCGTGAAGCGGCTGGTGGTCGGCCCGAGGATGCCGCCGACCAGCCCGCCGGCGAGCACCAGCGAGATCGCCGTGCTCTTGAAGTCCCCGCTCGCCACCTCGGCGGCGGCGAAGCGGTAGTACTGGCCGTAGGCGTTGAACGCGCCGAAGACGAGCGCGCCGAAGCACAGCAGCCAGAAGCTCTGCACCCACACCGCGCCGGCGCAGATGAGCGCGCCGACCACGCCCCAGAGCGTGCCGGCAGTGAGCCCGGCCTGCCGCCCGGCGCGCCGCATGTGCAGCGACGCCGGCATCGTGGCGATGGCCGAGCCGACCACCCAGCAGGTCACCGGCAGCGTGGCGAGCGCCATGCGCGGCGCGAGCGCGAGGCCCGCCAGGCCGTTGATGGCGATGAGCGTCGCGTTGTTGGTCATCAGCAGCGCCTGGCAGGCGGCCAGCAGTCCGACGTTGCGGCGGGTACTGTTCATGTATACAGTATCGGGGACACCGGCCATTTTAAGTCGAATGAACCGCCTGCGCGGCGCGCTTTCGCAAAACCCCGGGCGCTTCGAGACCGTCGAGCGCGCGCCGTTCGACGACGGCTGGGCGGGCGAGGACGAGGCGCTCGCACCGCTCGCCACCACGGTGACGGTGGAGCGCGCGCGCTCGATCATCGCGCGCAACGACTCGCCCGACGTGCCCTTCGACCAGTCGATCAACACGTATCGCGGCTGCGAGCATGGCTGCGTCTACTGCTATGCCCGCCCGAGCCACGCCTACCTCGAGCTCTCCCCGGGCCTGGACTTCGAGACGAAGCTGTTCGCCAAGACCAACGCCGCCGAGCTCCTGCGGCAGGAGCTGGCCAAGCCTGGCTACCGGGTGTCGCCGATCTCGCTCGGCGCCAACACCGACTGCTACCAGCCGGTCGAGCGTAAGTACCGCATCACCCGGCAGATTCTCGAAGTGCTCTCCGAGTGCGAGCATCCCTTCACCATCGTCACCAAGTCGGCGCTGGTGGAGCGCGACCTCGATCTCATCGGGCCCATGGCACACAAGAACCTCGCCAAGGTGTACGTCTCCATCGGCACGCTCGACCGGGAGCTCGCGCGCAAGCTCGAACCGCGCGCGCCCAGTCCGCAGCGGCGCCTCGATACGCTGAAG
>DATFEJ010000148.1:0-2647 GCA_035251235.1 Burkholderiales bacterium
GCTGCCCGACGAAGCGTTCGCCGCCTGGCTCGATCCCGGCCTCAAGGACGCCTCGCAGTTCGCGCGCGAGCACGCGCTGGCGCAGGAGTTCACCCACTACGCGGTCAGCAAGCGCGTCAACAACGCGCGCCACGAGGGCGCCGAGCTCATCGAGCCGCTGGCGGCGTAGCGAGCAGGCGTCGCTCGCGGCGGTGCATGCGGTAGTCGATGAAGGTCTTGAGCGCGATGAACAGCAGCAGCGCCGGCACCTGCGCCTTGACGCCCTGCACCAGCATGCCACCGAAGATCACGAACAGGTGCACCACGAGGATTCGGCCGTAGGGCTGCATCATGAGCCGTTGCACGTCCGCGCGCCGGTATTCCCCGCGCCCGAGATAGTTGCGCACGAACGAGTAGCCGTGGCTCAAGGTGAGCGCGGCCACCGCGACCAGCAGCCCCGGCTCGCGCAGCATGTCCAGCACCACGCCGTCGATACCCAGCTTCGCCCCGCCGGGGCCCGCCACCGGGAACAGGGCGGCGAGGAACACGCCGTGCCCGGCGCAAAAACCGCCGTAGTGGACCAGGAAGAATGCCGCGAGGAAGATCTTGCCGGCCATCAGGCCCGCACGCGCGCCTTCGGGCTGCGCGGCGAGGATGCGCAGCACGTTGTACAGGCCGATCACCAGGTTCTCGATCCAGTAGAGGATGACGACGTCGCCGACGCGCCAGTCCCAGGCCAGCACACCCACCAGTGGCACGGCGTTGGCGAGGAGGAGCAGAGGCACGGCGACCGGCCGCGGAGGCGCCTGCGGCCCGGGCGCCGGTGCCGCGGCCTGCGCCAGTTCCTCCGGCAACAGCGGCGCCGGCGGCGGACTGCCGGGTGCAGGCTGTCCGACCTCGATGGGGTAGCTGCGGTCGAAGTCCACGCCCGGCAACTCCGCCTGCACGCGCAACTTCCATGTGTAGGGCGCACCCCGCTCCACCTCCGGCGCATCGGGAATCCGCATGCGCAGCAGCGGCCCGCCACCGCCGGCGGCAAAGGTGCGCTCCTCGCGCCAGCGCACGCGCTCACGGCGCACCTCGCGCCCCTTGGCGTTCGTCTCCGTCGCCATTTCAGAAGCGCTCAGCTCGGCGCGCAGCTCGCGCACGCCTTCCGCCGGCCAGAGCAGGCGCGCCACCAGCTCGCCGCCGAGCACCGGCGCGCTCTCCAGGCGCAGCGCGACCTCGCCGAACCTGAGGTATTCGAGCGTCTTCTGGAACGTCGCCCAGACATAGACCACGCCGAACACCGCGAAGAAGCCACCGATCAGCGCCGGGAAGATCTCGCGCGCGCGGAAGGCGAACACGTAGAAGATCGAGAAGGCCAGGGCGCAGTACACCAGGCAGAACAGCCAGCTCTTGAGGAGCAATCCCGGCGACTCGGCCGAGGCGACGCGCTGCAGGAAACGCGCGCTCACGCGCGCAGCCCGGCGAAGAACGCGATCACGTCCTCGGCGAGCAGCGCCGGCTGCTCGAGCGCGGCGAAGTGCCCGCCGCGCGGCATCTCCGTCCAGCGGCGCAGGTCCGCGTACATGGTTTGCGCCTGCGAGCGCGGCGGGCGCACGATCTCCTTGGGGAACGCGGCGTAGGCGGCCGGCACGCGCACTGTTTCACCCTCCGGGATCGGCCACGGGCCGTGGCGGCGCGCGTAGTAGGGCCAGAAGGAGGAGCCAATCGCGCCGCTGAACCAGTACAGCGATACGTTGGCGAGCAGCTCGTCGCGCGAGATCGCGTTCTCGATCTCGCCGCCGCAATCGCTCCAGCTGCGGAACTTCTCCGCGATCCAGGCGGCCAGCCCCGCGGGCGAGTCGGTCAGGCCAAAGGCGAGCGTCTGCGGCTTGGTGCCCTGGATCCACTGGTAGCCGGTCTCCTCGCGCGCGAAATGCCGCAGGGCCTTCAGGTACGCGGCTTCCTCCTCCGTGGGCGCGGCGATCTTCGGCTCGCGCTGCAGCGCCAGCAGGTTGAGGTGGATGCCGAGCACGCGCTCGGGATAGCGATGCCCGAGCACCGAGCTGATGAAGCCGCCCCAGTCGCCGCCCTGGGCGCCGAAGCGCGCGTAGCCCAGCAGGCCCATGAGGTCCGCGAAGCAGGCGGCGATCTCCGGCGTGCCAAAGCGTTTCTGCCCAGGCGAAAAGGACAGCGTGTAGCCCGGCAGGGACGGCGCGACCACGTGGAAATGCGGCGCGAGCAGCGGGATCAGCTTGTGGAACTCGACGATGGAGCCCGGCCAGCCGTGCGAGAGGAGCAGCGGCATGGCCCCCGGATTCGGCGAGCGCACGTGGATGAAATGCAGGTCGATGCCGTGCAGCGCGGCCTTGTACTGCGGAAGCGCGTTCAGCCGCGCTTCCCAAGCGCGCCAGTCGAAGCGCTCGCGCCAGTAGGCGCACAGTTCCTGGACATACGCGACGCTCGTGCCCGTCGACCACGGCGCGAGCGGCGGCTCGTCGGGCCAGCGCGTGCGCGCAAGGCGTTCTTTTAGCTCGGAAAGCGCGCCTTCCGGCACAGCGATTTGAAACGCCCGGATGTCCTCGCGCATGGCTCGCGTAGTATCGAGCCATGTCGCGCTTGTGGGCAATGGCCGCCCTTTTTATCCCGCTGTTCGCCGGCGCGTTCGACCTGCAGGGCCACC
>DATFEJ010000017.1:0-5711 GCA_035251235.1 Burkholderiales bacterium
CCAGGGCACCTGCGGCCAGCGCCGCGCGAGCGTCCTGCGGCCGGCGAGCACCGCGAGCGCCCACAGCGCCACGGCCCCCGCCAGGCCGGCGAGGATGCGCAGGGCGACGTCCCTGCCCCAGTGCGCCTCGTCCTTCAGGTGCGCGCCGCCGTGCGCCAGGCGCGGAAAGTCGCGCGCCGTGCTGCCGTCGGGCCGCTCGATGGTCTCCTTCTGGTGGAGGCGCGTGGCGAGCGGCGCCGAGTAGGTCTTCTCCAGGCGCGTGCGCAACGGCGCGAGCACCCAATCGAGCGCCGAGCGCACCTCGACGGCGTACTTCACGGGCGCGCCAGGGTCCGTCTGCGAAAGCGCCGGCCGGTAGTGCACGGAGTCCAGCAGCCCCACCACGAGGTAGCAGGCAAGCAGCACTGCACTTGCCACGGCAACGCGGCTGCGGAAGACCCGTCTCCACGGTGCAGCGAGATGAGGATTGCGGGACGAATAGAAGGCGAACGCGATCAGCGCCGCGACCAGGAACCAGACGAGAAAGTCCGTGGGCAGCGGGAAGAACATGTCAGTTCAACCGTACCCGCGGGTCGACAACCGTGTAGGAAATATCGGTGAGCAGCAGCCCGGCGATGTAGAGCACCGAGCCGATGAACACCATGGCGCGCACCACCGCGAAGTCCTGCGCCTGGATGGCATCGATGGTGTAGCTGCCCAGCCCCGGGATGCCGAAGAAGGATTCCGTGAGCAGGCTGCCCATGAACAGCAGCGGGATGACCACCACCACGCCGGTGAGGATGGGGATCATGGCGTTCTGCAGCACGTGGCGGAACATCACCGCGGACTCCGCGAGCCCCTTGGCGCGCGCGGTGCGCACGTAGTCCTTGCCCATCTCCTCGAGAAACAGCGTCCGGTACCAGCGGCTGCCGGCGCCGATGCCGCCCACCACGCCGATCAGCACGGGCAGCACGAGGAACTTCACCGCGTCCGGCCCGCCGGCGTAGCCCGAGATCGGCACCAGGTGCCAGAGCTTGGACACCAGGTACTGGCCGCCGATGATGTAGAACAGCGACGAGATCGACATCATCGCCACGCACAGGATCACGCCCCACAGGTCCAGGTAGGTGGCGCGGAAGAACGCCATGCCGAGCGCGAAGGTGATGTTCACCGCGATGCCCACCAGGAACACGGGGATGGCGAGCGCGAGGCTCGGCCCCATGCGCGTGCGGATCTCGTGGGCGATGTCGCGGTTGTCCTCGGCGCGGCCGAAATCGAAGGCGAACAGCCGCAGCGATTTCTCGAAGAAGATGGTCTCGGTGGCCTTGCTCGCGCCCGCGGCGGCGGCGTTCCACAGCAGCGGCTTGTCGTAGCCGCGTTCGGCCTTCCACTTCTCGATCGCCTCGGGCGTGACGCGCTTGACGCCCAGCTGCATGCGCGCCATGTCGTCGGGCGTGTTGACCAGGAAGAACAGCGCGAACGTGAGGAAGTTGATGCCGACCAGGATCGGGATCGCGTACAGCGTGCGGCGGATGATGTAGGCGATCATCGTGCCGCCATGCGCTCGCGCCGGCGGTAGCCGAGGAACGCCGGAATCGACCCGGCCACGAGCACCACGAGGATCAGGAGCGCCGGCCACAGCACCGGCCGATTCCAGGCCGCGCGCAGCGCCGCGCGCTTCTCGACGTCGACGCGCAGGTACTTGAGGTTGTTGCGCGCCATGTTGTTCGGCTTGCCGTTCACCATCCAGGCGTGCGTGAGCCCGTAGGACACGGGGTGGAAGCCGCCGAGCCACGGCGCGTCGCGCCGGTAGATCTCCACCATGCGGTCGATGATCGCCTGGCGCTCGGCCGTGTTCGGCATGGTCTTCATGCGCTCGAACAGGCGGTCGAACTCCGCGTTCACGTAGTTCGAGGTGTTCTCGCCCTGGCTCTTGGCGCGCGACTGCGCGCCGTGCAGGAGGAAGAGGAAGTTCTCCGGGTCGGGGTAGTCGGCGTTCCAGCCGAGGATGTAGAGCTGCTGGCTGCCCTTCCTGATCTTCTCCTGGAAGCGGTTCCAGTCGGTGTCGCGGATCTCGAGCTGCACCGAGATCTTGCCGAACTGGCGCCGCCACCAATCGAAGCGCGGCTTGTCGCCGGGGCCACGCCCCACGGTGTCCAGGTACAGCACCAGCGGCGCGCCGCTCCTGGCATCCCGGCCATCGGGATATCCGGCCTCGGCGAGGAGCCTTCTCGCCTCCTCCACGGGCCGGCGGTGCGGCTTGCCGTTGTCCCACACGTGCGTGACGGGATTGACGCCCTCGCGCCCCGTGCGCTGGCCGAAGATGCCCGGCGCGAGCGGGTCCTGCGCCACCACGCCGCGGCCGTTGAGGAAGATCGAGATGTACTCTTCCCAGTCCACCGCGATGGCAAGCGCCTGGCGCAGCTTGCGCGCGCGCTCGCCGTCGCCGCCCACCGTGGCGTCCAGCCAGTTGACGCCCAGGTAGAGGATGGTGGTGTCCGCCGAGGTGCGCAGCTGTATGCCCTTCTCCTGCATCTCGGGCGTGAGCGCCACCTCGCCGCCCACCGCCACGCGCACCGCCTGGTCGAAGGTGTCGCTCGGAATGGCGGAGGAGTCGTAGTAGCCCTGCAGGAACTTGTTCCAGTACGGGATGCTCTCCTTTTCGCGCGAGAACACGACCGTGTCGACGAACGGCATGGTCCTGCCTGCGTCCGCGAGCAGCCCGGCGCGCGCGTCGCCCGGCTCGCCTTGCGCGGGGTACGGCTCGCCGCGGAAGTGCGGATTCCTCTCGAGCACCATGCGCGCGTTCGGATTGTTCTCGGTGAGCATGTAGGCGCCCGTGCCCACCGGCCACCAGTCGAGCGTGAAGTTCTTCTCCGCCATGCCCGGCTGGTGGAAGAACTTCTCCGCCTCCCAGGGCATCGGCGCGAAGAACGGCATCGCCAGCCAGTACACGAACTGCGGGTAGGGCTCCTTCAGCCGCACGCGGTAGGTGTAGTCGTCGACCTTCTCCACGCCCTTCAGCCGGTGCTTGCGCAGGTCGAGCCAGTCCTCCTTGCGCGTGTCGAATTTCCTCAGCCGCTCGGCCAGATCGCCCAGGTCGACGATCTTCTCGGCCATCAGGCCGAGGATCGGCGAGTGCAGCCGCGGGCTGGCGAGCCGCTTGATCTCGTAGACGTAGTCGTCGGCAGTCAGCTCGCGCGTGCCGAGCGGCAGGCGGTAGGGGCTGTCGAGCGACGCGATGCGCTCGCGCGCGAGCGCGTGGTTCTCCGGCACGAACGCCGGGTGCGGCTGGTAGCGGGTGCCGGGCCGGATGCGGATCGTGTACACCACGCCGCCGCCCGGCGCCGGCGCGGCCCTGGGCACCTCGAGCGCGGTCAGCGGCGCGAGCTCGTAGGGGCGCTTGAGGTAGTGGTACTGCAGCGGCGGCTCGTACACCTGCTGCGTGAAGCGCGCCTCGTCCTCGGTGTAGGACTGCACCGGATCGAGGTGCTTGGGCCGCTCGGTGAACGCCGAGTACAGGATGTTCTTGCCGCGGTCCGACGCCGGATAGGGATCGTTCCAGACGTCGGCGCAGCCGCCGGCGAGGATCGCCAGCACGACGAGCGAGCGCATGCCGGGAAGTATAATCGGGCGCCATGCCGATCCTTTCCGGCCGCCGTATTCTTGTCACGGGCCTGCTCAGCAACCGCTCGATCGCCTACGGCGTGGCGAAGGCGGCGCGGCGCGAGGGCGCCGAGCTCGCCTTCACCTACCAGAACGAGCGCTTCAAGGAGCGCGTCGAGGACATGGCGCGCGAGCTCGGCTCGGACATCGCCTTGCCCTGCGACGTCGCCGAGGACGCGCAGCTCGACGCCCTGTTCGCGGCGCTCGGCGAGCGCTGGGACGCCCTGGACGGCCTGGTGCACGCCATCGGCTATGCGCCGCGCGAGGCGATCGCGGGGGATTTCCTCGATGGCCTGTCGCGCGAGGCGTTCCGCATCGCGCACGACGTCTCCGCCTACAGCTTCCCGGCGCTCGCCAAGGGCGCGCTGGCGCTCATGCAGGGGCGCAAGGCGTCGCTGGTGACGCTCACCTACCTGGGCGCCGAGCGCGTCGTGCCCCACTACAACACCATGGGTCTCGCCAAGGCGAGCCTGGAGGCCGCGGTGCGCTACCTGGCGGCGAGCCTCGGGCCGCGCGGCATCCGCGTGAACGGCATCTCCGCGGGCCCCATCAAGACGCTGGCCGCCTCGGGCATCGCCGGATTCGGCAGGATCCTCAAGTTCGTCGAGGAGCAGGCGCCCTTGCGGCGCAACGTGACCACCGAGGACGTGGGCAACGCCGCCGCCTTTCTGCTCTCGGACCTCGCCGCCGGGGTCACGGGCGAGGTAATGTACGTGGACGCGGGCTTCCGCAACGTGGTGGCAGGCATCCCAGGGGGAGGAGGAACGGAGTCATGAGAAGTATCTTCGCGGCAATGACCGCCCTGCTCGCGCTCGGCGCGCAGGCGCAGGAGTATCCGACACGGCCGGTCACCATGATCGTGCCCTTCCCGCCGGGCGGCGTGGCCGACATCGTCGGCCGCCCGCTCGCGGCGACCATGGAGAAGTCGCTCGGCCAGCCCATCGTCGTGGTGAACCGGCCCGGCGCGGGCGGCGCGGTCGGCATGACCGCGGCCGCCAAGGCCGACCCCGACGGCTACACCATCCTCATGACGCTGTCGTCGATCTCCATCTTCCCGGTCTCCGACCCGCTGCAGGGCAAGGCGGCGCCCTACCAGATCTCGGACTTCATGCCGATCGCGCTGGTGACCGCGGATCCCACCGTGCTGGTGGTGAGCGCCGCGAGCCCGTACAAGACGGTGGCCGAGTTCGTCGCCTACGCCAAGGCGAACCCCGGCAAGGTCAACTACTCGTCCTCGGGCATCTTCGGCACGCTGCACGTGGCGATGGAGATGTTCGCCGGCGCCGCGGGCATCCAGCTGTTTCACGTGCCCTACCAGGGCGGCGGACCGGCGGTGCGGGCGCTGCTCTCGGGCGAGGTGCAGGCGCTCGCCTCCGGACCGGCCGCCGCCGTGGGCCAGATCCAGGCGGGCAAGATGCGCGCGCTCGCCGGCTGGGGCGCCAAGCGCCTCGCGCTGATGCCCGACCTGCCGACCTTCCAGGAGCTGGGCTACAAGGACGTGGAGTTCTACATCTGGTCCGGCGTGGTGGCGCCGGCCGCGATCCCGCCGAACGTGCAGCACCAGCTGCGCGCCGCGGTGCGCGCCGCGGTGGCCGATCCGCAGTTCGCGGGCGCGATGGCCAAGGTGCGCACGCCGATCAGCTACCTCGATGCGCCGGAGTTCCGGCAGTTCTGGCACGACGACGCCAAGCGCCTGTCCGCCGCCGTGCACACGATCGGCAAGGCGGCCGGCAAGTAGCCGCATGCGCGACGCGTCGCTCGCCTATCGCTTCGTCGAGGAGCGGCTCGGCATCGACCTGAAATCGGCCGATGCCGCGGCCGAGCTCGCCAGCCTGGGCGTGGATTCGCTGTCGCTGCTCGAGCTGATGTTCGAGATCGAGGAAAAGCTCGGCGTGCAAATCGGCGAGGACACGCCGCCGCCGCGCACCTGCGGCGAGCTCACGCAGCTGCTGGAGCGCATCGCCGCCCCGCTGTCCGCCACCGGCGGCCAATGAGCGCGCGCCGCGTGGCCGTGACCGGGCTCGGCATGGTGAGCCCGGTGGGCGCGAGCGCGCACGCAGGGTTCG